>CAVBXD010000012.1:0-82073 GCA_963599465.1 Oscillospiraceae bacterium | reverse complement strand
TGAGGTGGGAATGGCCTTGGCGGTAGTTCCAGCCGAGGAGTTGCGAGAAAGCCTGCTCATGGAAGGACGAACCGAACACATATCCGTCGTACTTGTTCTTATAGGCGTGCGCCATCTTGCCGCTGTAGCGGGTGTCCCACACGAAACCTCCTTTGTGGCCGGCGAAGTTGAGCGAGTAGTCGAAAAGACCGTTGTTGGTCTGGTAGCCCGTGGAGAAGTTGGCCCTCATATCGCCCTTGGGCAGCGTGGGGGCTGAATGGAAGATGATGACACCCGCCATCGCGTCCGATCCGTACATCAGGCTTGCCGGACCCTTCAGAATCTCCACGGAATGAACCGACGCCGGGTCTATCTCTATGCCGTGCTCGTCGCCCCATTGCTGACCTTCCTGTCGGATGCCGTCGTTTACAACGACTACACGGTTGTAGCCCAATCCACGGATCACGGGCTTGGAGATGCCGCTTCCCGTGGTAATCTGCGAGACACCTGGTTGACGGGCGATGGCGTCGATGATGTTGGTGGAGGGTATCATCTCCAGTTGGCGTGGGGAGATGATGGAGATGGGAGCAGGCGACTGCTTCAGTTTCTGACTGCCCGTAAGACCGGTCACCACCACCTCGTTCAGTTTCACTTCGGTCTCCGTCATAGGCTGGTGCTTGACGGAGTCGCTGCTTTCATCAGCAATAGGCGCAAAGACCTTGTTGTTATCACCCTCGTTTATAGCCATGGCATTGGCTGTCGCCGACGAGCACAGGCCCATCAGCAATATCGTTTTCAATATTGTTGTCATTTATTTCCTTGTTTTATCAGTTATAAAATTTTGGCATAAAGGAAACTTAGCCTGCACCGTTATACGGCGCAAGCCCTTTTTACCTCTTTACTTTCATCTTTAAAAACAAGGTGGTGCTCTTGCTGACTTTACATCATTCGCACGGCATAGGCAAGGAGAGCAGACAGCGCGACGAATGAAGTGGAAAAGCACGATAGAAGCTGCCCACAACAAGGATGTAGCGGCAAGACATGGGGTGCCTTGCCATTGGCAGATAACACAGTCGTGCTGAGAATGTTGCAGGGCGAGAAAATGCCCGTCGTGGTGGACATGATGGGCACAGTCAGCACAATAAGTCTCTGCATCAGCTGTCCACGTCTCACCATGCTGGTGAAACATGACGGCAAGCAGCATGGGTATGTAAACCAACAGCAGCAGCCAGGAGAATCTGAGCCTCTTATCGTGCGGTATCCTCGGCATAATGGGGACAAAGGTAGCGTATTTACCTTAGGGACTCGCTATCCGTGCGGATGATTTATAATATTTTAGAGGTTGGTATGCTGACTATTTGATTTGCTGTTTTTGGCACGATACTCCCCCGGTGTCATGCCAACCATTTGCTTGAATGTGCGGTTGAAATGGGGCACGTCGTTGAACCCACAACTATAGCAGCAGAAAGATACACTTTCCGATGTCGTTGAAAGCAAGTGTTTGGCTATTTCTATGCGTTGGTTCTGCAGATGCTCAATGATGGTCTCGCCGGTGTGCCGCTTGAACATCGTACAGAGTGCGCTGCGGTTCATGCCGACATATTTGGCCAGCGTGTCAATGCTGAAGTTGTGGTTGAAATTGCAGTTTATGTAAACCTCAATCTTTTTTATCTTTTCCTCAACGGAACTGGGTGCGGCAAAGCGGCCTGCCACTGTGAAGTTTCGGTTGCTCTGAATGGAAACAAGCAGTTGCAAGAGCGACATGATGCGCTCCAGCGCCGACTCGTGTTCCATCCTTCGCAATACGACGGCAATCTTCTCGCATTCAGAAGGTTTAAACTTTATGGATGTGTCAAGATGCTCATACCACTCTGCCAGTTGACAGAATTCGGGCATGACACGCGACAATCTTGTTAGCAGGTCTTGAGGAAAAGATATTGTTATGTTTTCTATATTGCCGTCACTGTCGGTCTTGTCGTGAGCGAAGATCCATTGGTGGGGCATTTCTGGCACTACCAACACCACCTCACCCGCACAGAATGTTTCCTCCGTGTCGCCGAGAATACGCTTGCCTTCGCCGGAAATGATATACGACATCTCCCACGAGTTCCAGTGGTGCAAACCTATCTGTTCGCTGGGTTTCAGCAAGACATGATCATAACTGACAGAATCGGTCTTTATCATAACAGGTAAAAATACTATACAAGCCGAATGCATGGCATCTGGCATGTATGTTTTGTCGAAATGTTTTTTGCTATTGCAAAGATAGGACAAATGTTGATAGAAAAACGACAAAAAGACAAGAAAACATTTGATTATTTTTGCAGTCGAATCAAAATCGCACTAAAAGCTCACGACTGTAAACAACATAAGTATCAATCATAGAAAAATGAAAAACAACGTTTATCTTGCCTCAAAACCGCGTTATGAGATCCTTGACGGGCTGCGTGGTGTGGCCGCCATGCTCGTAGTAGCGTACCACCTGTTGGAAACCTATTTTCATAGCTTCCCCAACCAGCCCATCAATCACGGCTACCTCGCCGTAGACTTCTTCTTCGTGCTGTCGGGCTTCGTCATCGGCTACGCCTACGACGACCGCTGGGACCGCATGAGCACCTGGAACTTCTGCAAGCGCCGTCTCATCCGCTTGCACCCGATGGTGATTTTCGGTACGCTCCTGGGTGCTGTCCTTTTCTATTTCGGCGACTGCCCTTCATTTCCCTTCCTCAAGGACACGCCGTGGTACATGGTACTCCTCGTGGCCCTCTGGTGCTTCACGATGATTCCCCTGCCCACGTCGATGGACATTCGCGGATGGGCAGAGACCAACCCACTTGACGGCGCCGCTTGGTCGCTGCAATGGGAATATATCGCCAACATCCTCTATGCCCTGTTCATCCGCCGCCTGTCCAAGGTGGCACTGGCAGTATGCGTAGCGGTGTTTGCCGTGCTCACCCTCATCCTCTGCCTCGACATCGACGTGACGGGCTTCCTCAAGGCACGCAGTTATATCTCTTATACCGTCGTGGGCGGCTGGAGCCTCTCGCCCGACCAGTTGCAGATCGGTCTCACTCGTCTGCTCTATCCCTTCTTCTGCGGTCTGCTCATCTCCCGCACAGGCAAGCTCATCAAGTTGAGGGGCGGCTTCTGGTGGTGCTCGCTAATGGTAGTGGTACTGCTGTGCATGCCTTGGATGGGTATGGATATGATGGGGCCTGGTCGATGGACCAACGGACTATATGAAGCCGTGTGCATCCTTGTGATGTTCCCGCTCATAGTAATGATTGGGGCAGGAAGCTCGGTGAAGGGCGGCAAGTCGGCAGCCATCAACAAGTTCCTCGGCGAGATTTCCTATCCTCTCTACATCACCCACTTCCCTCTCATATACCTACAGATGTCGTGGGCTGCAAGCCATGCGGACGCTCCACTGTCCACCCACGTCGCCGTGTCCGTGAGCATCTTCGTGCTCACCATCGCCGTGGCATACGCTTCCTTCAAGCTCTACGACGTGCCCGTGCGCGGCTGGCTGAGAAAGAAGCTCTTCAAACATGCCGCATAGTATGTCCACGACGTGGGCATAATGTTAACTAAAAAACGGCTTGATACGTTAGTTTGAATATATCTACAATATCTAAGACAGGCATACAATGAAAAGAAACTTTTTACTTGTGGCCCTCGCACTCGTAGGAATGAGTGCCATGGCACAGCGTGTGCGCCCCGCCATCCCACGCGATGAAAAGATTGAGGCAAACATCGAGAATACGCTCAAGAAAATGACGCTCGACGAGAAGATAGGACAGATGCTGGAATTGAATCTCGATGTCATGGGAAAGATGAACGAGAAAAACGAATGGACGCTCAACGAGATGATGCTCGACACTTGCATCTCGAAATATAAGGTGGGCTCCATCTTCAACGCCCCTGGCACACGGGCCAGCTCAGTGGATCAGTGGCAGAAGTGGATAAGGCTCATCCAAAAGAAGTCGATGAAGTACATGAACATTCCCACCATCTACGGCCTCGACAACAACCACGGCGTGACCTACATACAGGGCGGAACGTTCTTCCCCCAACCCATCAACATCGGAGCCTCATTCAACACCGAGCTGACGCGCATCGGAGCCGAGGTATGCGCCTACGAGAGCCGCGCCGCCAACTGTTCATGGGTCTATAACCCCGTGCTCGACCTGGGCCGCGACCCTCGCTGGAGCCGCATCTGGGAGAGCTTCGGCGAGGACGCCATCGTCAACGCACGAATGGTAGAGAAAGAGATACTGGGATACCAAGGCGAAGACCCTAATCATCTGGGCAAGTACAACGTGGCAACAAGCGTGAAGCACTACTTGGCCTACGGTGCCCCTTGGAGCGGCAAGGACCGCACGCCAGCCTATCTCTCGCCGTCCATGCTCCGCGAGAAATACTTCGAGCCGTTCAAGGCTGCAGTCTTGGCAGGCGCACTCACCATCATGGCAAACTCTGCGAGCATCAACGGGGTGCCAGTGCACGCCAGCTACGAGTATCTTACCAAGTGGCTCAAGCAAGACCTCAACTGGGACGGCATGATCGTGACCGACTGGGCTGACATCAACAACCTCTATACCCGCGAGAAGGTGGCGAAGGACAAGAAGGATGCCATCCGCCTCGCCATCAACGCCGGCGTGGACATGTCGATGGACCCCTACAGCGTGGAGTTCTGTCCGCTGCTGAAGGAACTGGTCGAGGAGGGCAAGGTGTCGATGGAGCGCATCGACGATGCCGTGCGCCGCATCCTCCGTGTGAAATACCGCCTCGGCCTCTTCGAGCAGCCAAACACGGGCGGCAAGGGATATGAGAAATACGGAAGCGACGAGTTTGCAGAGAAGGCGCTCCGTGCCGCCGAGGAGAGTGAGATACTCTTGAAGAACGACGGCATCCTGCCGCTCTATAAGGGCAAGAAGATTCTCCTCACGGGTCCAAATGCCAACCAGATGCGTTGCCTCGACGGTGGTTGGACCTACACATGGCAGGGTTCGAGGGCAGAAGAGCTCGCCACCAAGTACAACACTATCTACGAGGCACTATGCAACAAGTATGGCAAGGAGAACGTCATCCTTGAGCAGGGTGTCACATATAACGAGAATGGATCCTATTACGATGAGAACGAGCCGCAGATAGACCGGGCCGTCAGCGCTGCCGCCAATGCCGACGTGATCGTGGCGTGCGTGGGTGAGAATTCCTACTGCGAGACACCCGGCAACCTTAGCGACCTCTGGCTCTCCGGGAACCAGCGCAACCTGGTGAAGGCGCTTGCCAAGACTGGCAAGCCCATCGTCCTCATCCTGAACGAGGGGCGTCCGCGCCTCATTGCCGACATCGAGCCGCTTGCCAATGCCGTGGTAGACATCCTCCTGCCTGGCAACTACGGTGCCGACGCCCTTGTAAACCTCCTCGCCGGCGACGCTAACTTCTCAGCCAAGATGCCCTACACCTATCCTAAGGAAATCAACTCCCTCCATACCTATGACTACAAGGTGTCAGAGGAAGTGCCGACGATGGCAGGTGCCTACAACTACGACGCGAAGGTTTCGCTACAGTGGCCTTTCGGTTATGGCCTGAGCTACACCACCTATGAATACAGCAACATGAAGGTGAACCAGGCAAAGTTTACCGCCGACGACCAGCTCACGGTGACGGTAGACGTGAAGAACACCGGCAAGAAGGCTGGCAAAGAAGCAGTGCTGCTCTACTCCAGCGACCTCGTAGCCACGATGGTGCCCGACAATAAGCGTCTGCGCGACTTCACGAAGATAGAGCTGCAGCCCGGCGAGACCAAGACCGTAACCTTCACCATCCCTGCCAAGAATCTCGCCTACGTGGGCGCCGACGGCAAATGGATTCTCGAAGAGGGCGACTTCACCCTGAATGTGGGTAACCTGTCGCTGCCACTCGAATGCACGAAGACAAAGGTTTGGGACACTCCAAACATCTAATCCATCCAATAACCAACGGAGCCTGTTTTTTTCGAAAAACAGGCTCCGTTGGTATTAAACAAACTATTAACCGTTTAACCTATTCAACAGTTCACGCATGCCCTCCGACGCGCCTTTCTGTATCTGCCTCACGTTGTTGTCAATGCCAACAGAATTTGGATCTATGAGATAGATCGGGGCGTTTCTCGGGACAAACTGCACCAAGCCTGCAGCAGGGTATACCACGAGCGACGTGCCTATTATCACAAAGATGTCGGCCTCCGACGCGGCCTTGGCAGCAGGATCAAGCATGGGCACGCTTTCACCGAAAAACACGATAAACGGACGGAGCAACGACCCGTCGCCAGCCTTGGTTCCCGGCTCCACGTCGTTGTTGTCGGGTGTGAGTTCCTTTATATACCGTGGGTCATAAGGCTCATTGCTGGAACACACTTTCGTCAATTCTCCATGCAAGTGTATGACCTTCGTTGACCCTGCTTTTTCGTGAAGGTTGTCAACGTTTTGCGTAAGAACGGTCACGTCGTAGTCGTTTTCCATCTCGGCTATCAACTTGTGCCCCTCGCATGGCTGCGCGTCCCACAATTTGCGGCGGAGCTTGTTGTAAAACTCCGTAACAAAGCTCGGGTCACTCTCCCACCCCTCATGGCTCGCTACCTTTTCCACAGGATAATTCTCCCACAAACCGTCGTTGCCGCGGAAAGTCTTGAACCCACTCTCCACCGACATGCCTGCTCCTGTCAAAAACACTACTTTCTTTTTCATGTCTCCAATATTTTTCGCTTATATCCAATAATTTGCACAAAAATACTAAAATATTATGATTATGCTATCAAAAAAGCGTAACTTTGTGCGACAATATTTATTCGACACAAATCATAAACAGAAAATAATGGACAAAGTAAGCTACGCCCTTGGCATGAGCATTGGGCACCAATTGCAACAGATGAACGCCACCGACCTCAACATCAACGATTTCGCACAAGCCATCACCGATGTCTTCAACGGAAACGCCTCGTTGTCAGACGCTGACGCACAGGCCGCCGTTCAAGAGTTCTTCAGCCGTAAGGCCGAGGAGCAAGCAAAGGCTGCCAAGGCTGAAGGAGAGACTTTCCTTGCAGAGAATGCTAAGAAAGAAGGCGTGCAGACACTGCCGTCTGGCCTGCAATATAAAGTGTTGCGCGAGGGCAACGGTTGCAAACCGTCTGCCACCGACCAAGTGGAATGCCACTATGAGGGCACGCTCATCAACGGCCAGGTGTTCGACTCAAGCTATCGCCGCGGCGAGACTGCAACATTTGGTCTCAACCAAGTGATCAAGGGTTGGACAGAGGGACTGCAACTCATGCAAGAGGGAGCCAAATACCGTTTCTTCATTCCTTACAACCTCGCTTATGGCGAGAATGGAGCCGGACAGTCAATTCCTCCTTACGCTGCCCTCATCTTCGACGTGGAGCTTATAAAGGTGATTTAAATATCTTCCGCATTTCCTAAATTGAAGCATAAACAAAGATTATAAAAAATGAAAACATTGAAGACTTTGGCCATCATGGCCACCGCCGCATTGACTTTCTCAGCTTGCGGCAACTCGTCAGCACCCAGGGCTGACCTCAAGACAGACATCGACTCAATGAGCTATGCCATCGGCTTGCTGCAGTCGCAGTATGTCCATCAGGCCATCCAGCAGGGTCAGGTGATAGACACCACCTACATCGACGATTTCGTGAAAGGTATCAACGAGGGTGTCAACGCTGGCGACGACAAGAAGAAGGCCGCTTACATCATGGGTCTACAGGTTGGTCAGCAGCTCTCTACCCAGCTCGTAAAGGGCGTGAACCAACAAGTTTTCGGCGATGACTCTACAAAGACCATCTCTCTTAAAAACCTCCTCGCCGGCTTCATCACTGGCGCAACTGGCAAGACAGGTCTCATGACTCCCGAGAGCGCCAACCAAATCGCTCAGAGCAAGATGGAGCAAATCAAGAGTGCCACAATGAGCAAGCGCTTTGGTGCAAACAAGGTTGCCGGCGAAAAGTGGCTCGCACAGAACAAGAAGAAGCCAGGAGTGGTGACTCTTCCTTCAGGCTTGCAGTATAAGGTCATCAAGGAGGGCAAGGGTGCCATTCCTGCCGACACCACATCAGTGCAGGTTCAATACGAGGGCCGCACTATCGACGGCAAGGTATTCGAGAGCAGCTACAAGAACGGCAATGGCCCCGTGTCAATGGTACCATCACAGATGATTCCTGGATGGACACAGGCTCTCACACGCATGCCTGAGGGATCTGTTTGGGAGGTTTACATCCCACAAGAGCTTGCCTACAAAGAGCGTCAGGCTGGCGACATCAAGCCTTTCTCCACTCTGATTTTCAAGATTGAGTTGGTTAAGGTTGGTAAATAAACCATGAAGAAAATTGTTTTAATCGCAACCTTATTTCTTGTCGTGGCAGTCAATGCCATGGCTGCCGGCGGCAAGAAAAAGGACGCAAAGAAGTGCGACAATTGCACTGAACAGCCCGTAAAGCTGCTTACATCATCCGATTCCACGAGTTATGCGGCTGGTTATTCCGCCACTCAAGGCTTGATGCAGTATCTCACCCAGCGTCTCAACGTTGACACTGCTCACCTCGACGCCTTCATTCGTGGTTTCCGCGAGGCTTTGTCAAAGGTCAATGACCCTGACTTCGCTGCCTATATCGCTGGCAACAACATTGCGCAGCAGGCTTCGAAGCAGATCATGCCTGGCATGAGCCGCGAGTTGGTGGGCACCGACGACAGCATTGCCGCCCAGCCTTTCTTCGAGGGATTCATCGCCGGCGTGAAGCAAGACACCACGGTGTTCAAGGCAGACAAGGCCAGCGAGCGTTTCCAACTGAAGAACACGCAAGCCCGTGAGACACGCAACCGCATCTACAAGAAAGAAAACGAGGAGTGGCTCGCAAGCAACAAAAACAAGGACGGAGTTGTGACCTTGCCATCCGGACTTCAATACAAAGTCATCAAGGAAGGCAACGGACCAAAGCCTACCAGCACCGACGAGGTTGAGGTCATTTACGAAGGCAAGACCATAAACGGGAAAACCTTCGATGCCACGAAGAACCACGGCGGCAAGAAAACCGACTCGTTCCGTTGCAACCAAGTGATCAAGGGATGGACAGAAGCCCTCACCTCGATGAACGTTGGCAGCAAGTGGGAGATATACATTCCGCAAAACCTCGCCTACGGCGGGCGTGAGGCTGGAGAGATTAAGCCCTACTCCACCCTTATCTTCACCGTTGAACTTGTAGGCATAAAGACCCCTGAGGTAAAGCCCGACACCGAAAGCAAGGCTACAACCGAAACGAAGCAGGCTTCAAACACCACTTCTAACAAAAAGAAACCTGCAACAAAGAAGAAAGTATCTTCAAAGAAGAAATAACTTAACTAAATGCACGGATATGATAAAATATCCGTGCATTTTATTGTTTATATCATTTTATTTGCCTACTTTTGCTACCATATAATATATTATCATAGTAAATAGAAACTTATAGGAATATACAATATGGAAAAAATAGACAAGCTTGACAAGAAAATTCTCTCCATTCTTTCTAAAAACGCCCGTATACCGTTCAAGGACGTAGCAGCTGAGTGTGGTGTCTCGCGCGCCGCCATCCACCAGCGTGTCCAGCACCTTATAGAAGATGGTGTCATCACCGGCAGCGGATTCGACATCAACCCATTGAGCCTCGGCTACCACACTTGCACATACGTAGGAATAAACCTTGAGAAAGGTTCCATGTATAAAGACGTTGTAAAGAGGCTTTCCGACATTCCGGAGATCGTGGAATGCCATTTCACCACCGGCTCGTACACCATGCTCATAAAATGTTACGCAAAAGACAATGAAGCCCTCATGGACTTGCTCAACAACAAGTTGCAGACAATACCCGGTGTAGTGTCAACGGAAACACTCATCTCTCTTGAGCAAAGCATCAAGCGTGAGATTCCAGTACACGTGGACGAATAAACACATTGTAAAGAAGAACCGTTGACGAAAAGAAAAAACGTAGACGAACACTGAACATGAAATCATTCGACTTGGGCGAGCATCTCAACGACATCCATGCCGCCTTTCCTGAAGCCAACCACCAACCGGTGATTGGCATTACTGCTAATTATGTAAACGGAGACTCCGCCCTTCGCGACAAATACTATGAGCAAGTGGCACGCGCAGGCGGAACACCTGTCATAATTCCGCCCATAGCCGACAAAAACGCAATCATCAACACCCTTGAACATATCGACGGACTGTTGCTCACTGGTGGTGCCGACATAAACCCCTTGTGGGCAGGCGAAGAACCATTGCCACAACTCCACTCCATCAACGCCACACGCGACGAGGCTGAGCTCCTCACCGTGCGCCTCGCCTACAACAGGCAGATACCAATGCTCGGAATATGCCGCGGCATACAAACCTTGGCTGTGGCATTGGGCGGAAAAGTGTGCCAAGACATCAACAGCTCCTCTCCCACCCTATCAGATGGCATCTCGGCAACGCCACGCCTGAAGCACTCGCAAGACGCCGACCGGCAAGAACCAACCCACTCTGTCAACATCAAACCTGGAACCACGCTCCACGAGCTATATGGCGAGAAAGCGTTGGTAAACTCGTTCCACCACCAAGCCGTGGCAAAGGCGGGACCATTGTTCAGCGTGTCGGCAACATCGCCCGACGGCATCGTCGAGGCCATTGAGAGCAACGAATACAAGTCGATCCTCGGCGTGCAGTGGCATCCTGAGTGGCTTGGCGACGATGGTCTGCCTCTCTTCTCATGGCTTGTGTCCAAGGCCGCTGAGTTTGCCAAGGCAAAGGACCTGCACGACCGCATACTCACTCTCGACACCCATTGCGACACACCCATGTTCTTCCCGCAAGGCGTGCGCTTCGACCAGCGCGACCCACGCATACTCTACGACTTGCACAAGATGACCGAAGGTCACCAAGACGCGGTAATAATGGTTGCCTACTTGCCACAGCCACAACTCGGCGAGCAATTCTCGCAAAAGGTCGACATAGCTGGAATAATAAAGCACAACCCTCATCTGCAGGGCTTGTCGACACAACTCTCCCCTACCCAATATGCCGACCTCATTTTCGACAAGCTGGAGCAAATAGTGGCGGAGAACAGCGACTACATCAGCATAGCGCGCACTCCTGCCGACCTCTACGAGGACAAGCGCAAAAACCGCAAGTCGATAGTGTTTGGCATAGAAAACGGTCTCGCCCTCAACCACGACCTTGCAAACGTGCGCCATTTCGCGCAACGTGGCGTGGTATACATCACGCTTTGCCATAATGGTGACAACGATATTTGCGACTCCAACCGCGGATCGGCAATGCACAATGGCGTGTCGGAATTCGGTGCCAAGGTGATAAGCAAGATGAACGACGAGGGCATAATGGTTGACCTCAGCCATGCCTCCGAGAAGTCGTTTTACGATGCGCTCGACATAAGCCGCACGCCGATAGTGTGCTCCCACAGCAACTGCCGCGCCCTATGCGACGTACCGCGCAACCTCACCGACGACCAGCTACGCGCTCTCGCCGCAAAGGGAGGCGTGGCCCACACCACTTTCTACCACGGATTCTTGCAAAAAGACACTTCCGAAGCCACCATCATCGACGTGGTGAACCATCTTGAGCACGCCATCGACATCATGGGCGTCGACCATGTGGGCGTGGGTACCGACTTCGACGGAGATGGCACTGTGCGTGGCTGCGCCGATGCCTCGGAGCTCATCAACTTCACGTTGCAGCTGCTCCGTCACCGCTATTCCGAGCGCGACATAGCAAAGATATGGGGTGGAAACTGGCTGCGAGTGATGGCGCAAGTGCAATCAAACAAGAAACCATCATGAAAAAGAAAATCATCATAACAATCGTGATAGCTATAATCTGTGCCGTTGCCGCGTGGCTCTTCACCAGCGGCCCGTTCGCCCATAAGGACGTGGAGAACGTTGAGGAGGCAGAGGAGGTTGAGAAAATACAACCTATAGGGCCGGCGTTCAACGCCGATTCCGCCTATGCCTTCACCAAGACGCAATGCGACTTCGGACCAAGGGCCATGAACAGCGACGGCCATGAGAAATGTCTCAAGTGGATTGAGAGAAAGTTTAAGGAATATGGCTGCGAGGTCACATTGCAAAAGGCTGACCTCAAGGGATGGGACGGCACTACCCTCCACTCCACCAACATCGTGGCGCGCCATAACCCGCAAGCCACCATGCGAATACTCATCTGCGCCCATTGGGACTCACGCCCCTGGGCCGACAACGACCCCGACTCGCTCAACTGGCACAAGCCAATCATTGCAGCCAACGATGCCGCAAGTGGCGTGGCAGTGATGCTGGAGTTGGCAAGGTTGCTCAATGGTTCTGGCGAAAAGCCGGCCATCGGTGTCGACTTCGTGTGCTTCGACGCCGAGGACTATGGCGTGCCACAGTGGAGCGACACCCAAGACGACGGCTCATCGTTCGCCCTTGGCGCACAATATTGGGCTGAGAACATTCCGCATGGCTACGCCCCACGCTACGGCATCCTGCTCGACATGGTAGGCGGCCAGGGCGCGCAATTCTATCGTGAGGGAATGTCCACACAATACGCTCCAAGCATAGTGAAGAAGGTGTGGCGCGCCGCAAGGCAAGCCGGCTACGGCTCGTTTTTCCCCAACAGCGACGGAGGAATGATAACCGACGACCATCTGCCTGTGAACCAGACGGCTAAGATACCGTGCATAGACATCATTCCTTATTATCCCGACTGCCAGCAAAGCTCGTTCGGACCAACATGGCACACCATTGCCGACAACATCGACAACATCGACAAGAACGTGCTCAAGGCCGTGGGACAAACCATGATACAGGTCATCTACAGCGAGAAATAAAAAACTCTATTATTGTTCTCGTCTTGCAGGGGCGGGCCTTGTGCCCGTCAGCAACTGTATTATAAAACATTTCTGTCTTTAAGGCATTGTGACTAGTGCTAAAACACGCCATTATTAGTTAAACTTGAAAAGCAATATATTCATTTTATTTAATAGTATTTTAAGTGCTCATTATGCAAATAGATTGTAACTTTGCGGCATGTTGAGCGACACAAAATGAAAAAACTGATTATCATATTGCTCCTTGCGTTTCCAATCCTCGCCATGGCGCAGAACGTCAACAAAGACATTAAGCCTGAAGACAGGGAGGTGGACATGGACAACCCTACATTCGTGCCAATGGTAAAGATTGGCAAGGTGAAGCAGGGTAGTGACTCCATACAATATGTGGAACTCAACAACATATGGGTATATCCTCAACCAGAGTTTAAGAACGCGCGCCAGCGTGCCGCCTACAACCGCCTGGTATACAACATAAAACGAGTATTGCCCATTGCCAAGGAATGCGACCGCATCATCATAGAGACCGGTGAGTACCTGGAAATGCTGCCCAACAAAAAAGCCAAGGACGAGCACATGAAAGTGGTGGAGCAAGACATTAAAAAGGAATACACGCCTCGCGTGAAGAAACTCACCTATTCGCAAGGCAAGCTTCTCATCAAGCTCATCGACCGCGAATGCAACAACTCATCCTACGACCTCATCAAGGCCTTTCTCGGCCCCATTCGCGCCGGCTTCTACCAGTCGTTCGCATGGATTTTCGGTGCCTCGCTGAAAAAGTCGTACGACCCAAATGGCACCGACCGCATCACCGAACGAATAGTGAGACAGGTGGAGGCAGGACAACTTTAGCAGAAAGAACTGTTTTTCGTTGTATATTTTTTGTCGTCTATAATAGGTCGTTAATCTCCTCTACCGACATATTCATCACCTTGGCCACAGTAGCTATTGGCATTCCGCTGTCGACCATAGCCTTGACCATATTCCTTATTTGTTCTATCTGCTTGGCAATCTGAGCATTTTTCTCGTTCAGCTGAGCTTTCTGCTCGTTCAGCTGTACTTTCTGTTCGTTCAACTGAGCATTTTTCTCGTTCAGCTGAGCTTTCTGTTCGTTTAGCTGAGTTTTCTGTTCGTTCAGCTGCCTTCTTTTTTCTGTTAGCTGCTCGTTGAGCTTCATAACTTGTGTGTCGCGAGCCTCAAGCACTGAATAGAACTCGTCCTCGTCGTTCATCTCCTGACGCACGTCAGCATCCATCGCGGCAAGGCTCAAGCGGTGCAGAATGTACATCATCTCAGAATCGTTGGCATACTCCTTCTCGTCGAGGCAAACTATTTGCTGATTCCTGGTATCACGTTGCGACTGGTCAAACACGCTCAGGACCTTGTCAAGCCTATTGTTTATGTTACCATGAAGCAAGGGTATCTGCACTATGATGCTGTCGTGAATCAAGCTATTGATAAACGGGTCTTTCATGCCTCCTTCAACAACCTTACCGTCATAGTCGAACGCGTTGTGTGTGACGTATACAACAGCCTTGTCGATGTCGCCGACCCTGTGTCCTAGCAGATACACGGCAATCATCGGCATGGCATAACCTTCCAGTTCGCCCTCCTTGACCATGTTCTCCTCGGCGTTATACTGTGCGGCGAGATAGCGGCGGAAGCGAAGGGTCTCGGTGTCTACCCACGTTTTTTGCAGTTCTATGAGGATGAGCCTCACTGTGCCATCATCCTCCATGACCCTTGCGGCGAAGTCGATGCGGAACATCGAAATCTTGTCACGCGTGACGTTTGGATGTTCATGGCGGCGCATCTCAACGCTCAAGACTTCTTTTTTAAGCAAGGCGGAAAGCACTGTCTTGGCGATGCGCTCGTCTTCCATCAAGAACTTGAACACGCAGTCGTATATAGGATTGGCAACAGAACATATCATGATCGTATGACTTTTAGCATTATGTCGCTAAGTTAGCGTTTTTCCAGAATACTTCCAAGCCTTTTTAAGAAAAAACTCATTAATTCCCAATATTTTACCATACTTCTTTTGGAAGCCAAGAGTAGAAAGAGTACCTTTGTATGACTAATATATAATGAAAACTTCATGCCATGCCTACAAATAAAAACGCACAACTCAGATATAAGGTGCTCGACAATTGTTTTAGCGACTTCAAGCATAAATACACAATAGAAGATTTGGTTGACAAAGTGAATGAGAGCCTATATGATTTTACAGGCAAAATTGTCAGCCTTCGCCAGATCCGCGATGATATTAGGTATATGCGTGACAGAGTTTCTTATGATGCACCAATCAAAGCATACCCTTTTGGGACTGGTCGACAATGTTTTTACAGATACGAAGACCCTAACTTCTCTATTTTTGACAATGAGTTGAGCGTGGAGGATGTGAATAATCTGCGCTCAACTATAGATATGCTCGGTAAATTCAGAGGAACACCTGCCAACGTCTGGCTCGAAGAAGTAATATCAAATCTTGAGTATCGCTTCAATATCAAGTCAAACTCTAAAAATTTGGTTGCTTTTGAAGGCAATGAACAATTGAAAGGTTTGGAGTTTTTATCAGATATTATAGACATGACCATAAACCACCAACCATTCTATATCCACTATTGCAGTTTTAAAGGTAAGACACAAGATGCGACAATACACCCATATTATGTCAAGCAATATAATAACAGATGGTTTGTTTTGGGTTACAACGAGAAATATCAAAATCTATCAATCTATGCACTTGACAGAATTCAATCCTTAAATAAGGCTAACATCATATTTCACAAAAACGATACAATAGACTTCAATACCTATTTTGATAACATAATAGGGGTTACGCTGTTAAATGAAAAAACGCCAATAGAGATTATCACCTTGCGCTTTGAGGCACACAGATTTCCTTATGTTCTTTCAAAACCTCTCCATACCACACAAGAAGTTGTCAATATGAAAGAACATACCATATCTATAAGGGTGAAACCAAACAACGAGTTACGTCAGCTGATTTTTTCATTCACTCCAGATGTAGAGGTTCTTTCACCAAAATGGTTAAGAGAGGAAATAAAAGAAAAAATTGAAGAAAATTTCAAGAAATATTTATCTGTGCAAAAAGACTGCACAAACGCATGGTAACTTTGCATTGTCATTAAGAAATAATGACAAAAACAGATTAATATCTAACTTCTAATTTTCACAATTATGTCACATAACAACACTCTTTCAGCAAAAGCCAAGAACATCGTTGACAAATTCATCAACAAATACAACACACGCTCTAACAGCATTTCCAAAACAGACGTGATGAAGCATGTCATAGTGACCCTCTACTCGCAGATGCCCGATGCCAAGGCAGAGCTTGTTGAGCCTTTCAAGGATTCTGTTTTCGACTTGCACGATTATTTCACGCAAGAGGAGATTGATGTCATCCTTGCCGAAGCCAAAGCCATCATCATGTACTGTCATAAGTTCTCTGACGTGATGAATCATATTGATTTCCATGATTATAATGACTTAACACAAGAAGTTCTTGACAAGGACGCACCTTACAGCATCTACAAGACCCCGGAAAGCATCATTGAGCTGTGCACGAGGCTCAGTGGCAAACCAGGCAAAAACGACAAGGTACGCATTCCATATGGTGAAATAGCCGACTACGCCATTTACAATGCAAATGCTGAATACCACATAGAGTGTGATGGCATTAAATTGGACGATGACGATATCCTTATATTTGACCATACGAATGATTATTATCAACTATTGCTGGATAGTCAGGGAATTTCGTATGAAGCTACTTACGATGACGAAGACAAAGCTCCAAACTATCGCCCAGACTATGTTTTCTCGTTCAACCCGACGCTTAACCAGACACGCCAATATGATGACGCACTCTCCTGCTGCGATGGGATGTGGAGACATGCTCAAAAAGTCTCTGCATTTGATTTGGTATCAAAAATTTTTAACTGCTTCATCTTTATTAAGTCAGGCAAGTGCCTTGACTTCGTATTGCCATCAGAATATCTGAAAGACAAAGAATTTTGGAGTTACTTTAGTCTCATCACAGAACATGAGAAGGTATCAAACGTCACATTAATCTATTTACCAAAAATATATTGGGGAGAGACTTACGTTGACACATTCTTGCTGCACATTGAAAAAGTCAGAGACAATGGCGGAATGATTCGCCTGATTGACGCGACCGCTCCGGAATTCTACAAAAGAGGTGGCATGACGGAGGAAGGAAAGAAAGCTATTTATAAAGGTTTTTCTGAATATATAAAAAAAGGCTTGTCTGATGAAGATAAAGAAGAGTTTTTTAAAGAAGAAGTACCAAACGATTATAGCGGTCCACGATATAGTGTAACAAATCCAAAGCACTATCAAAAGGAAGGACTGGATGTTGATCGTATCATGGAAATCGTAAATTCTGAGGAATGCAATGCCAAACACGAGGAGCGTTTGTCTTATAGGCAGTTCTTTGGAATCAGCAAGCATGTGCCACACCAGCATCTCATCGACAAAACACTTCCAAAGTTGCAAGATGGTGAAAAATACATTGCCCTAAAAGAACTGGTGGACATAACTTCATCCAATGGGATAGAAAAAGGCGAGTTACCTTTGCTGGTTACGAGTTTGCTTTCCTCCAAGTATATGGATTGTGCAATTTATGCAAAAGACATCGACACTAAGGACATTAATAAGGAGCCAAAACTCTGGAGCAACAGTCCATCTTATTTCAAGATGGAAGAATCTTGCCTTGTCGCTGGAATTGGTGGAACTTGTCTCAAGGTAGGGAAACTGATGGATGTCAATCAACCAATAGCCTATAAAGAAGGCATAATTCCTTTCCATATCAAAAAAGGACTTATAACGGAAGACTATCTGTTGAGAGAGCTCGCAAGCGAATACTGCACAAGGCAAGCCCTGATGCTGTGTTATCATGACGTTTCAGGGATGGACAAGACTAACGTCCTTGAGCCTGAGGATTTCCTTGAAATCAAGATTGCCGTTCCTTCATTGGAAGAACAAGATCGCAGATGCAAGGAAGATATTCTCAAGTCATTGGAAGAGACACGCAAAAAACTGACCAAGGCTGATCGTCAACTCTTGCAGTCTGCCGAAGAGTTCAAGCGAGATGTCCACATGAAGAAACATGCCATTGGACAAACCTTGTTCAATCTGAGCAACTGGTGGGATTCACTTCAGAGAGCTCGCAAAGAGGGAAATGGTATCGTGGATGACTCCAAAGAAACTGGGAAAATCCATAAGATTCCGATTCCCGATATCTATGCAAACATCCAAATGTCAATAGAAAAATTACAAATGCAAGTTGAGCACTTTTGGCAAGCAGATGGTTTGCAAACAGAAAGCATTTCTTTACGAAACTTTATCAATGAATATATCGAAGAGCATAAAAGTCCTCTATTTACATACCAATATGACCCTGAGTCTAATAATATTCCTAATGTGACGTTTTCAAAAGAGGCACTCGCCAAGGTGTTCAACAACATCATCAACAACGCTTGCAGTCATGGTTTCGAGAATGAAAGTTCTAATCTCAACATTGTCAAGATAGAGTTGCTGATGGATGATGGACTACCATGCATAACCATTTCAAACAATGGCAAACCCATCAATGAGAAAATAAGTGAAGAAGATGTCTTCACCTATGGTAGGTCTTCAAAAAGTGGGCTGACCCATCACGGTATAGGAGGATATGAGATAAGAAATCTCATGCGAGAGTTTAAGGGGATAGCAGAATTTATTTCTACTCCTCAAGCAGAATTTCCAGTGAGCTACAAACTGACTTTCAAGGAGTTTAAAAATAGAACATACCAACATTAAAGAATAATCAACATGGTAAACGAAGAACCATATAAGGTCTTATGGATAGATGATGACACATCTATCATACAAGGTTTCCAAAACATCGCAGAGAACTACAACATAGACCTATGCCATGAAACCAATTGGGAAACCGCGGAGATTTTGTTAAAAGAAAAATCCGAAGACTACTCGGCCATCATCTTCGATGCGGAATGCAAAATAAGTGCAAACGACCCTGAAGAATGCGGATTCCTCCATAAAGTATTACCAAGCTTGTATGAATTATTTGGTAAGAAGCAAATAAGAATACCTTGGTATGTTCTATCCGCAGGCACCATGGATGGTTTCTGTTCCGTAATGGACACAGCGCAATACAGGCGTTCCGAAAATGAAGAAGAATGGGGTAAAATGGTTTACTCGAAAACTGCTCCTTCACAGAACGAGAATAGCAGAGAAAAACTATTTGAGAACATCCAAAAAAATGCAAGCAACCAGACATCAAACATTGTGCTTTTTAGATACCACGATGTTTTTCAATACTTGGGTGAAGGAAAACTTATCGGCAGGGAAGCTCGCACCATCATGCTAAAAATGCTGTGCAATCTCCATACTCCAGAGCAAAACACACATTTTGATTTTCAAGGCAATCCACTTCGGAAAGTCATGGAACACATATTTCGTGCCGCCCATAAAATAGGTTTACTGCCCGACGAATGTATCGAGAAAGCAGGGCAAATAAACATCTTGGATGCCAACCGATTCATGTCAGGAATAACCACAAGCCATAGTAAGCTAAGGTATGGTAAAGAAGGAGACTATAAAAAGGGGATTGACGGAGACACAATCTTTCCAAACTACATGGGCAACATCACAAGGAATATTCTCAACTTTGCAAGCACCAACTCGCACACTAGTGAGTCCAATGAATATACAATAAAAGACAAAGACTTAATAATAGATGAAAATGAAAAAGAATTATTTTTTGGTTATGTCTTGCAACTTTGCCATGTCATCAAGTTTTTCGGACATTTTGCGGAACAACACCCAAACAAAGAAGAAAACCTTAAAATGATAAAAAAAGTATGCCATAACTAAGCATACCACTCCCCCAAAAAGTAAGCTCCATGAACATAAAAGAATTTGCGCAATATGTCCTTGACACGGTACAAGATTCAGCAGAGAGCAATGATACAGATATCGATACAGAACTCTTGAGGTACTACTTGGACTGTATGGAAGAATGTGACGAGGTAAGTGCGCCAGAAATTTGTTTCTTTGCCCAAGGAAGGGCTAAGTTATCCGCGTACGACTACAATGACGAAGCGGAATCGCTTGACCTGTTTCTCTTGATGCGGGCAAATCCGATAGCCTCAAGGGTTGACGCACGTGTGGCAAGTGGTTTCAATTATCTCCATGAGTTCTACAACCAATGCATGAAGAAAAAGTCTCCTTTTAAAGGAGAAGAGGGTGGGTTTGACAGTGATGTGCAAGATGCAATTAGCATGGTCAGAGAGGCTGGAAAAAATGTCAGTTTTATCCGGTTTTATATTTTAACTGACGGTACGGTTTCATCCAATAGCCTGTCTGTTCGCAACGAAGAGGAAAACGGTATCGTCTACGAATATCATGTTTGGGACATCACAAGCATATACCGTCAAGATCAAATAAGACAAGGCAATGACAAGATAGAAATAGACTTTGAAAATGACATAAAATATTATGTTTCCAGCAAAAATTCAAAGAACAATGAACTCATTGCCCCAAAGATACAATGCTTGAAGGTGGAAGATGATAATCCTAACGTAGACTCATATCTTGCTATCATCTCAGGAGAGGTATTGGCCAAAATATATAACCAATACCGAACACTTATTCTTGAAAAGAACGTCAGGGCATACTTGCGCAACAAGAGTAAAGTAAACAAAAGCATTATCAATACAATAAAAAAGACACCAGAGATGTTTTTCTCTTACAACAATGGCATCTCTACCACCGCAAGTGAGGTTGAGCTAAAGCAAAACGGACGCATTCAATATATCACGAAGCTGAAAGATTGGCAAATCGTTAACGGAGGCCAAACTACAGCATCTATTGCCTGTGCTACGAATTGCGACCTTAGCAAGATATTTGTCGAGATGAAAGTCAGCGTTGTAAAAGACAAAGAAAAATACACGGAAATAGTAAGGTCTATCTCGAAATGCGCCAATAGCCAGTCTGCCATCAAGCTATCCGACTTTGAGTCAGGCGACAAGTTTCTCGTGGAGTTAGAAAAATTGAGCAAAGAAGAGATTGCTCCAATCTCCAACACTAAATGGTTTTTTGAACGAATGCGAGGGCAATATACTGATACTAGGGCCAGCCTAAGCAAACTTGATGAAAATAACTTCAAAAATGAATATCCAAAAAAACAGTTGTTAACCAAGACTGACATTGCTAAAGTCATGACCATTTGGGAACAGAAACCGCATATTGCTTGCTATGGCAGAGAAAAATGTTTTAGTTCCTATATGACATCTCTGAAGAAAAATCAAACGAATATAGATGCCTTGTATTGGCATAAAATTGTGGCATTAAGTATTCTGTATAAGGACATAGAGGTATGCTTTGAGAGACGATGCGCCCAAAATGGTTTTAGATCCAGAACAACGACATACACCATGGCTGCAATTTCTTATCTCACCAATCAACAGTTAGATCTTACGTATATATGGAAAAATGAGAAAGTACAACCTCAATTGGAAGAAGTCATAGAGAGGGAAATAGTAAGGATAAATGATTATCTTGATCAAGATAACTCGCGTTCTTTCACAAAAAAACTCAATTGTTGGGAAGGATTGAAAGATTATCTTGACGGACAAAAAGTGCCAATATCATTACAACGGCAAGGAGATTACAACACGGATGATTACAATGATAAGGAAAGAGGCATTGTCAATCAAGCAAATGATATTCCGATGGAGTGGTGGAAAGCAATGTTGGTTTGGGCCAAGAAAGAAAACTTTCTTTCCTTAATCGAGAGAAGACAAGCTTCAAATTTCATCAAGAAAATAGAATGCAATCGTTACATCAAAACAGTTAAGGCTGCAGAAAAAGCCATTGCATTAATGGAAAAGGCAGAATCATTGGGATTCCGCTTTGTTTGACACAACAATAATTGGCAAATTATTGTTGTGCCAACATAATTGCATTGTCGTCTTACAAGAACTGATTTATCTCCTCTTCCGACATGTTCATGGTCTTGGCAACAGTAGCTATTGACATTCCGCTGTTTACCATAGCATAGACCATATTCCTTATCTGTTTTCTCTGCTTGGCTATCTGAGCATCCTTATCGTCAAGCTGTGCTTTCTGTTCGTTCAGCTGAGCATTTTTCTCGTTCAGCTGAGCTTTCTGTTCGTTTAGCTGAGTTTTCTGTTCGTTCAGCTGCCTTCTTTTTTCTGTTAGCTGCTCGTTGAGCTTCATAACTTGTGTGTCGCGAGCCTCAAGCACTGAATAGAACTCGTCCTCGTCGTTCATCTCCTGACGCACGTCAGCATCCATCGCGGCAAGGCTCAAGCGGTGCAGAATGTACATCATCTCAGAATCGTTGGCATACTCCTTCTCGTCGAGGCAAACTATTTGCTGATTCCTGGTATCACGTTGCGACTGGTCAAACACGCTCAGGACCTTGTCAAGCCTATTGTTTATGTTACCATGAAGCAAGGGTATCTGCACTATGATGCTGTCGTGAATCAAGCTATTGATAAACGGGTCTTTCATGCCTCCTTCAACAACCTTACCGTCATAGTCGAACGCGTTGTGTGTGACGTATACAACAGCCTTGTCGATGTCGCCGACCCTGTGTCCTAGCAGATACACGGCAATCATCGGCATGGCATAACCTTCCAGTTCGCCCTCCTTGACCATGTTCTCCTCGGCGTTATACTGTGCGGCGAGATAGCGGCGGAAGCGAAGGGTCTCGGTGTCTACCCACGTTTTTTGCAGTTCTATGAGGATGAGCCTCACTGTGCCATCATCCTCCATGACCCTTGCGGCGAAGTCGATGCGGAACATCGAAATCTTGTCACGCGTGACGTTTGGATGTTCATGGCGGCGCATCTCAACGCTCAAGACTTCTTTTTTAAGCAAGGCGGAAAGCACTGTCTTGGCGATGCGCTCGTCTTCCATCAAGAACTTGAACACGCAGTCGTATATAGGATTGGCAACAGAACATATCATGATCGTATGACTTTTAGCATTATGTCGCTAAGTTAGCGTTTTTCCAGAATACTTCCAAGCCTTTTTAAGAAAAAACTCATTAATTCCCAATATTTTACCATACTTCTTTTGGAAGCCAAGAGTAGAAAGATTTTTGTCGTATCGTAGGCTACTTCTGTAACGGCAATTCCATTCTAACGTAACGGCAACGCCATTCTAACGTAACGGCAATTCCATTCTAACGTAACGGCAACGCCATCCTAACGTAACGGCAACGCCATTACAGCGTAAAGGTGAACGGCCTTTTCTAAGTTGGCGCATGTATTCTTCTATCATACTTTAAACCAACAAGTTATATTTTATCAACACTTGACGCACAATCTACAAGATTACAACATGACCGATTATAACGATTATGAAAGAAATATCGTCGGTCAAGGAAACGGTATTCAGATGGGGTGGGGGAAAGCAATGCTTGTTTGAGCCAAAATATCTTGATAACGTTTATCGCAAATCTACATTGATATTCCCAATTTATTCGTATCTTTGCACTTAAATATTAATAAGTTAGCAAATCAATGGATTACAATTTCAGAGAGATTGAGAAGAAATGGCAGAAACAGTGGGTTGACGACAAGACCTACAAGGTGACGGAAGACCCGCAAAAACCAAAATATTATGTGCTCAACATGTTTCCTTACCCTTCTGGCGCCGGACTGCATGTTGGTCATCCCCTTGGCTATATAGCCTCCGACATCTACGCTCGCTACAAGCGGTTGAAGGGCTTCAACGTGCTCAACCCCATGGGTTACGACGCCTATGGCCTGCCCGCCGAGCAATATGCCATAAAGACTGGACAACATCCTGCAATCACCACCAACCAAAACATCAACCACTATCGCGAGCAGCTCGACAAGATTGGCTTCTCGTTCGACTGGGATCGCGAGGTAAAGACCTGCGACCCGAAGTATTACCATTGGACACAGTGGGCATTCGAGAAGATGTTCAACTCATATTATGACAACGACCTGAAAAAGGCCCAGCCGATAGACAAGCTCATAAAGCATTTTGAGGAGAAAGGCACAGAGGGCGTAAACGCCGCACAATCCGATGACACCTTGCAGTTTACCGCCGAGGAGTGGAACGCCATGGACGACAAGCAGAAGAGCGATACCTTGATGAACTACCGCATTGCCTTCAAGGGCGAGACAATGGTAAACTGGTGTGCCGGCCTTGGCACCGTGCTTGCCAACGACGAGGTGGTAGAGGGTGTCTCCATACGCGGCGGTTTCCCCGTGGTGCAGAAAAAGATGAGCCAATGGTGCCTGCGCACATCCGCCTACGCACAGCGTCTGCTCGACGGTCTCGACACCATACAGTGGAGCGACAGCATATCCGACACGCAACGCAACTGGGTAGGACGCTCAGAGGGTACCGAAGTGGAGTTTGACGTGAAAGACTCCGACGTGAAGTTCACTATCTTCACCACACGCGCCGACACAATGTTCGGCGTGACATTCATGGTGCTCGCCCCTGAGAGCGAATACGTGAATCAGGTTACCACGGCAGACCAACAAGCCGAGGTAGAGAAATATCTCAACTACGTGAAGAGCCGCACAGAGCTCGACCGCATGAGCGACCGCAAGGTGACGGGAGTGTTCAGTGGCTCCTACGCCGTCAACCCCTTCACCGGCGACGAGATACCAATCTGGATTTCAGAATACGTGCTTGCCGGCTACGGCACGGGAGCCATCATGGCAGTGCCTGCCCACGACAGCCGCGACTATGCCTTCGCCAAGCACTTCAACCTGCCCATCATACCGCTTATCGAGGGTGCCGACGTGTCGGAGGAGAGCTTCGACGCCAAGGAGGGCATAGTGATGAACTCTCCACGCGAGGGGCACACGAGCATCGACGGATTCACGCTCAACGGTTGCACCGTGAAAGAGGCCATAGCCAAGACAAAGAAGTTCGTCACAGAGAAAGGCATAGGACGCGTGAAGGTCAACTACCGCCTGCGCGACGCCATCTTCTCGCGCCAGCGCTATTGGGGTGAGCCATTCCCGGTTTACTACGACAACGGCATACCAAAGATGGTGCCAGAGGAGTGCCTGCCCGTGGAACTGCCAGAGATAACGGAATATAAGCCGACGGAAGACGGTGAGCCACCATTGGGAAGAGCAAAGAAATGGGCTTGGGACACTGAGGCCAACAAAGTGGTGGAGAACACAAAGATAGACAACAAGACCGTGTTCCCGCTCGACCTCTACACCATGCCTGGATTCGCCGGCAGCTCAGCCTATTACATTCGCTACATGGATCCGCAAAACGACAAGAGTCTCGTTTCCAAGGACGTGGACGAGTATTGGCGACACGTCGACCTCTATGTGGGCGGCACTGAGCATGCCACAGGCCACCTCATCTACTCAAGGTTCTGGAACAAGTTCCTATTTGACTACGGAGTGAGCTGCGAGGAAGAACCTTTCCAGAAGCTCGTGAACCAAGGCATGATACAGGGACGAAGCAATTTCGTTTATCGTGCCAACGAGCTGTCCACCGCCGACAAGCCGGTGTTCGTAAGCTTCGGACAGCGCAAGAACTACAACGACGTGACACCTATCCACGTTTGGGTAAACCTCGTGAAGAACGATATACTCGACATCGAGGCTTTCAAGAACTGGAGCCCTGAGTATAAAGACGCTGAGTTCATCTTCGAGGACGGCACCAAGTCAGCCGACGGTGCCGAAGGCAAATACCAGTGTGGCTGGGCGATAGAGAAGATGTCGAAATCAATGTACAATGTTGTCAACCCCGACGACATCGTGCGCGACTATGGTGCCGACACTCTCCGCCTCTACGAGATGTTCCTCGGCCCCGTTGAAGCTTCCAAGCCTTGGGACACCAATGGCATAGACGGTTGCTTCCGCTTCTTGAAGAAGCTATGGGCACTGTTCTGGGACAATCGTTCCGACAAGTATCTCGTCGACGACGCCGAGCCATCGCAAGACAGCCTGAAGAGCGTTCACAAGCTCATAAAGAAGGTGACGCAAGACATTGAGACTTTCTCATACAACACTTCCATTTCGGCATTCATGATTTGCGTCAACGAGCTCGGACAGCAGAAGTGCCACAACCGCGAGTTGCTTTCCGACATCGTGGTGCTCATCGCGCCTTTCGCCCCGCATATCGCCGAGGAGCTGTGGCATCAGCTCGGCAACACCACGACAGTGTGCGACGCCAAGTGGCCAGAGTGGGACGAGAAATACTTGGTGGAGAACGAGATACAGATGACCGTGAGCTTCAACGGCAAGGCTCGTTTCCAAAAGACATTCACCGCCGATGCCGACAAGAATACCATCGAAAAGGAGACGCTTGCCGACGACAGGTGCGCCAAGTATACCGAAGGCAAGAAGATAATGAAAGTCATCGTGGTGCCAAAGAGAATAATAAACATCGTGGTGAAATAATCCACAGACGGTGATGGGGACCAGATTGTTTGATTAATTAATCATTAAGCAAAATGACAATAAACCAGCGACTAATATTCAACGAGACCAAGGACTATGCAGGCATCACCTTTGGCGTATGCCTCTATGCCTTTGCCTTCACCCTTTTTCTTCTTCCATATGAGATTGTTACTGGAGGAGTGACCGGTATCTCGGCTGTTATCTATTACGCCACTGGTTTCCCCATCCAGAACATGTATCTCCTTATCAACGTGGCACTGTTGATAGTGGGTCTGAAAGTGTTGGGCGTAAAGTTCCTCATGAAGACCATCTATGCCATTGCCGTGTTGTATTTCATGTTATGGTTCGCCCAATGGCTCATGCCAATGGATGCCAATGGCAACTATATCAAGATATTGGGAGAAAACCAAGACTTCATGTCGCTGCTAATAGGTTGTATGCTAACCGGTTCAGCGCTTGCCATAGTTTTCCTAAGCAACGGCTCCACCGGCGGCACCGACATCATAGCGGCATCCGTAAACAAATACTACAACTTCTCGCTGGGCCAAGTGTTGCTTGCCATAGACTTGTGTATCATCGGAAGTTGTATGTTCTTCCCACAGTTTGGCGACACCATAAACAGGGTTCACAAGGTCATGTTTGGCCTGTGTACCATGGTTGTGGAGAACTTCATGCTCGACCACGTGATGAACGTGCGTCGCGAGTCTGTGCAATTCATGATTTTCTCCAAGAAAAGCCAAGAGATAGCCGATGCCATTGGCACTCAGCTCGATCGTGGCGTCACTATCCTTGATGGTCACGGCTGGTACACGGGTCAAGAGATGAAGGTGCTCTGCATTCTTGCGCGCAAACGTGAGAGTACGCCAATATTCCGTCTTATAAAGATGATAGACCCCAACGCCTTCGTGTCGCAGAGCTCGGTGATAGGCGTATATGGTGAGGGTTTCGACCACGTGAAGGTGAAACTGCCCAAGGATAAAAAGAACAAAACAAACGAAAACATAATAAATGAAAATAGTATTCGCGACCAACAATTCACATAAACTACAGGAGATACGGGAGATTATTGGTCCAACATTTGAGATCGTCTCACTTGCCGACATAGGGTGCCATGAGGATATTCCCGAGACTGGCAACTCCTTGGAAGCCAATGCGCATCAAAAGGCTGAATATGTTTTCGACAAGTATCACATAGACTGTTTTGCCGATGACACCGGGCTTGAGGTTGACGCGCTCAACGGTGAGCCTGGGGTTCACTCGGCGCGCTACGCTGAAGGCACCGACCACGACAGTGAGGCTAACATGAGGAAACTGCTCGCCAAGCTCGGCGACAACACTAACCGCAAGGCGCGTTTCCGTACCGTTATCTCGCTCATACAGATGGAAGGCGGAAATCGCGTCTGCTCGCGCGAATACCGTTTCGAGGGCGTCGTGGAGGGTCGTATTGCCCATGAGAAGCATGGCACGGAGGGCTTCGGCTATGACCCTATCTTCATACCAAACGGCTACGACAAGAGTTTCGCGGAGCTCGGAGAGGATGTAAAAAACAAGATAAGCCACAGAGCCAAGGCCGTGGAAAAACTTGCCGACTGGCTCATCCACGAAGAATAGTCCACTAAGTTTACTTGTCCACGAATTTTTCTTGTCCACGAAAAACACGGAGGACCACGAAAAATCAAGGACACGAATTTTCTTGTCCACGAAAAGCACGGAGGACCACGAAAAATGAAGGACACGAAAAACTCTCTTGCCTACGAATTTTCTTGTCCACGAAAAACACGGAAAGACACGAAAATTAAAGGACACGAAATTAAAGGACACGAAAATTCGAGGGCACGAAATTAGCAAGCAAAAAGAGAATCCGAGAACACGAAGATTATCAAACATGAAATATGGATGGTAGGATGATATACCAAGAAGAATCCTATAATATCATAGGGGCCGCATTAGAGGTTCATAAAAATCTTGGAAACGGATTTCTTGAAGGTGTATACGGAGATGCCTTGGCAATAGAATTTTCATTGAGAAATATTCCATTCGAAAGAGAAAAGAGACTCAAAATAAAATATAAAGAGCAATTCATCGAACACTGCTATATAGCTGATTTCGTGTGCTATGATAATATAATCGTAGAACTGAAAGCCCTTTCCAATATTGATAACAATCACTGTTCACAAGTAATCAACTACTTGAAAGCTACAGGGTTTCACCTTGGTCTCCTGATAAATTTCGGTGAAGCCCTTCTCAAAACAAAAAGACTCGTACTATAATTATAACAAATTTATTTCATGTCCTCGAATTTTCGTGTACTTTAATTTTCGTGAATCTCCGTGCTTTTCGTGGACAAAAAAAAAATCGTGGACAAGAAAATTAGTGCCCTTCATTTTTCGTGAATCTCCGTGCTTTTCGTGGACAAGAAAAAATCGTGGACAAGAAAAATCGTGGACTCTATTTTTCGTGTCCTTAATTTTCGTGGTCCTGCGTGCTTTTCGTGGACAAAAAAAAATTCGTGGACAAGAAAAATTCGTGTCCTTCATTTTTCGTGGTCCTCCGTGCTTTTCGTGGACAAAAAAAAATCGTGGACAAGAAAATTCGTGTCCTTCATTTTTCGTGATCCTCCGTGTTTTTCGTGGACAAGAAAAATCTGTGGACTTGAAAGCAATATATTTTTGCGGTAACACGTTGTTTTTGTAGTATATCTGTAAAGTAAGTGATGATAGGAAGAAGAATACTTTTGTGTGCATTGATGTGGACAACTTTACTCTGTGGAGTCTCCGCACAGTGGAAAACATACCTGAGCTACTACGAGCCAAAGGAGATAGAGCGAACAAACGACGGAATGCTCTATGTCCTCGCCTCTGGCGCACTGTTCAGCTATGACACGCAAGACCAGGAGGTTAGAACATACGACAAGACCACAGTGCTGTCCGACTGTGAAATATCGCACATAACATGGTGCAAGGCGGCAAAAAGGCTCGTCATAACCTATGATGACCACAATATAGACTTGCTCTCGCAGAATGGCGACGTGGTGAACATGCCGGCATACATGAACACGTCTATGACTGTGGATAAATCCATAAACAGTGTGGATATCCAAGGAAACGATGCTTATATCTCCACCAATTTCGGCATCGTGAGGCTCAACGTGGCCAAGGCATCGTTTACCGACACTTACCAACTCGGCTTCCGCGTAGACTATTGCTACACCGACAACAAATATATCTATGCCGCCAGCTCCACGAAAGGTCTTTATCGCGCTGAATTCACATCCAACCTCCTCAATCCAAACCAATGGGTACGCATAGGCGACTATACGGCACGGCCCAAGACCATGGATGCCGACTTGCTTGCCACCGTGAACAAGATTAAACCAGACGGACCAAAGTACAACCAATTCGGGTTCATGAAAATGCACAACGGGAAGTTGTACTGTTGCGCAGGCGGTTATAATGTAGTTAGCGACTTGAATTATCCTGGCTGCATACAATTATTAAACAATGAAAAATGGGATATATTTCAGGAAAACATACAAGAAAAGACCGGTATTCCATTTAAAGATGTGGGGTGTATTGAAATTGACCCCAAAGACGACGGACACGTCTTTGCAGGAGCGATAAATGGCTTATATGAATTCAACAACGGGAATTTCACCAATCACTATACATACGACAACAGCCCTATCGCACCAACTTTCAGCAACAATAAAAACTATGTTTTTGTCAGCGCACTAAAATACGATGAAAATGGTGACCTATGGATATTCAATTCATTGAATAATGAACAAAACATATTGAAATATTCAGCGGAAAAGAAATGGCAAACATTCTATAAAGAAGACCTGAAGGGTCTTGCAATGCTTAGCGCGCCAACCATTGACAGTAGGGGATTGATGTGGTTTGTCAATGAAAACTGGCAGAAACCTTCATTCTATGCCTATCAAAAAGACAACAATGTACTTACCAAATTTGTAGGACCTTTCATCAATCAAGACGGCACGCAAATAAGCGATATATACAACGTTTATTGCGTTGTTGAAGATAAAAGCCATAACATGTGGATAGGCACCGACCAAGGGCCATTCATGCTTACAACTGACCAGATAGACGCGTCGTCACCTGTCTACAACCAAATAAAAGTGCCACGAAACGATGGCACCAACTATGCCGACTACCTTTTGTCAGGCGTGAACACACGTTGCATATACATAGACAATAACAACAGGAAATGGTTTGGCACGACAGGCAACGGACTTTATATCATAGACTCTGACAATATCACCACGCTGGCACACTTCACCAGCAGCAACAGCAAGTTGCTTTCAGACAACATACTCTCATTGGCATACAATGACTTGACAGGCGAATTTTATATTGGCACGGACAAGGGTCTCTGCTCTTATACCCCTAATTTCCCTGACAACAGCGACGGTATGACCAAAGACAACGTATGGGCATATCCAAACCCTGTACGCCCAGGCTATTCAGGAGCCATCACCATCACAGGACTGGAAAGTGGCTCTACGGTCAAGATTGTCACAAGCAGCGGCACACTGGTCAACGAAGGCACCTCCGAGAACGGACAATACAAATGGTATGGTCTTGACCTTGACGGACGACGAGTGGCAAGCGGCATCTACATGGTTGAAATAGCAACAAGTGAAGGTGAAAAAGGAGTGGTATGCAAAATAGCAGTCGTAAATTAAACGCTTCGCTTATACTTTATTTGACAATAAATCTGCTGTTTATTGTCAAATACACGGCAAGAATAAGTTGCAAACTGTCTGTCGTGGCAGCGATCGGCTACACGGTATCCATTTTCATTGCCCTTTTTATCCTGCAACGTATAAGCATCAAGAAGAAGACGATACTTATACTAATCTTATCTTATGCCATATTGCTGGCCATTGGCCAATCGCTAATAGATCCTTGCCAGTTGAAAGTGGATCGCTGGTCAGCCATTCATAATTTCATCTACAACCTCTTCCATGGCATCTATCCATATTCCGCACAAACTCATTTGGGTGGATACGGCTCACCATTCCCTATATGGCAGTTTTTTCATATTCCATTCTATGCACTCGGAAATGTAGGACTCTCCTTTTTCTTTTCATTGGGCATATTCTTCATGTCCATTTGGAAAAGACTCACTTCCAAACAGTTGTCTTGCATCTGCGTCTTGCTGTTGCTTTCGCCTGCCATACTGTATGAGTGCATGGTAAGAAGTGACTTGATAACTAATTTCCTTATAGTAGCAAGTATTATAAATTATCTCTATCTCAACTCCGTAGACGTAAAGAAACATTGGAAAAAGACAGCTTTTATAATCGGTATTTTGCTTAGCACCCGTTTAGCCACGTCAATACCGTTTTTTATCTTCATTTTCCCCTTTTACCGCAAATTTAGTGGATTGCGGCAAATAATGTTTCCCACTTACATTGTATGCACATTTATAATCACCTTCATTCCGTTCATGTTTTGGAATGGTGAAATGCTATTTTTCTTCCAATACAACCCATTCATATTGCAAACAAGGCAAGGAAGCATGGCAATAGTCTTATTGCTCATACCCGTCTTTACTTATCTGGCCCTGTCTTGGCAAAATGATTATAGGCTACTTATGCATCATATAGCCTTGGCGATGATTTTTCTCGTTGTGGTCACATTCGCATACAACATGTATACCACTGATACATGGAATGAGCTATTTCAATCACGCTATGACATAACTTATTTAGACATGTCGTTGCCGTTTTTATTGACGTGCATCCCTTCCTACAGCCTGCCTTGCTCACCCAAGTAGCTGTCCTTGAACCCGAGGAAATAGAGAATGCCATCTATTCCCATCGTGTTGATGCTCTGCTTGGCATTGGCAGCCACACGAGGCTTGGCATGGAAAGCTATGCCAAGACCAGCCTCCCCAATCATTGGCAAGTCGTTGGCACCGTCGCCCACGGCAATAGTCTGGGCAATGTTCACCTTTTCAACCTGCGCTATGAGCTTTAGTAGCTCTGCCTTGCGGTGGCCGTCCACTATGTCGCCGACATAACGGCCAGTCAGCTTGCCGTCGTCGCCTATCTCCAGTTCGTTGGCATAAACATAGTCGATGCCATATTTCTTGCGCAAGTATTCACCGAAATAGGTGAAACCTCCGCTCAGGATGGCTATCTTGTAGCCGCAAGTCTTCAGCACACTCATAAGCCTGTCTGTGCCTTCGGTGATAGGCAGGTTTTCCGCAATGTCTTTCATCACGCTTGCATCGAGACCTTTCAACAACGCCACACGCTCCTTGAAACTCTCCTTGAAATCTATTTCTCCACGCATGGCGCGCGCCGTGATTTCCTTCACCTTGTCGCCCACTCCCGCGCGCTTGGCAAGTTCATCTATACACTCTGTCTGTATGAGCGTAGAGTCCATGTCGAAACATATCAACCTCCTCATCCTGCGATACATGTCGTCGTGCTGGAACGAGAAGTCGACCGCCATCTCCTGCGACATGTTCATCAGTTCCTTCTGCATGGCCGTAGTGTCGGCAGGGTTGCCACGCAGCGAGAACTCTATGCACGCCCTGACGTTTCGCTTGGGCTGCTTGATGCTCATCCTGCCCGTGAGACGCAAGATGGAGTCGATGTTCAACCCTTGCTCAGCTATTATCTTCGTGGTGGCCTCTATCTGGCGTGCCGAGAGCGAACGGCCTATAATGGTGAGTATGTATCGGTTCTTGCCTTGCTGGTTTACCCATCCCTCATACTCATCGTCGCTGATTGGCGAATACTCTATGTTCACGCCAAGCTCCGTAGCCTTGAAGAGCAATTCCTTCATAACCTGCCACGAGTGCATCCCGTCGAGCCGCATGAGAATGCCGAGCGACAAGGTGGAATGGATGTCAGCCTGGCCTATGTCGAGAACCTGTGCATCATACTTTGCCAGAATAGCCATTACGGATGCCGTAAGCCCCGGGCGGTCTTGACCTGTTATGCTTATCAATATTTGTTCTTCCTTTTCTGCTATTGTATTCATTGCTTGAATATTGTTACTTTTTATTCATATAATTGCTTGAAAGACAGCACACTCTGAAAACATTATATAGAAAGAGGCTTGGTGTGTCTCCCATAAGTCTACGTCTTACGGCTGTGCTTATCAACTGGTTTATCCACACAGTTATCCACAATAGATGATAACGTTGCAGATGTTCAACAAGGTGGAGTAGGGCAGAGTATCCTTTCAAGTCGTCCCTATGGGCATATAGAGTGCTCATGGCTTCTTCCGTCTTTTCAAGAAAACGGCGGTTGCTTTCAAATCTCACGAAAAGCAACAAGTTCTCTATATGGAGAATGCTTATATGCCTGTCGGCCAGTTCTTTTCCGAAGAGCGTGTCTTCATAGCCGTATGTCTTTATGTCCTCACGAAAAGGATTGTCAAGCACAACCTGCCTCTCGGCCATGAAGTTGCCCGAATGGAAATTCTTATACGGAAACAAATTGTTTTTTCTCAACGAATAGCGTTTCCTTGCTCTCATCTCGTTAAGACACCTAAGGTTACGCAAGTCTATGCTGTCTTCCGCCACGCCTATGCTCCCACAAACCACGCTTGCCTTGCTCATGCTATCCACGTATCTCTTTATAAAGCCCTCAGAAGGCATCATTCCAGCGTCTATATATAATAAGGTGTCGAACTGTGCCTCACGCGCGAGAAAGTTTCTTATAGCCGCTCTGCCGACGTTTTCATGCCGCTTTATAAGCCTGCAACACGACATAAGGCATATTTCATCGTTAAATGCATCACAAGGCGACGGTGAACCATCGTCTGCCACCACTATTTCCCATGGCATGTCCAAGCGTTGGCATTGACGGTGCAATGCCATTACCTGTGCCACACACGAGTCTCGATATACTGGGATAAGAATAGACAATCCTTGCATGGATGCAAAGTTAACGTTTTTCCACAACCTTATTATTATTATCTATTCTATTTTAAAATTTAAAAGAAAAATAATAGTATGATGATAGGCTGTTGATATGTTGATACTTTATCTCAGAAATATTTGCTTTATTAATTATAAACAATAGAGATGCGATTATATACATCCATTTATAATATCAAAAAGCTTTATCATAGACCATTACGTGGTTTTCCACAAAATGTTTGATATGTTGATAAGTATAAGTTGAATAACTTTTGCTTGTGATAATGTGTTGAAAATGGTTTGATAATACTTGTATAACCATGTTGATATCCCATGCGGTTGGGCGAAAACAATAAGGCTGTGGAAATCGTAATAGTTTTCCACAGCCTTATCCACAGTGTTATCCACTGTATTTAATCATAAGTTATTTTCTATTCTCTGTACGATAGTAGACGCATTTATCTGTTGCAAGCACGCATAGTCACCTCTATGGCATGGCTTGTTGCCAAAAATGGAGCATGGACGGCACGGCAGCGACACCTGCACCGCGTTTTCGTCTTTCTGGTTCCAGCCCATGAATCCGGCGTAGGGATGCGTGGCTCCCCATACGCTCACCACTGGCGTGCCTGTAAGCGATGCGAGATGCATGTTAGCGGAATCCATGCTCACCATGACGTCGAGGTTGCTCATGAGTATGAGCTCCTCGCGCAGGTCGTGGAGCAAACCAGGCACCACGGTGCAATATTTGTGCCTTTCAGCCACGCCTTTTAAAAGTTCAGTCTCGTGTTTTCCGCCACCGAAGAGGAAAACACGTGCCGAGGGATGACGCTTTAGTATGCCGTCGATGACAATCTCCATGTTGTCAAGAGGATAAGCCTTGCCCTCATGCGCCGCGAAAGGCGCTATGCCAATCCATTGTTGGAAATCTTTTTTCTCGCCAATCTCCGTGGGAAGCAATCTCAACGGGCCTTTTGAAGGGAAGACCGACTTAAAATCGATGGTATTTATTGGATAGCCCAATTTGGCTAACACATCTTTATAATTGTCGAAAGCGGTTGGTATAGGCTCCATCACCTTGTCTTTCGTCGCAGTGAGTTGTTTTCTCAGGTTGCGGTGCTTGTCGATGTGAGCCACTTTGTTTTGACCGAGGTTAAATCTCATTCGTAGATAGCTTGACCTCAACACGTTGTGCAAGTCGGCTATAGCCGTGAATTGCTTTGCCACCAATCTTCTGTATAGAGCATTTAATCCCTTTATGCCCTTGTACTCATTTTTTATGTCAGCCTCCATGAAGCTGACATTAGGGGCAATATTCTCGAAGAGAGGCCTTGCGAAGGGCTGCGAGAGCATTGTTATCCGCAAGCTCGGGTACTCCTTGGCAAGAGCGTAAACCACAGGAACCGTCATGGCCACGTCGCCCATGGCGGAGAAGCGTATTATGAGTATATGGTCGGTCTTCACTTCTTTTGGTAGAGTATGGGATTGGTGCTCGGATCGTTGTACATCTTCATTTGCCTATACACTTTCATGTATATGTTTCCCTCCTTGATGTTGTCCAGCAACTGGTCTATGGCTGTAGACAAGTCTTTCTGCTGCTCCAAGAGCACGTTGAGCTTTCCGTTGCACAACTCACGGTGCTGCGGAGTGGCGTCTTCGCGATTTGCCTGCTCGCTCATGTGGTAAATCTTCAGGGCGAGAATAGAGAGCCTGTCTACTGCCCACGCAGGGCTTTCAGTGTTCAAGCGCGCTTCGGCCTTTGGCGTAACGTCGGAGAAATGTTGCCTGAACCACGAGTCGATCTGCTCTACGAGATCTGTGCGGTCTTGGTTTGAGCGGTCGATGCGGTGTTTGAGCTGCATACCCTCCTGCGGGTCGATGTGTGGGTCACGGATGATGTCCTCCATATGCCATTGCACGCAATCAATCCAACATTTGAGGTATAGGCGATTCTCTATCGTGTCATGCCCGTAGGGGTTGCTGATAGGGGTGTCGATATTGTTTTTAACGTGGTAATCCTCAATGCTTTTATTGAAGATTTCATTACATTTCTGAGTAAATGACATACTTGAATTAATTGTCTTTAGATTTCTGCAAAATTAATAACTTATTTCGAACTATCCAACCTTTTCACAAATTAAATAGCGCGCGAACAGTGATATATATCAATTGAAAAGACGATGTAAATGCACAATATACTATCGTTTGTGCATTATTACATCAATTTTTCAATGTTTTATTTGCGTAATTGCCAAAAAGTTAGTTACTTTGCACACGTTTTTGAGAAAAAATGTTTTGAAATTTCAATTATTAATTAATAAAAAAGACTACAATTATGTCAGAAATTGAATCAAAGGTTAAGGCAATCATCGTAGATAAGCTTGGTGTTGACGAGGCAGACGTTAAGCCTGAAGCAAGTTTCACCAACGATCTTGGTGCAGACTCTCTCGACACTGTCGAGCTCATCATGGAGTTTGAGAAGGAGTTTGGCATCTCTATCCCTGACGACAAGGCTGAGACAATCCAGACTGTCCAGGATGCCATCAACTACATCAACGAGAACGCTAAGTAAATAAATTTGGCGTTATGCCCAGCGTTTAATGATAGCCATTAAACGCTTTTTTTGTATTAACGAAAGTTTTTCAAATGGAATTGAACAGAGTAGTAGTAACAGGACTTGGCGCTCTCACTCCGCTTGGCAACAGTGTCGAGGAGACATGGAAAAACATCCTTGAGGGCAAGAGTGGCGCGGCTCCTATTACACTTTTTGACCCTTCCAAGTTCAGAACTCAGTTCGCTTGTGAGGTTAAGGACTTTAAGGCTGCCGACTATATCGACCGTAAGGAAGCCCGCAAGATGGACCGTTGCACGCAACTTGGCATGGCAGCGGCTGTTCAGGCTGTGGCCGACTCCAAGATAGACCTTGACACGGTAGACAAAAACCGCGTTGGCGTTGTCTATGGCATTGGCATTGGCGGCATACAGACTTTTCAGGAGGAGGTGATGTACTATGGCCAGCATTTAGACGATGCTCCTAAGTTTAGCCCATTCTTTATCCCCAAAATGATTTCCGACATCACAGCAGGTCAGATCAGTATCCATTTCGGATTCCATGGTCCAAACTATGTGACGACAAGCGCTTGCGCATCTTCTTCTCATGCTCTTGCCGACGCATTCAACTTGCTGCGTCTTGGAAAGGCGGATATCATCTTGGCTGGAGGTTCTGAGGCGGCTATCACTGAGTGTGGCCTTGGAGGTTTCTGCTCCATGAAGGCATTGTCTCCACGCAACGACGATCCTGAACATGCCAGCCGCCCATTCAGCGGCAGCCGCGACGGTTTTGTCATGGGCGAGGGTTCAGCTTGCCTCATTCTCGAGACATTGGAGCACGCCAAGAAGCGCGGGGCTCACATCTATGCTGAGATGGCAGGTGCGGGAATGAGCGCTGACGCTTACCACATCACTGCCTCACACCCAGAGGGTCTCGGAGCAAAGCTCGTAATGCAGGAAGCGTTGAAGGACGCCGAAATGTCTACGTCTGACATCGACTACATCAACGTGCATGGCACGTCAACCCACGTGGGCGACTTGTCGGAGGCTAAGGCCATCAAGGAACTCTTTGGAGACGACGCTTACAAACTCAACATTTCTTCCACAAAGTCAATGACCGGCCACATGCTTGGCGCGGCTGGCGCTGCAGAGGCTATGTTCAGCGTGCTGAGCGTGGTAAACGACGTTGTGCCACCGACAATCAACCATGAGGACGGCGATGATGACCCAGATCTCGACTATAAGTTGAACTTCACGTTCAACAAGCCGCAGAAGCGCGAGGTGCGCGCCGCTCTTTCCAACACGTTTGGATTTGGCGGACACAACGCTTGTGTCATCTTCAAGAAATTTGCTGAATAACTCTTTATGTTAATCAACATAATAGACCGCATAAAGCTCCCTTTCCGGAAGGAGAAGGAGCTTTATGCTTCATTGTATTCCATAATAGGGGTATATCCTCATAATATTTCTTATTACAAGATAGCTCTGATGCACAAAAGCGTCAGGCACCGCAACAACAAGGGAAAGCCTGTCAACAATGAGCGACTGGAATTCCTTGGCGACGCTGTGCTTGATTGTGCGGTTGGCGACATCGTTTTCCGCCATTTCCCTGGAAAACGTGAGGGATTCCTTACCAACACACGCTCGAAACTCGTGCAGCGCGAAACGCTCAACAAGTTGGCGAAGGAAATGGGCATATGCAACCTCATACTCTCCAGTAGCCGCTCAAACACCCACAACAGCTATCTTGGAGGCAACGCGTTTGAGGCTCTCGTAGGGGCGTTATACCTCGACAGGGGTTACGACGCTTGCATGACCTTCATAAAGAAGCGTATACTCTCCAAGATGATCAACATAGACAAGGTTGCTTACAAGGAAGTAAACTTCAAGTCTAAGCTCATTGAGTGGACGCAGAAAAACAAGGTGCAGCTCGACTTCAAGCTTTTGAACAGCGGCAAAGACAAGGAAGGCAACCCTGTTTTCAGCTATCAGATAATGCTTGAGGGCGTTGAGGGTTGCAAGGGCGACGGATTCTCCAAGAAGGAAAGCCAACAAAAGGCTTCAAAGGAAACGCTTGAGAAACTGAAGCGTGAGCCGCAGTTCATCGACGCGGTGTTCAAGGCAAAGGGTGAACGCACCAAGATGGAGGAAGAACCCGTGAACGCTCTTCCAAACATCGACTCCACGCAAGTATTCATGAATAACGCTACTTCTGAAAACGACGAGACAAAGCACGAGACGGCTTTCCGCGAGCGTGTTTACTCTGAGCAGGAAAGCGCCATGACAGAGGAGCGCGACACCATCCCTTCCCAAAAGGAAAACGATCGTGAGGATATAATCGCAGCGGCTGAGAAAGCCGCGTTTGAAGACAGTCAATCAGAATAGTGCAAAAAAGGTATAGAAGATATACCGTATAGACAAACGACTTACCATAGAAAAGCCGAAACGCTTTTGACAGGTAGCATGAAAAAGCAAATCCCCAGCTCTGCGCTCAGAGTTGGGGATTTGTGTTAACCTAAAAACTAATCTTAATCTATTTACCAAAAACTAACTAAGACCTAATGAAAACCTAAAAACTAACTTTAAACCTAAAAACTAAAAACCTATATGAAACAATCTACTAATCTTCAAATGTTATGTGTCGTTTAAGGAATGACCTTCTCGCGAGGGTTAAACTCCTGCTTGGAGTTCCTTTGTTCCTTTTGACACTGCAAAGTTAGGCAGATTCTAAATACCTTCAAATCATTTTTCATGTTTTATTCGTTTTTCTGCTTTATTTTTGATATAAGTCAAAAATATGTGTGCGCACACACTACAATCAGGCATTCTTCTTATCATCTAATAAACAGATAGATATAAAAATTTAAGGTTGTTAGCAATATGAACGATTGTTAACTAATATGTGCTTGTGTTTATGGTTTTGACGTAAGTCAAAATTAATTGGAAAAAATACATAAACTCTTTGAAAATATTTGGTGCATAATGCTATTCTGGCTAATTTTGCAACGTCAAAAAGACAATGGTCTTCGTGAGAAGGTCGTCTTATTAGACTTTATTTCATATACACAGTTTAGGTTAGTAGATTGTTTCATATAGGTTTTTAGTTTTTAGGTTTAAAAAGTTAGTTTTTTGGGTTAACACAAATCCCCAACTCAGAGCGCTGAGTCGGGGATTTGCCTTTTATATGCGCGGCATATGGCGAAAAGTTTGTTGTTTGCCATAAAAGCATGTTTTTTTTCTTATCTTTGCGCAAGCAACCACTCGCAAGCGGCGGAAGCCCCCCTTCGCGAGTCACGCAAGCATGAAAACCCCATGTGAATAACCATCGTAATGTAAGCGACCATCGTAATGTAAGCGACCATCGTATCATTTTGACAATATGAAAAAGACCACACTCTTGGCTCTCTGCCTCGCAACGACGCTCTCTGCCGCCGCACAGGGGGCAAAAATCAAGACAGTCACGCCCATTGCCGTCACCACCACAGCCGGAACGATTCCCATGCTGCCATACCGTCTTTGGGTGACCTACACCGACGGGAGCGGCGAATATAGGCAGGTGAAGTGGATGAACTCATCGCTCGAGACCGAGCAGGATGCCGCCGATGCCGCCAAGCATCCCGCAGGGTCGGCCTACGACGTGCAGGGATATGTCATCGGCGACAACAAGACGTCTGCCGGATATCCCATCACGGCACATGTCTGTGTGGTGGACACCGAGGCACCCGTGCCTGAGCCGACGCCCGTGGCTGAGCCCCTGCCGCTGGGCAGCGTGCAGCTCATCGGCGACAACCGGCTCACGCACAACCGTGACCTCGACATCGACAACCTGCTCTCGCTCGACCCCCGACAGCAGGTCTACAACTACCGCGACACCTACGGCCTCTCCACCGAGGGCTATCCTGAGGCCGACGGATGGGACTCGCCCACCACGAAGCTCAAGGGACACGGCACCGGCCACTATCTCTCGGCGATGGCCATGGCCTATGTGTCATGCCCCGACAAGGCCAAGCGCCAGCAAATAAAGAAAAACATCAAGCTCGTGGTAGACCAGATGCGCGAGTGCCAGGAGCGCACCTTCGTCTTCGACAAGGAACTCGGACGCTACCGCGAAGCGCGTGACCTCGCACCCGAGGCCGAGCTACAGACCATGGGCGGCACTTGGAAGGACTTCGACCGCTACAAGGCCGACTATGCCCACTATGGCTACGGATACATCAACGCCATACCCGCCCAGCACTGCGCACTCATCGAGCGTTATGCCCCCTACAACAACGAGGAGGGCGTGTGGGCACCCTACTACACCGTTCACAAGCAGCTCGCGGGACTCATCGACGTGGCCAACCTCGTCGACGACAAGAAAATATCTGCCAAGGCGCTCACCATCGCAAAGGACATGGGCCTCTGGATATGGAACCGTCTCCACTACCGCACCTACGTCAAGACCGACGGCACACAGGCAGAGCGGCGCAGCAAGCCCGGCAACCGCTACGAGATGTGGAACATGTATATCGCCGGCGAGCTCGGCGGCATACAGGAGTCGCTCTCGCGGCTCTCGGAAATGACGGCCGACAAGACCGACAAGGCACACCTCATCGAAGCTGCCGCCTTCTTCGACGCGCCCGCCTTCTACTCACCGCTGGCCAAGGGCGTTGACGCCATACGCGACCGTCACGCCAACCAGCACATACCCATGATCGTGGGTGCGCTGCGATCATACCGCTCCAACCACAACCCTTACTATTGGCACATCGCCTCCAATTTTTGGGATTTGGTGCAGGGACGCTACCGCTACGCCATGGGCGGCGTGGGCAACGGCGAGATGTTCCGCCAACCCTACAAGCAGATGGTCAGTCTGGCCACCAATTCCGCTGGCCCCGACATCAACGAGACCTGCTGTGCCTACAACCTCGCCAAGCTCACCAAGGACCTCAACGCCTACCACCCAAACGACGCACGCTACATGGACTACTATGAGCGCGTGCTCTACAACCAGCTCGTAGGCTCCGTCAACCCGCGACAGTATGCCGTGCTCTACCAGTATGCCGTGGGCCTCGATGCCAGCAAGCCTTGGGGCAACGAGACACCGCAGGCGACTTGCTGCGGCGGCACGGGTGCCGAGAACCATGTGAAGTATCAGGAGGCTACCTACTTTACAGCCGCCGACACGCTTTGGGTGGGCCTCTACCTGCCCACACGGGCCACCTGGCAGGGCCTGACCTTCAGCCAGCAGTGTGCCTTCCCAGCCGAGCGGTCGGTCATCCGCATGGAGAAGGGGCGCAAGGCCTTCACCATGAAGCTCCGCGTGCCTTATTGGGCCACCAGCGGCTTCTCCGTCACCGTCAACGGCCATGAGCTCGCCGCCAGCTATCAGCCTGGCTCTTATGTGACCGTGCCCGCACGCCAGTGGCAGCGTGGCGACAGCGTGGTGGTGACCATGCCCTACGGCCCCCACCTCGACTACACGCCAGACAAGATGGACATCACGCGCAACCACAACTACAAACCCATGTGGGCGGCTGCGCTCATGCGCGGTCCGCTGGTCATGGCCGCCAAGGACATACACACCTGGGATGAGGCCACGCTCCATAGCCAAGCCGATGCCGACCGCCTCGACCTCGTGCCCGACTACGACGCCGACAGCCACATCACCCACTATTTCCGCCTCGACGCACCCGTCGAAGATACTACCTACGTCGACAACGCCACCCTCACCGAACTGATGCGTGTGGCTGCCAAGCGCCTTGAGGAACAGCAGGCCTGGGACGACATGCAGACCAAGGTGCCCGAGTATGCGCCGTGGGCCAAGAACGGCATCGATGCCATGCGTCAGCGTTATGAGGCGCTCAAGACATATCTCGACAACCGACAGGGCAACGGGGCGGCACTGGTCAGCGAGCTTAACGCCGCGCTGAGCATGATGCGCCCCGGCAATCTCGCCGAGCCCTCCGACCTGAAGGAACTGCTTGAAGCCCTCAAGACCGCACAAGCCGTGGTTGCCCCGTCGCAGCGGCTCAAGGATGCCATTGACTACGCCGAGATGGTCAAGGCCTACGTCAACGACGGCAGCGGCACCAAGGATCTCATCCGCCGCGGTCTCACCGGTCTGCGCGCCGCTATGCCAGCTAACTGACAGGCGATTATCCCACAGGCATACAACCAAAAACCGCCGACACGTTTTGAAACCTCAAAACGTGTCGGCGGTTGCCTTTGTAGGTCATTAATCCTCTTTCGTCAACGGATCCTGGCTCATGCCGAGGATGATTTGTGTGTCACGGATAGTTGAGCACCAAGAGACCGTCGGTCAATGGGTCAATGGTTGGCCGTGTGCCTGTTTTTGTCTTTTGTTTGCGTGGTATCGGCGAGCATGAAGTCGAGCTGCCTCTTTTCCACGTTTGCCCTTGCCACCTTTATGCGTATGGGGTCGCCAAGCTGATACTTGTGGTGATGCCTCCGTCCGCGCAGCAAGAAGTTCTTCTCGTCAAACTCATAGTAGTCGTCGTCGAGGTCGCGCATTGGCACCATGCCCTCGCAGTGGTTTTCGTCAATCTCGGCGTATATGCCATAAGAGGTGATGCCTGAGATGTGGGCGTCGTATTCGTTGCCAATCTTGTCGCCCATGAACTCCACCATCTTAAACTTTATGGAGTCTCTTTCTGCGTTCTGTGCCAGTTGCTCCATGCTGGAGCAGTGCTCACACAACTCCTCGTAGTGCTTCTCGTTGGCAGAGCGTCCACCGTTTTGATATTTGGTGAGCAAACGGTGAACCATGGTGTCGGGATAGCGGCGGATAGGCGAGGTGAAATGGGTGTAATATTCGAATCCGAGACCGAAGTGACCAATGTTGTGCGTGGTATACTTGGCCTTCATCATAGCTCTCAGCGTCACGCTCTGCACCACTTTGCCCTCGCGTCGCTCTCCCACGTCGCTCATGAGCTTGTTGATGCTCTTTATCATGGCCTTGCGTGTGCCGTCGGTCTTTACCTTCAATCCAAACGGCGCAATGAACTTCCTGAGAGTCTCCATCTTCTCAGGGTCAGGATTGTCGTGTACACGGTAAGGCAATACCTTGGCCTTCTTGCCTTTAGGCACACACCCAACGCTCTCTGCCACGGTGCGGTTGGCAAGGAGCATGAATTCCTCAATGAGCTTGTTGGCGTCTTTCGACCGCTTGAAGTAGCAGCGGATGGGGTGACCTTTCTCGTCGATGTCGAAGTGGAGTTCCTCGGTGTCGAACATCACCGAACCGTCCTTGAACCTCTTCTTGCGCAAAAGTTTGGCAAGTCTGTCGAGCGTGCATATCTCCCAGCCAAACTCATCCTTGAAACCTTCCTTGCCGGGGTTTGGAGCAGGTTCTCCGGTGCCGTCTACCACGCCGTTGTCTTCCAGCACTTGCTGTGCCTCCTCGTAAGCGTAACGGCGCTTGGAGCGTATGATGGTGTGCACAATCCTCGAAGCCCTTATGTCAGCGTTTTCGTCAAGGTCGAAGATCGCGCTGTAGCAAAGCTTGTCCTCGTTGGGGCGGAGCGAGCAAACGAAGTTGCAGAGATGCTCTGGCAACATTGGTATGGTGCGGTCTACAAGGTAGACGGACGTGGCGCGTTTTACTGCTTCACGGTCTAAGATGGAACCCTCGGTGACGTAGTGGCTTACGTCGGCAATGTGCACGCCAACCTGGTAAAGCCCGTTGTCGAGCTTCTTTATTGACAGCGCGTCGTCGAAGTCCTTCGCGTCTTTCGGGTCAATGGTGCAAGTCCAAGTGTCGCGGAAGTCCTCACGCTCAGCCACGTCCTGTTCGGTTATTTCACCCGTAATCTTGTCGGCGGCAGCCTCCACGTTCTTCGGGTATTTGTAAGGCAGGCCATATTGCGCGAGGATGGTGTTCATCTCCACATCGTTGTCGCCCGTCTTGCCGAGCACGTCTATCACCTCGCCGATGATGTGTTTATGTTCGCTGTCGGGCCATGCCGTGACTTTCACCACAGCCTTGTCGTCGGTCTTGCCGCCCTTGAGCTTGTTTTTCGGTATGAGGATGTTTTGCGCTAGGGTGTTCTCTGCTGCCACGAGGAAGGCAATGTCCTTGTCGACCCTCAGCCTGCCCACGAATTGGTCTTTCGCCCTTTGCAGTATTTCTATTACCTGCGCCTCCTTGATGTGGTTGCGTCGGCGAGCCATCATCGACACCTTCACGCGATCGCCCGTGAGAGCCGACATGGAGTTGCGCTCCGACACGAAGATAGGCTTGTCGCTGCCGTCGGGGATAAACGAGTTCTTGCCGTTAGACTTTCTCACGAAGCGGCCTTCCTGCACTTGCCCATTGGTGTTGAGCTTATAAGAGTTGTCGCTGACCTTGCTTATGGCATCGTCCCACGTCATCTCGTCCATGATGTCCATGGCGAGCATTTTCAAGGGATGCGTGTTAAGGCGAAGCGAGTGGAATATGTCTTTAAGGGTAAGGGTCTTGTCTGGCTGCGAACTGAAAAATGCCTCAAGAACCTTTGCAAGCTGCTTTTTTGTCATGTGCTTGCCGCCTCGACGCTCTTTCTTGGATTGATGGTCCTTCTTTCCCATAATATAAAAAGGTTTGAATTATATTTATCTGCAAATTAACGAAAAACTTTTCAACCATCCTAATTAAATCACATTATTTTGCAAAATATTCTGAATTATATATTAACTTTGTAACCTGATTGATTATGAAGATATTAATAACCGGTGCCAGCGGCTTTATTGGCAGTTTTATTGTAGAGGAAGCGTTGCGACGTGGCTTTGAGACGTGGGCAGGTATTAGGGGTACCAGCTCGCGCCGGTATCTGCAAGATGATCGCATTCATTTCATAGACCTTGACTTTTCTTCCGAGAACGCGCTCACTGATGCGCTTCGAGGTCACGACTTCGACTATGTAGTACACGCGGCGGGTGTCACCAAGTGTCTGCACAGAGACGATTTCATGAAGGTAAATTATGAGGGCACGAAGAACTTTGTCAATGCCATACTGAAGCTTCGCATGCCTGTCAAGCGTTTCGTCTACATGAGCAGTCTCAGCGTTTACGGCGCCATCAAGGAGAAGCAGCCTTACCAGGAGATAGAAGAGCAGGACACACCACGGCCTAACACGGCTTACGGAAAGAGCAAGCTCATGGCCGAGCAGTTTCTCGACTCGATAGGAAACGATTTCAATTATATCGTGCTCCGGCCTACGGGCGTTTATGGTCCGCGTGAGAAAGACTACTTCGTAATGGCGAAGAGCATACGCGACCATGTTGACTTCGCGGTGGGGTATCAGCGTCAAGACATTACCTTCATCTACGTGGAGGATCTCGTGCAGGCGGTGTTTCTCGCGCTCGACCATGGCATGTCGGGAAGAAAATATTTCCTCTCTGATGGCGATGTGTACCAAAGCTCCACTTTCAGCGACTATATACACGAGGAATTGGGTAAGCCTTGGTGGATAAGGATTACCGCGCCAGAATGGGTGCTGAGGATAGTCACGCTCGTTGGAGAGTATGTTGGCAGGATAACAGGAAAGCTTATAGTGCTCAACAACGACAAGTTTAACATTCTCCGACAGCGCAACTGGAGGTGCAACATCGAACCGGCGTGCGACGAGTTGGGTTTCACTCCACGCGTCAAGCTTCGCGAGGGTGTGAGGAAATCCATAGAGTGGTATAAGGAGAATCATTGGCTTTAGACATTTTTTTATAGATTGTCAACCTTGAAGTTAAAAGATTTATTCACGATAGAGGAAAGGCCGCGCAAAGGTCTTTTGGCACTCGAATGGGTGATACTCGTTTATGCGGCTATCACGCTTTTGGTGGTGTTGTTTTGTTTCACCAAGATAGACAATCCCCAGGCAATGATTTGGGGACGTGTGCGTGTCGCTGCCATCACCATGGGGTTGTGGGCGGTTTACAGGTTCATGCCGTCGAAGATAATGGAGTTTATCCGTGTCACCATTCAAATGTTGTTGTTGGCGTGGTGGTATCAAGACACGTCAGAAATAAACTCGCTTTTCCCCAACCTCGACCATGTGTTCGCGGCGTGGGATCAGGCCATCTTCGGCTTTCAGCCAGCCCTCGTCTTCGCCGAGAAATGCACGCAACCGGTGTTGAGCGAGTTTTTCGAGTTGTCATACGTGTCTTATTATCCCATTATCATATTAGTGTGCGTCTTCTATTTCTTTGCGAGAAACAAGGAGTTTGAGAAGTGCTGCTTCATTGTCTTGGCGTCGTTTTTCACCTATTTCCTCATATTTGACCTTATCCCCGTGGCAGGCCCAATGTATTATTATCCTGCCATAGGCATTGAAAACGTGGTCAAGGGAGTGTTTCCCATGGTAGGCGACAACATGGCTGGCAACTGGCATATAATGAAACCTCCAGGGTGGACCGACGGCCTGGGGTATCAGCTTATAGCCGACGTGCACGAGAACGAGCGTCCTACAGGTGCCTTCCCGAGCTCACACATAGGCGTTGCCTTGGTGTGTCTTATCCTCGCCATACGCACGCGCAGCAAGGCACTCGTGTTCACTATTCTGCCTTTATGCGTCGGCATATTCTTCGCCACGGTATATATTCGCGCCCATTATGCCGTCGATGCTTTCGGCGGTCTGGTGACGGGGGTGGTATTTTACGCGTTTTGGGCACGCATAGCCAAATGGAAGGCAATTTAGCCTACGGCCCGACTTTTTTTTATTCACATCAACGAACAACTCATGAAGAAATTATATATAGAGACCTATGGTTGCCAGATGAATGTCGCCGACTCAGAGGTGGTGGCATCGGTAATGAAGATGGCAGGGTATGAGCCTGCCGACAACGAGGCTGAAGCCGACGCGATATTCCTCAACACATGCTCGGTAAGGGAAAACGCCGAGAACAAGATATACCAGCGGCTCGACCAGCTTTTTGCCGACAAGAAGAAAAAAGGCTCGAAGACGGTGCTTGGAGTGCTTGGATGTATGGCAGAGCGCGTTAGAGACGATCTTGTGGAAAACCACCACGCCAACATAGTGTGTGGCCCTGACTCCTATTTGAGCCTGCCAGAGATGATGGCTGCCGCCGAGCAAGGACTGCCTGCCGTAGACGTGAAACTATCCACCACGGAGACTTATCGCAACGTGTTGCCCACTCGCATTGGCGGAAACCGCGTAAGCGGCTTTGTAAGCATAATGCGTGGTTGCAACAACTTTTGCCATTATTGCATAGTGCCTTACACAAGGGGCAGAGAGCGTTCACGCGACGTGGAGAGCATCCTCGCCGAGGTGCGCGACTTGTGCGACCGTGGATTCAAGGAGGTGACACTGCTTGGGCAAAACGTCAACAGTTATGGACTCTTGCCAAACGGCAAGCGACCCGAGAATGGCATAGTGATAGAGGAAGAGGGTGGCAAGGAACTGCACGTGTGCTCTTTTGCCGAATTGCTGCGCAAGGTGGCTCAGGCCGTGCCCGATATGCGTGTGCGCTTCACGACGAGCAACCCGGAGGACATGACAGAGGACATCATGCATGCCATTGCCGATGAGCCAAACCTTTGCAGCCACATACATTTCCCGGCACAGAGCGGAAGCTCCAAAGTGCTTCGCGACATGAACCGTAAATACACGCGTGAGGAATATCTTGAGAAGGTTGACGCAATACGCAGGATAATACCCGATTGCGGACTCACCACCGACATATTTGTCGGCTATCACGACGAGACAGAGGAAGACTTCCAGCAGACGCTGTCGCTCGTGAAGACCGTGCGTTTCGATTCCGCGTTCATGTTCAAGTATTCTGAGCGTCCTGGAACCTATGCCGCCAAACACTTGCCCGACAACGTGAGTGAGGATGAGAAGATACGTCGTCTCAACGAGCTCATACGTCTCCAGACACAAATATCGGCTGAGCGAAACAAGGAAGACGAGGGCAAGGAGTTCGACATTCTCATAGAGCGATTCTCAAAGCGCAGCCATGACCAACTCATGGGACGCACGCCGCAAAACAAGGCTGTGGTAGTGCCAAAGGGAAACCACCACATAGGCGAAACGGTAAGAGTGAGAATCACGGGCAGCTCGTCGGCCACGCTGATAGGCGAGCTTTTGTCTTAACCATCCATTAAGAGCATATTTTATGAAAGAGTTCATGATAGTGTTGCGGAGATTCCTGCCGCCATACAAGAAATACCTGTTTCTCTCGGTGTTCTTCAATGTGCTTTCGGCATTGCTTAACATCTTCTCCTTCGCGGCACTCATACCAATACTGCAAATCCTTTTCCAGGTCGACGGTGGCTTGCGGGCCAACGAGCTCTTGCCGTGGGCTTTCGACAAGGATGTGTTGCAGAACAACCTTTCGTATTACGTGCAGGAGCTTATCATAAGCACCTCTGCCACCACGACATTGTTGATCATAGGTCTCTTTCTCGCGTTTACCACTTTTCTCAAGACCATGTCTTATTTCCTGTCGTCGGCTACAATCATGCCGATACGCACGGGCGTGGTGAGAGACATAAGAAACATGCTCTATAACAAGATAACCTCTCTGTCGTTGTCATTCTTCAGCGAGGAGCGCAAGGGCGACATCATAGCCAGGATGAGCGGTGACGTGCAGGAGGTGGAGAACAGCATCATGTCGTCGCTCGACATGATTTTCAAGAACCCTATCCTCATAGTGGCTTATTTGGTCACCTTGATTGTAATATCGTGGCAGCTCACCATTTTCACGATCATCTTCGCGCCCATCTTCACATGGTTCATGGGCTTCGTGGGAAGGAAGCTCAAGGCCAAGAGCGTTCTCGCCCAGACATTATGGAGCGACACCATGAGCCAAGTGGAAGAGACGTTGGGCGGACTCAGGATAATAAAGGCGTTCAACGCCGAGGAGAAGATGAACGACAGGTTCAATAAGGTAAACTCTTCTTATCGCACCCAGTTGTTGAAAGTCACCGTACGGCAACAGATGGCTCATCCTATGTCGGAATTTCTTGGCACCGTGATGATCATTGTCGTGTTGTGGGTGGGAGGCATACTCGTGCTCAACAAGTCTTTGCTCGACGGGCCAACGTTCATTTATTATCTTGTAATGCTTTACAGCATCATCAATCCGTTGAAAGACTTCTCCAGGGCGAGTTACAACATCCCGAAGGGACTCGCCTCCATGGAACGCATCGACAAGATATTGAAGGCAGAAATAGACATTAAGGACAAGGAAAATCCCGTGCACATCAACTCTTTCGACCACCAGATAGAGTTCAGGCACGTCTCTTTTGCCTATACCGACACGCATACTGATGAGCTGCAATATGTGTTGAAAGACATCAATCTCGTCATTCCCAAGGGCAAGACCGTTGCGCTTGTGGGTCAGAGTGGCAGTGGAAAGTCAACCTTGCTCGACCTCATTCCCCGTTATTACGACGTGCAAGAGGGCGAGGTGCTCATAGATGGCATCAATGTCAAGGACCTTGGCATACACGATTTGCGCTCTCTTATAGGCAATGTCAACCAGGAGGCTATACTTTTCAACGATACTATCAAGAACAACATCAAGTTCGGAAAGGAAGACGCCACCGATGATGAAATAATCCGCGCCGCCAAGATAGCCAATGCCTACGAGTTTATCATGGAGACGGAAAATGGTTTCGATACCAACATCGGCGACCGTGGCGGCCGTCTCTCGGGCGGTCAACGCCAACGCATCAGCATTGCCCGTGCCATCTTGAAGAACCCGCCCATCCTTATCCTCGACGAGGCAACCTCGGCTCTCGACACCGAGAGCGAGCGATTGGTGCAGGATGCGCTCTACCGCTTGATGAAGACTCGCACCACCGTTGCCGTGGCGCATAGGCTGTCAACAATCAAGAATAGCGACGAGATTTGCGTCATCCACGAGGGCAAGATAGTGGAGCGAGGCACCCACGACGAGCTTATGGCCAAGGACGGCTATTATCATAAGCTTCACGACATGCAGCAATAACATTGGCAACAAACCTACTATAATAAAATGCAGCAATGATTACTGGCTAACTTGCCGGAATCATTGCTGCATTTTATTATTTCATGGTCTGTACATTCTCTTTAATAAACGATATTTCGGTAGGCGACAAGTTGTATTTCTTGTAAAGAAACTCGTCGATTTCATCTATAGGCAAGCTCCAGTCAATGTCCGAATTGTCGCTGAAGTCCTGTTGCGGCACATACTTCCACTTTTCTGGAGTGATGTCCTGCGTTGTCTTCAACGCACCAAGGAGTGCCCTGGCAAACTTGGTGCAGACATATTTCATAAGAGCCTTGGCTTCCTTTTCAGAGTCAAAAAGGCCTATGCTTATAAATGTTTCCGTGTTGCCTACTGAGGGTGCACCAACAATTGGCGGTGTTAAAGTTTCGCCAAACGCCCCTGTTCCATTAGCCTTGGAAAGGAAAATTTTATAGTTGTCAAGGTTTTGCACATTACGGATATAGTCACGTCTCACATATTTCAAGACACGTTGATTGTCGATACGTCCCAATATTTGTATGTAATTATTGCCATCAGCAGGTTTTTTGTCAAAGAACACTTGTGGCAGACGCTCAAAGATATTGGTAGATACATCGTATGGATGGCCATTGCTGAGTTGAGCAAGGGCTTCCGGATGTTCTTCGTGCATCTTGTCAGTAAAGCGGTAAGCCGTTCGAGAGACAGCTATGTCGCTCATTGACTTGAAATTCTTGTGGCTTACAACAGCTTGTATGATGTCGTTCAGTTTTGGATAAGGTGTAAACAAGCCTATGGCATGCTTGACCACCTCCTTGTCTCTTAGGCTTATAGCTATACCGCCTTTGATTTCCGTATCATCAAACAGATTTTCACTCTTTGGGAAGAATTCGCATATGTTCAGGTGCTTGTCCTCAAGCATTTTTCTGTTCCATGCCTTTGGTGTGCTGCCGGCATTGGAGAGAAACCTTGCGGGATGTATCATCTCCACCAAGCCACAAACGGTGTATGCGCAATCCAGAAAATGGTTATAGAGTGGACCGTTGTAGGTTTTCTGCTCTCCAACGGCATTATCCTGATAAGGCGGATTGCCAATGATAATATCTGTGTTCAGTGCAATGATATCTTTCATTATCTTGTCTTTCTTTTTCTCGTTCAACAAATCGTAGGAGTTATAATTCTCTATGACATTCTTTACGGGTAGTCCAAGCAACTCGTAGACCTTCCGTGTAAACTCGTAGGTCAGCGGAGACGTGGGCAGTGAGTATATGGTGTTTTTCACCTTCTTGCCAAAGGCCTTGAAAAGAGCGTTGGCAAACTCGCCTTGTTTTGCGGCGATGTCCAGGATTATTGTGCCACGCTTTATCCTGTCGGCTGGCAGATACCCAACCATTTTATCGGCCACCCATTCAGGTGTTACCACCTCAGACGTGGAGAGCCGCCCGAATTTCTTCATAGCCCTGTCAACCCGTTCATCTGGTGGCACGGACGTGTCGTGCGACAAGCGGTTCATGTGCGACACCTTATAGTCCAAGTCGCTCAGCACAAACGGATTAATAAGGTTGCGGATGGTTTGTAAGATCTTCTTGTCTATGCCGACATTCCGTGCAATGCGCCTATTTGCCCCATTTGTGTTTATCACCTTGAGTATGTCATCGAGCGATGCTACACGGCTGTCGGTAAGGAAGGCGAAAAACAGTATCAGCGAATAATATGTTGACAGTTTCTTCCGAAGATAGTCTTCATCTTCATTACCCTCACTTTTGGTTGCCTTTGGCGACGTTTCATCCTTGTCGTCTGGAGTGTCGCCTGTGTCCACATCGTCGCCCTCGCCCTTGTAGGCAGGCATCTTTATGCCTTTCTTTGAGTTGATGGGATACAACACCTTCAAGGCATTGAGTATCCCGTCGTCTGCAAGCAGTCGCTCGTCAACTGGTATATCCGTAGCTTCATCCAAAATGGTCTTGTTGGTGGAATAAGCGTTGACAGCCTCCATAACATCGTTTGGCTCCACCTCATGCATTTTGCCCTTGTTGGCAATGATAATGGGTGAAATCCGCAGTTCCTCAGCTATTCGCTCGTTCAGTTTGCCATTGCCTTTTCGGTCTGTGTTTACATTGTATATTTGTGCTTTCGACTCCTGCATTCGGAACATTCGCGCTGGCTCAAAGTCAATGAGAAGCGTCTGTGGTTTCATGTCGTATTTTATGACGTGTCCCTTGCCGTCGTTGTATTCTCTCACATATTGGTTTTGCAAACGAAAGATGGCTTGGTCGTAATCTTGTGGCGACACGGTGTCTTTCAGGTAAATCATGGTGTCCCACTGTTCTACCGTAGTTCCTGTAAGCATACGGTTTACGGTCAGCGTGATGGTTTTGGTGTCGCGGCCTTCCCACTGTTCTATGCTGTCTTTCACCTCGCGGCTGTTCATGAATCGTCGCTCATCGTCAACTCACGAGATGTTAAGCAGTTCATATTGTCCAAGACTATTGAACTCAGACTTGTGCGTTTTTATCAAGGTCTCTATGGCATCGCACGAGGCACGATAAGGCAACACCATCACGATGTGGCGGCAAAGCTTTCCTGCCTTGATGCGCTTGTCGTTCAGAAATCCAAATATGTTGTTGTCTTCCTTGCTGCCGTCTATGGCAAGAAGCAAGTCCAAGACTTCACGTTCATGAACAAACTGCCGGTGCATCCCGTCTTTGTTCTTCAATATTGACATGGGGCGCAGCAGCTCGTTGAGGGCATACTCCACTTTGGCCTTTTTCAATTCCTCCAACTTCCGCATGGCCGAATCGTTGAGATTAAAGGCGAACCGTATCATCTGTGGGAAACCGTAATAAGGATTGTCCCACTCGTTGCATTCGTCATCATCCAAATGTTCAGCGTCCCATCTCTCCTTGTCCCTTACGATGTCTGAGAACTGGTAAAAGGCTATTATATCCTCTTTCTCAAACTCACTGCCCATCAATATGCGGTAAGGTGTGCCTGAAAGATGCAGGCGAATACTGGAGTTGAGGCGTTTCAAATCATCATTATTGTCGTAGTCGTCTGCCGTGTCAGTGTATTTTGTCTCCGATTTAAGTTCATTCTTGTTGCCCCTCAGCACTTTACCATACTCTTCGGCTCGTGCGCCGTAATGTGTCTCGTCGATGATGAGCATATCCCATTGGCGCGAAAAGATCTCTTTGTGTCGAAGCTTGACAGTGTTGCCGCTCAAGTCTTGCAGTGTCAAGAACACCACCGCGCGATGCTTGTTGCCAAGGCTTTTGTTGACGGCATCCGCATTTCTCTTTAACCGTTCCGTGTCGATAAAGTCAAAATTCTCGAAGTTTTTGATGCTTTCCACGGTTTTCTTCCATTCGTCTTTCACGTCGGCCTTGCCCGAAACCACGATAATGGTCTTGTAACGTTTGTCTGAAAGTGCACAACTAAGGGCGGTGAAAGTCTTGCCGAAGCGCATGACGGCATACATCAGCAAGTTGGTACGCCCTCGTTTTACAGCTTTGGTAAAACGCTCGACGGTTTCTTGCTGGTTTGGTCGGAGACTAAAAGGCGTGTCGCCTCGACGGTAAGTGAACGTCTTTGGGGTAGGTCGTTTATCAAACGTATAGAATTGATATTTTCCAGTGTTCTCCCTAAAGTCTGTTTTGATGTCCACTATGGCTTCTTCCATGTCCTTGTAGGTGGCATGTTCGAAAAACTCTTTCGAATAATATGGCAACCCCTCTATATCCGTTGGCAGAAGGCGGTGGAAATGCTTGTCGTGTTCAAGATAATAATGTATTGCGAAATCGCGGTAATACACATCCTCGCTGACTTTCGATAATGCCGAATATGTTTTTTCAAGGTCAGGGAAAACCCTACGCCATTCGTCCAACCGCTGCTCCACGGGGCGGTAAGTATCGCCAACTTTCAGATAGTTGGGTACGGTGCCCGTGGTGAAAGCATAAACTTGCGGTTCCACCCGACCAACGATATACTTGTCAAGGATTGTTTCTTTCATGGTCTTCCTTTTCTTTCACCACAATGTGATACGGATAGGCTTCGCCTGTCTCGAACGACTTTACCAATACCGGTATGCCGTTGTGTTTGTGTATGTTGCCAGTCTTGCAACCCGGGCAGGGATTACGCTCTTCTTCGCCATACAGGTTGTGGGTAACCACGTCGTGGCAAGAGTTTGGAATGACGAATTTGAGTCCGTCCATCTGCCATATATTCCATGAGATGATGTCGGCTATCTCCATCACCAAATCGTGTGCGGGTCGCTCGCCAAACTTGTATTCGTAGTTGTCTATGAAAGCATAAAGTAGCGATTTGCGGGCAAGCAGCAAGTTGTCGCCTTGCCATTCATAAGCCAAACAATTTTGGTAGGCCATGGTTGCGCCTCTCATCCAGGTGTCATGGTTGTCGTTGTTTTCGTTGACGATGCGGAGCTTACGGTCAAGAAAACCTATTCTGTCTTCCAGCTTTATGGGTTGGCCAGTCGTGGTGTCGTACCTGCTGGTCATGAATGGTGCTTCGCCGCATGTTATCTCCATCCATCGTAGCTTCACATAGTCCTCCCATGTCTTTCCCTCGGGCATGGCTATCTTTTCGCGATTGGTCTCCCATGTCTTGCGGTCTTTGCCAATCTCGCGGTTGAAGACGTCACGCCGTCCGAAAAACTTTTGGTCTATGTTGTTTACCATGAAGTTGCACACCCATGCCGGGGTGAAAATCTCGGCCATATTCTTGGTGCGCTTGCTCTGTATGTTTTTTTTCTTCATTATTCTGGGCATGACCACATCAGCATGTTCGCCTGTGATATGCCCGGCCACGATCTCGTCATAGTAGGCATATCCTTCGCCTAAAGGCTCATAGTCGTGTGTGCCCCAGAATATGTGGTGAGTCATCCCATCATTCTTATACTGGGTCACGGAGCGGTCGGTGAGCAGAACGTTCAATACGTCCTGCCCATAATCTTCCGTAAGGTTGTATGTTATTATGTCAAAATCGTTTGCCATTCAATGTTGTTAGGCGTGTTTTCTCTTATTCATATATTAAGGTTCCAGAAATGCACCAGTAGCTGTTGCTGCCACCCTCGGGCGCACCTTGTGGGATCTTAACGTTGATGGTATGTTTTCCTGCTTTCAGGTCGCCAACGTAAATGTATTCTGGATTCGTCATTGTCCCCGGGCACCAGTTGGAACGGCTTAGGTCCGATGAGCTGAGGCCATTTGAGAAGTTGCCTGAGCATGGGTTGTTGTTGCGGTAGGTTCCGCAGTCGTCACGCCATGGTATGAACGTGATGATTTTCTGTCCGTCCACGTATATGGTGTTGGGCTTTTGGTTGAACTCGTCGCCGCCGCCCCAGCCACCGTGTCCGGTGGTGAGATAAAACAGGCGGGCGTCCTTCACGTCGCTCTTCAGTTCGAAAGTTGTTGTCAGCGAGTCGTTGAGCATGAAGATAGGGTAGGGTTGCCCTGCCTGCTCCATGTAGTTTACGGTGTTGAACAGGGGCAATGTCTTCTGCGCATTGCGGTCGCCGTCGGGATAGTATTTCAGTTTCACGCTCAGCCTGTGACCTTTGGCATCCCAGTTGCCGATATACGCACCTATCCACGCCTCGCCCTTGAGCTGTTCGGCAACCGATGTCACCTCAGCCTTGTAGAGCACCGAATCCACCCATGTCTGTCCTGGCACTTTGTTGTGGTTGTATTTGCGAACGCCAAATCCAGTGAAAAATCGCATTAGTTCCAGCGGCACGTCATATTCAGCCGTTGACGTCAGGCCATGGTAGTCGGTGTCGCCGCTATGGAACGACGGCACGCTGTTGAGGTCACGCAGAGCGTCGATAAACGATTGCGCCTTGCCGGTAGGAATCATGAATATGGAGCCTGTGCGGTCGTATGCGTCGCCATCTGAATACTGCACTGCCTCCACGAACACCTGGCGGTCGTTTATGTTGTCGGGCAGCTTCACCTTTTTAAGTATCACGGTGCCGCCGGCAGCCACATAAGTCTTTCCCGTTTCAAGTTCCCCGCTTGGCAGTTTAGCGTTGTTAAAACATATTGTTTGCTGGTCGAACACCGGCACGACAATCACTCCGCTTTGGTTGATGGCGTAAGAATAGTTGCTCACGTCAAGATAATGTCCCCAGTTGGTGGGCAGCAGTTCCGTAGGCTTCTTTACGGCCGTTATGCGTGTGGCTTCTTGCACCATGTCGCCGTTTCTCACCACGCGCAGCACAAGGCCGTCGGGCACGCCTGCCCATGTCTGTGGTGTGCCTCGGAAAGCCACGTCGTTGGTATACCACACGTCGATGGTGTTAGAGTTGACTATCGTGCGCACAACCTTGCACTTGAGCCCAAGATATTTTTCTTCCTTCACGTCCTTGAATCCCTTGCCATATTCAAACGGGGAGTTGGTATATACCACTTCGTCGTTGGGCATGATGGCACGTCGATAGCTGCATTGGCGGCTATAGTCGATATAGCTTTCCTGTTGTAGGTGTTTTTCCTTTGGAGCGTCGGCGTTTTCTTTTTTCTTGTCTTCTGGCCATACGCTTTCCAGTTTCACCTGGTCGCCATACACTTTCATTATCGTGCTTCCCGGGCTTACCTTGCCTTTGTATACCGATCGGTAGGTCACTTCTATGCCTTTGGCCTTCTTCAGCTTGTTGGCATAGTTTTGCGCTATGGTAGCCGTGCACGTCAGCAGACTGACCAGAAGGATACAGACTTGTTTCATTTATTGTCGTTTAATTTTTGCTTATATAAAATGGTGCCGTATGAATAGTGTATGCAAATATAATTGATTTATTTCTTATTGGCAAGAGCGTGCAATGATAATTTCTTTTGGTGGTAAATAATAATCGGGTGATTATTCACTGAAAACAAATCAGATAAATAATCACCCGAAAAACAAAAAAGTATTCCTTGTTTGTTGATTCTTGCGTCTCCTGCGTAAGATTAGAGTTTCTTGAACTCCGCCAATATCTTGTCGGCTGTTTCCTTCATTTCCTCCTCGGTCAGCTTCACGTGCTTGTGGAAGTCAACGTCGGCCTCTGTGTCGATAGGCAAGAGGTGTATGTGAGCGTGGTCCACTTCAAGGCCAAGCACCACCTGTGCCACCTTCTTGCATGGGAACGCCTTGCGTATGGCAATTGCCACCTTCTTGGCGAACACCTCGAAAGCGGCTATGTCGTTGTCGTCCATGTCGAAAATGTAGTCAACCTCCTTGCGTGGCACCACGAGGGTGTGGGCTTTCTTCACGGGGTTGATGTCGAGGAAAGCGTAGAACTTGTCGTCCTCGGCACATTTGTAGCTGGGTATCTCGCCTGCAGCAATCTTACTGAAAATAGTAGACATAGTTATTATCCTCCTGGTTTTATTTTGTTGTCTCAACTCTCTTATTCAGAGATGCTAATCTCGTCGATACGCACCTTTATGATGCCGCGTGGGATCTTTATCTCAACCACGTCGCCAACCTTCTTGTTGAGCAGGCCTTGGGCGATAGGAGTCTTGATGGAGATCTTGCCTTGCTTGAGGTTTGCCTCGCTCTCCGACACGATGGTGTAGGTCATCGACTTGTTGTTTTGCAGGTTGGTGATTTTCACCTTCGACAATATTTGCACCTCGTCGGTCTTCAGGCGGCTAACGTCCACAATCTTAGCTTGTGCTATGGTAAGCTTCATCTCGTTGATTTTTGCCTCGAGATGTGCCTGGGCCTCCTTTGCCGCGTCATATTCTGAGTTTTCGCTTAAATCTCCCTTGTCGGCTGCCTCGGCAATGGCCGCAGAAGCCTTAGGGCGCTCCACAGACTCAAGTCTGCGTATTTCGGCCACGAGCTTGTCGTAACCTTCCTGTGACATGTATGCCATAATAAAAACAGTATTAAATAGTTAAATGGTTATTATTACTTATGGAAACAGACATACGAAAAAGAATTCCGACATTCTTCCTTGGAATGTCGGAATTCCTTCTCTTACAAGTGTCTTTATCCTATTTTGCAAAGTTAGCCTATTATGTTGATATTGGCAAATTTTTGTGTGGTAATTTGCTGAATATTTTTCAGAAAGGAGCTTTTTCCGTGAATGTCATGGCCTTGCCGGTCGTTGGATGCCGAAAGGTTATGGCCTCGGCGTGGAGGTAGAGACGGTTGCTGTCGGTGCCGTAGAGCGTGTCGCCTTTTATGGGATTGTCCAATCCTAGGCGGTGGGCGCAATGCAGTCGGAGTTGGTGTGTGCGTCCTGTCCTCGGCCATAGCCATAGGCGGTTCGTGTCCACCTGTTTATAATATGTTATCGCCTCCCGCCCGTGTTCCTTGTCTACGACCTGTCGTGGCCTGTCGTCGAGGTCTGGCCTGATGGGTAAGGAAATCAATCCTTCCTTGGGCGTGTCGTCAGGCAGAGGGTTGCTCAACACTGCCACGTAGCGTTTTCTTATTTCGTGGTTTGCGAATTGCCGTTGCAGGTCGTGGTAGGCTTGCATGGTCTTGGCTATAATCATAAGTCCGCTTGTGGCCATGTCGAGCCGGTGCACTATGAGCGGTGACGCGCTGTCGGGGAACCGGCGTCTCATGGCAGTGAGCACACTCGCGCGTTCGCTCTTGCCAGGCACGGAAAGCAGTCCGGCAGGCTTGCATACAACGCATATGTCGTTGTCCTCATAGATTGTCAGCAGTTGAGCCGTCAAGCCGTCGTCGTCATGCTTGTTCTCCAATGGGTTGTCGTCTACGTCCATGCCTTGCAACATCCATTTGAGAATAGGCTTGCATTTGCCGTTGCAGGCAGGGTAGAAATGGAGATGATGCCGCACTTCGCCCTTGGGGCTCTCTCCCCACCAAAACATCGCCATGGCCTTTGGGCGTAAGCCGTGCAGGAAGGCATATTGCAGCAACCGCGGCTCACAGCACTCGCCGCTGCCCGCTGGCGGCATTTCTCCGCCGCGTATCTCTATCAAGTCCTTGGCATGGCCTTTGGAGTTGAGCATTCGGAAATGGCGGAAGAGCCACGTTTGCAAGTCGTCGCTCTTTTGTCGTCGCAGGGTTGTCAGTGTTGTCAGGCGGTCTTTCTCTTCCAAGATGCCTTTTTCGGCTTCCTTTTGCCTGAGTTTCCACCTGTGAAGCTCCGCGTTCTCAAACTGTCGCCTGCGCACATAGTCGTCGTCGCTTTCTCCGTCGCGTTTCCCTTTCACGAAAGTGGGTCGCTTGTCTTTGGCGAGTTCCAGCTGGTTGGCGCAATCCATGTCCGCAATGTCTGACGACAGGGATTTTATGTCTTTGTTTAGTTGGGTTATTTCCGCCTCGTGCAGTTTGAAATAATCGTTGGGTTGAAGATAGTCGAACACTGCCGGCACAAATTCGCCCCAATCGGCGCGACCGCATATTTGGCCGCTGTAGCCCGCTATATATTTTATCTTTTCCCCTCTCGTCAAGCCATCGTCACCGTCCACAACCAACACCCCGAACATCTTTCCCTTGCCTATCTCTTTCCTGAAGGAATCGTCCACGCGAGTGTCGCTGAAAGGCGATGGCTTGCCCTCAAGCCAAGCAGCCAATTCCTTGGTCGCTATGAGGCACTCCGCTGACGGAGAATAATAGAAAGGGTTGTTCATGCGGTGTGGATGTTCACGTGAATATCATGATGAGCATCTGCGCTATCACGACCCTTATAAACATTCCGATAGGATATACCGACGCGTAGGAAACGCTTGCCGTGTCGCCCTTGCAGTTGTCGTTGGCATAACCCAACGCCATTGGGTTCGCCATCGAGCCGCACAGGATTCCGCAGATGGTGCCAAAGTCGTATTTGTGTGTGTGCAAGGCTATGATGCCGATGATGAGCACCGGAATCACAGTTATAAGGAAGCCTATGCCAACCCATGCCGCGCCTTCCGGTCGCAGGATGGTAGTGACAAACTCCTTGCCTGAGTCGAGTCCGAGACAGGCAAGGTACAGCGCAAGTCCGAGCTTGCGCAACATGAGCGATGCCGACCTCGTGGTATAGGAAATGATATGGCTCTTGGGACCTAACGCGCCCACAATGATGCCCATGATTATTGGGCCTCCGGCAATGCCGAGGCGCAGGGTGCCGTCCATGCCGGGTATGGCTATCGGTATGGTGCCAAGCGCGAGTCCGAGGATGATGCCGAAGAATATGCTGCCTATGTTAGGCTCCTCAAGGGTCTTCACGGAGTTGCCGAAGAAATGCTCCGCGTTGTCGAGGTCTTCGTGCTTGCCCACGATGGTCACCCTGTCGCCGTATTGCAGGCGCAGGTCATCGCTGGCAAGGAGCTTTATGTCGCCACGCACCACGCGGCTCACGTTTACGCCATATCCTGCCCTCATGTGTATGTCTCTCAGGCGTTTGCCGTTGAGTCCTGAGCGTGTCACCACGCAGACGCGGCTCTCCACCTTGGCGTCGATGGCGTTCCAGTCGACGTTGCTCTTGTTCCAGTCGTGGTCTTCGCGCTTTCCGAAGAGCAGCTCCAGCGATTGCTCATCGTTCTTGTTGGTCACCACGAGCATGGAGTCGTTTACGTGTATCACCGTGCTTGCCATTGGCACTATGACATCTTTCCCTCGCCATATGCGCGATATTATAAACTTCTGTTTTGAAGTGTGTGCCAGGTCAGCAATGGTCTTCCCCACGATGGCGGGGTTGATGGCGAGAAATTGCGCTATATACGTTTGGTCATCGTCCGACAGGGGCTTGGCCTCCATGTCTTGTGGCTTTACGAAAACCTTTCTTATTATGATCATGGCTATTATCACGCCTACCACGCCGAGAGGATATGTCACGGCAGTGGCAAGAGCCACGCTGTTGCTTGGCAGTCCGAAGTGGGAAAGGGCTTGTGTGGCCGCGCCAAGCGCGGGCGTGTTGGTGGTGGCGCCGCAGAGCAAGCCAACCATGTCGGGCAGACTCACGTTGGTAAGCGGAATCAGCAATAGCGCGAGCAGTGTGCCGAGCAATATCACGCCAAGGCTCCACAAGTTTAACGCCATGCCTTCAGAGCGAAGCGACCCAAAGAAGTTGGGTCCGACGTGAAGGCCGAGACAATAAACAAACATCGACAGTCCAAACGTCTCTATGTAGTCGAGGATATTGCTGTCTATCGACAGTCTCAGTTCTCCTGCCAGGATGCCGGCGAAGAACACCCAGGCTATGCCGAGCGATATGCCTTTGATCTTGATCTTGCCAAGTGCGAGTCCAATGGTGATGATAAGCGATACCACCACCACCGTTTGTATTGAGGAATGGGTGGTGAAAAGGGATGAGAAATAGTTCATAGCCTTTTATGAGATGCCTTCTACAAGATGTTGAGATAGTTCTCCAACGGTATTCCGGCGTTCTTGTCTATGTTGTCCTTGTTGTGGTCTATGAGAGAGTAAACGGCATCCATTGCCTTCCTCACCGATGGTTTCAGCTCCATGCCGTCGAGCAAGTGGCCTATGAGCACGGCAGAGAAAATGTCGCCTGTGCCAGGGAAGTGTACGGGTATCTCGGTGTATTCAAGCAGGAAATGCTCGCCGGCGATATGGTTGAAACCTGCCACGCAGTGTTGACCGTCCACGGTGATGGAGGTTATGAGCACCGACTTGGCACCGTTGGCGTGAAGTTCATCAATGAGTTTGAAGGCCGTGGCCTTGTCCACCCCCTCAGGGTTGTATGGGGTTCCGGTAAGGTAGCAGGCTTCTGTATAGTTGGGGTATATGAGGTCGGCAACGGCGGTCATCTCTTTCATGCTTTGTATTGTCGACGGTGTCACCCCGTTGTAGAGCTTGCCCTCGTCGCCCATTATGGGGTCCACGAAGATGGGCGTGCCCAGCTTCTCTTGTTCCTGACAATAGCTTGAGATAATTTGTGCCTGGCGCTCAGAGGCTATGAAGCCGGTGGCGATGGCATCGAAGCGGAAGCCGAGTTCTTTCCACACGGGAAAGACTCCAGTGATGTAGTCGGTGGTATCGAGAAGGTTGAACTTGCCGTAGTCGAGCGTGTTCGACACCAATGCGGTGGGCAGGTTGTAGGTGACGTGCCCCATATAGGAAAGGATGGGAAGCATTGCTGCCGACGCTACCTTGCCATAACCACATATATCGTTGATAAGAAGAATCTTTTTCTTAGACATGAATTGCAATGGGCTTTTATGATATCATAAAGCTTTGATGGTGCAAAATTACTAAAAAAAGGATAGGTGGCGAAGTGAAAACAAAAAAAACGTCTCTTATATTAAAGAATAAAGAAAACTAAAAATAAGGAAAAGGTGTAACAATTCTTTTGCCGAGTCGTTTTTTATATGTAGCTTTGAAAAAAATAAACCATAAATCTCTACTTTATGATGTCTTTTCCCGATAACGAATATTGCCTTATCCTTGCTGGTGGAAGAGGTCAGCGCCTGTGGCCGTGCAGCCGCGAGAGCCGTCCTAAGCAGTTTCTCGATTTCTTTGGAACTGGCAGGACACAACTACAGCAGACGTGGGACAGAATGGCAAGAATAATATCACCCGATCATATCTTGGTTTGCACAAACATACAATATCTTGACATCGTGAGGCAGCAACTGCCCGAATTGCCAAGAGAGAACATCCTCGTGGAGCCCATATTGCGAAACACCGCGCCAAGCATGGCGTGGGCAAGCCATCATGTAACCAAGCAAAACAAGGACGCGGTATTGATAGTGGTGCCCAGCGACCAGCTCATAATCAACGAGGAAGCTTTCAACCAGAATGTAAAGACGGCGATGGACTTTGCCGCCTCCCACGATACCTTCATGTCAATGGGTGTCAAGCCCACGCGACCGGAGCCAGGCTATGGCTACATCCAGACCGACAAGGCGATGATGGAAAACATCTTCAACGTGAGGAGCTTCACCGAGAAACCTGACCGCGAGTTTGCCAAGATGTTCATGGAAAGTGGCGAGTTCCTGTGGAACACGGGTATCTTTGTCTCCAACACCAAGACAATACAAACGATGTTTTCCAAGTTCTTGCCCACCGTGCTCGCGGCTTTCGACAAGCAGAATCCCGATGCCACGTTCGAGCAGGAGGCGGCATACATGTCGGAGAGCTTCACGTCGTATCCCAACATATCCATCGAGGCAGGGGTGCTCGACAAGCTCGACAACGTGTGCGTGATGAGTTGCGACTTCGGCTGGGCCGACTTGGGCACATGGCATGGCATCTACGAGGCCCTGCCGAAAAACAACGACGACAATGTGGTGATCGACTCCGATGTCTACATGGAAAACAGCCACCACAACGTGGTAAAGTTGCCAAAGGGCATCTTGGGCATCATCAGCGGTCTCGAAGGATTCATCGTGGCGGAGAAAGACAACGTGTTGCTCATTTGCAAAAAGGAGGACTCGTCGGCCTTGGTTCGCAAGTATGTCAACGAGGTGCAGCTGAAGAAAGGCGACAACTATATCTAACTTTTCAACATTACCTGTAAACTAATTTCTAAAATATACCATGAACAACCACGATAACATGTTTTCTACAAGTGTCGGCAAGGCGTTGCTTTTGTCGGCTATGGGATTGGCGCTTCTCATGCCCTCGCAAATGTCGGCGGAAATTTCAGCCGTGCCCGTTGAGGCACAGGCGGCAAGCGTCCAGGGACATGGCATGACGGTTTTTTCCAACCGTGACGCGCAATACCGCATTCCGTCAATAGTGGAATGCAAGTCGGGCAAGCTGATTGCCTTCACCGATCATCGTTACGACAACAGGGACATAGGCGGCGGTCGCCACTTGGACGTCGTGATGAAGACCAGCACCGACAAGGGAGCCACATGGAGCACCGTGGAGCAGATGGTGGCAAAGGGCGGCAGTGGCGTTGCCACCAGTTTCGACTGTGCCCACGGCGACGCTGCCACAGTGGTAGACAGAAAGACGGGCAGGATATTGATGATGTGCGCCTCGGGCGGCATAGGCTATTGGGAGTCGTCGCGCAAGAACCCATTGATGATGGGAAGATATTATAGCGACGACGAGGGCAAGACATGGAAAGGCGAGGAAGTGACCAGCCAAATCTATGCCTTGATGCCAGACGTGGAGTCGGCGTTCTTTACCAGTGGCAGGATGTGCCAGAGCAAAACGATAAAGGTAGGCAAGTATTATCGTGTTTATGTAGTGCTTACCACGCGCAGTGGAAACCGGATATTGTATACCGATGACTTTGGAGCGAGCTGGGCAATGCTGGGCAAGAACGTGGCAGAGTCGGCTCCACGTGGCGATGAGGCCAAGATAGAGGAGTTGCCAAATGGCAACGTGCTGCTTAGCAGCCGCGTGACGGGCGGAAGGTTTTTCAATGTCTTTTCTTACGATAGCAAGAAATCGGCTACTGGCTCGTGGGGCAAGGTGGCATTCTCGGGTGCCGCCAATCATGGCGTGGAAGCCAAGGAAAACGCTTGCAACGGCGAGGTGCTCTTGGTAGATGCCAAGAAGAACGGCAAGAAGGTGAAGCTTTTGCTCCAGAGCGTTCCTTGTGGGCCGGGGCGTACCAACGTGGGCATATATTACAAGGCGTTGGAGTCGCCTTCCGACTATGCTACCCCGGAAGCTATCGCCAAGGATTGGGAAGGCTGTTATCGCGTCAGCGATACCACGTCGGCTTACTCCACGATGGTGCAAGGCAAGGACGGCAGCATCTTCTTCTTGTTGGAGGAAAATGCCTTCCGTCATCCGGAGACCGAGCCCGACGATTATTACGACATCAGGTTTGATAGGTTGAATATCGAACAAATAACGAATGGTCAATACACTTCCTGAAAATCTGAATCATGAAGAAAGTCTACGTTAGCCTAATACTCCTGTGTTTTTTTTCACACGGATTTTAAAGATATAAAAGATGTCGGCTTCGCCGATTGCGAATACCGTCTTTCAACCGCCCATGCGCATCGTTTTATTAACCATCGCGTAGCCGCTTGCGGCATAGCAATCTTTCAAATCTTTCAAATCCGTGTGGAGAAAAAATAATCCGAGTGGTGCAAAATCATTATAATCCGTGATGGGAATCCGCAAGAAAGAATATTTTATCCACACGATTCAACATAGCCCCAGAAGATTCTAAGAACGATAATTCAAAGTGACACTGTAATGGATAAATATTGATAATAAACTATGTTGTTAGAAAGATTGAAATATCCTATGAGGACATTGGCGGTTTTGTTGTTTTCGGTGTGTTTCCTCACTTCGTCGGCAGCCGGCAAGAAAACGGCACGGAAAATCAAGGTGGCTTGCGTGGGCAACAGCATCACATATGGCACGGGCATCAAGGATAGGGAGCATTTCTCCTATCCCGTGCAACTGCAGAAGATGTTGGGCGACAAGTATGAAGTGGGCAATTTCGGCAAGCCAGGCGCGACGCTTTTGAATCATGGTCATCGCCCATATATGCGGCAGGAAGAGTTCAGGCAAGCCATGGCCTTCAAGGGCGACATTGCCGTAATCCACTTGGGCATCAACGACACCGATCCGCGAAACTGGCCAAACTATCGGGATGAGTTCGTGAGAGACTATCTCTCGCTGATGGACTCCCTGCGCTCCGCCAATCCTAAGGTGCGCTTTATCTTGACTTGCATGACACCTATCGCCGACCGCCATCCAAGGTTCATATCGGGCACCAAGTGTTGGCACGACGAGATACAAGAGGCCATAAAGACTGTGGCAAGGGTAAGCGGTGCGGAACTGATAGATTTCCATGCCCCTCTTTATCCATATCCTAACTTGTTGCCCGATGCCATACACCCTAATGCTGAGGGGGCGGGCATCTTGGCAAAGACGGTGTATGGAGGTATCACGGGCGACTATGGAGGGTTGAAGTTGCCGTGTATCTATACCGACAACATGGTGTTGCAGCGCGACACACCTCTCGACATCCACGGCACTGCCGACACGGGAGAGAAGGTGACGGTAAGCATAGCCGGACAAGAGGTGGAGACGGTAGCCAACAACCGTGGCGAATGGACCGTGGAGTTGCGCCCTTTGACCGTTGGCACCGATTACACCCTCACCATTCAGGCTGGCAAGCAAAAGAAGGAATTTCACCATGTGGCGGCAGGTGAGGTGTGGCTATGCTCCGGACAATCGAACATGGCGTTCCGGCTCGACCAAGCCGCTACGGGCAAGAGAGACATAGCCTTGGCAGATGATCCCGACTTGCGGCTCTTCGACATGAAAGGCAGATGGGAGACGCGCGACATGGCATGGCCTGCCTCATGCCTTGACTCTCTCAACCACTTGCAGTATTTCGACAATGCCTCTTGGAAGGGTGCCTCGCCAGAGACGGCAGCTCGTTTTTCCGCCATAGCCTATTATTATGGCAAGATGCTCAGGGACAGCCTGAAGGTGCCCGTAGGACTGATATGCAATGCCGTGGGTGGCTCGCCAACGGAGGCGTGGATTGACAGGAACACCTTGGAAACCAAGTTCCCTGCCATATTGAAAGATTGGTTGCACAACGACTTCATACAGCAATGGGTGAGAGGCAGGGCGGCAAAGAACCTTGCCAACGACAGCACCCGCTTGGGACGTCATCCTTATGAGCCGTGCTATCTTTACGAGAGCGGCATCATGCCACTGCAGCAATATCCCATCAAGGGCGTGGTATGGTATCAAGGAGAGTCGAACGCCCACAACATGGAGGCTCACGAGTGGCTGTTCAGGCTGCTGGTTGACAGTTGGAGGGGCAACTGGAACAATCCCCGATTGCCTTTCTATTTTGTGCAGTTGTCGAGCCTTAGTCGCCCGTCGTGGGCATGGTTCAGGGACAGCCAGCTCCGCTTGATGAAATCCATTCCTAACACGGGCATGGCAGTGTCGTCAGACCATGGCGATTCCCTCGATGTGCATCCTGTCAACAAGCAACCCATTGGCGAGCGATTGGCGCGCTGGGCATTGAACCGCACCTACGGACACGCCATCACTCCCTCTGGCCCATTGTTTGAAAGCGTGGCGAGAGACGGAGAGGCTTTGGTGGTGACGTTTGCCTACGGCGACGGACTCCACACCTCCGACGGCAAGTCTCCCTCGTGTTTCGAGATTGCGGAGGAAGACGGCCTCTATTATCCGGCACAGGTAGAGATAAAAGGCAACAAGGTTAGGCTAACTTCCACTAAGCTGAAATCTCCGCGATATGTGAGATACGCTTGGCAGCCTTTCACAAGGGCCAACTTGGTAAACAAAGACGGTTTGCCAGCTTCCACGTTTCGTGGAAAAGTGGACGTTTCGCCGCTACGTTAGTATCGCGTTGCCGTTACGTTAGAATGGCGTTGCCGTTACGTTAGTATCGCAACGTCGTTACGTTAGTATCGCAAAAGGCCATAAAAAAGCCGCACGACTGCAACGGTCGTGCGGCTTTTTTATGTATGGCATTTGACTTTATTTCGTTGGCGTGATGACAAAGCGGAATGTCATGTCACCGAAAGGAATGCGGTATTTCTCCAATGGCGGCTCACCCCAGCTGTTTGTTCCTGACACGCCTTGGTGCACAAGGTCGATGGCCAGTTCGGTGAACTTGCTCTTTGGCACCTCTGGAGAGTGGCGCTGTCCCTTGTCCATTCCCTCGTCGAGGTCGGCAATGTTGTAGTGGAGCGCGCTGGCCGACATCCACGAGTTGACAGGCTTAATGCTCATGCCAACACCCTCGGCGTTGTTTTGCTTCCACCAGCGAATGTCGCTCTTCGTGCCACACTCCTGCGGACGGATATAGGGGAAGAATTGTTGGTCGGCGGTGAGGCTGTACTGGCCAATGCGCTCGGAGAGCTTTCGGTCGTTGTAGTTCTCTATCGGTCCACGGCCATACCATGTGCTCTTGTCCATGCTGTAAGGCAGATCCATCACTATTCCGAAGCGCAGCAGGTTAGGAGCCTTGGCGTCGGCTGTTGCCTTTGTCATGGCTTGTTCAACGTCGATAGAGCCGTCGCCGTGGACTTTATACGTCAGACGCAGCTTGGCGTTCACCTCAGGCATGTCGTAGTTGGCGGTGACAGTGGCGGCTGTGCCCTTGCTTTCCTTGACCTTCTCCACTGAGACATTGGCAAGCGTCATCTTCGGGTTATGCCAAGCAGCGAGATTCTTCTGCAATCCGGCTCCCATGTCGTTGTCGGTAACAGCACGCCAGAAGTTAGGCTTCAGCGTGCCGCCCTCGCCAATCAAGCTCTTGCCGTCGACGGTGTATTGGCAGAGAAGGCCAGTGGCCTTGTCGAAAGCTACTGTTGCCTTTGCTGAGGCTATGACAATAGTAGGCTCGTTTTTCTTGTTTTGTATTTTCACCTTCTCCGAGGTAGAGTTCTCCACGAAGGTCACCGGTGTAGCCTCATTGAGCGCAATCTGGTCGTATGCCACGGTCTGACCCTTGGCGATAAGCGGTTCTTCGCTCTTGGTCTTGAAGTCGATATTGAGCATTGTCTCGCCGTCGCTTGGTATGTTGAGAGGCAGCGAGATGTTGGCGCTTTGTTGTGGCTCAACGTTCAGGTTGTCCACGGTGCCGCTTTGCACGCTCTTTCCGTCCTTCATCAATGTCCACTCCATGCGGTAGTTGCTCAAGTCGCGGAAGAAGTTCTCGTTGTAGACGGCTATTGTTCCTTGTGCGAGATCAACGGGTTTAACCCAGATGCTTTGGTATTGGTAAGCCAACTCGCGTGCGTGAGGGTTGAGTTGACGGTCGGGGCCGATGATGCCGTTGCAGTTGAAGTTGTTGTCGGACGCGTCAATCTTGTTGTAGTCGCCACCGTAAGTATAGAGAGGTGACATGGCACCCGTTCCAGGCTCGTATTTCGCGGCGATGGCATCGAAGTCGGCCACTGTGCGGGAAGCGTTGAAGTTGGGTTTGCGGTGCAAGCCCTGGTCAACGAAGTCCCAATCGTAGCCGCCTTGGAACTTAGGATACTTGCGCACGAGCTCCCAGTAGTCTACGAGGTTGCCGCCGGAGTTGCCCATCGTGTGGTTGTACTCACACTGTATGAGCGGTCTGGTGCTGTTCGGATCCTTGCTGTATTTCTCGCAATTCTTCACCGTGTAATACATCGGGCAGTAGATGTCGGAGTCGTATGGGCCACCCCACAGGCCGCGCTCATATTGTACGGGGCGAGAGGTGTCGAGCTTCTTTATCCAGTTGTATGCCGCGAGGAAATTGTTGCTGTTGTCGGTCTCGTTGCCAAGACTCCACACTATGACGGAAGGATGGTTGAACTGCATTTCCACGTTGTGCTGGTTGCGCTCCAGAATCTGTTTTCCGAACTCAGGTTGCGCCACAGGCGTAGTCTGGTCGCCGCTATATCCAAATGCGTGGCTCTCCTGGTTGGCCTCGGCTGTGACATAGAGACCATATTGGTCGCACAGGTCATACCAGCGTGGGTCGTCGGGATAGTGGCATGTGCGCACGGCGTTGATGTTGAGGCGCTTCATGATCTTGATGTCTTGAATCATGCGTTCCACTGTTACCACGTAGCCGCCATCTGGATCTATCTCGTGTCGGTTGGCACCCTTTATGAGCACAGGCTGACCGTTTACGAGCAGCTGGGCGTTCTTGATTTCCACCTTGCGGAATCCCACCTTTTGCGGAATGACCTCCACGATGTTGCCGCTGCGGTCTTTCACTACCGCCTCAAGCGTGAAAAGATAAGGAGTCTCCGCTGTCCACTTCTTCACGTTGCGCACCATGAAGCGCACTGTAGCCTCTTCGCGTCCGCGGAAGTCGGCGCTTTGCTTTGCCACGACGTTGCCGTTGGCGTTGAGCAGGCGGAACTCCACGATAGGCTGGCCTTTTACCCATGCGTCTACGAGCAGTTCGCCGTCCTTGTAGTCGTTTTCAAGGTCGGGTGTGATGCGGATGTTTTCCATCTGCACTTTGTCGTCCTTCGCGAAAAGGTAGCATTGGCGAGCCACGCCCGACAGACGCCAGAAGTCCTGGTCTTCGCTCATGGAGCCGTCGCACCAGCGGAAGCTCTGAAAGGCGATGAGGTTCTTGCCCGGATGGAGATATTTAGTGATGTCAAACTCGGCTGCAACCTTTGAGTCTTCGGTGTAGCCCACGTACTTGCCGTTGACAAACAGGTACATGTTTGACGTGACACTTCCGAAGTGGGCGATGACCTGCTTGCCGTCCCATGATGCCGGCAGGTCGATGACGCGGCGGTATGAACCCACATGGTTGTCTTTCACGGGCACGCTTGTCTTGGAGGCGTTTTCGGGTGCGTATTCCGGTTTCCAGCCATTGTGCACTTCATCATTATACATGTATCTCCATGCGAAGCCTGCGTTTACGTATGTGGGGTCGCCATAGCCGTTGAGCTCCCAGTTGCCTGGCACGTTCATGGTCTTCCATGCGGAGTCGTCGAGGTCAACCTTGTAGAAGTCTTGCGGGCGCTCGTTGGCGTTTCTTACCCAGTTGAACTTCCATGCGCCCTCAAGCGAGAGGTATCGTGAGGATTTCTCGATGTCGCCACCCTTTGCCTCTTCCTCGTTGGCATAAGCGAAGAAGTTGGAGTGAAGGCGGTAGCGGTTCACCTCGTTCACTTGCAAGTCGTGCCACTCTGTCCATGTTGGCATTGGCTCAACCGTGGGCTCGGCCTTAGCCTTTTTTTTAGCCTTAACGGTAGCTGCGTCCCCGGTGCAAGGCACCGACAGCATGGCAGCGGTGGCAAGGAGGAACAAAAAATTAGCTTTGCGTTGTTTCATGAAATTATGTTTTATATGCTTTAGTTTCTTTTACAAAGATATGAAGAAAAAGCCATAATTGTTTTCAACAACTTGCTTTTTTAAGTGATATTAAGTGTTTGTTGATAAATGTGGTGTTTAAAATGTCAAACTTGAAAAATAGCGGTGGTAAGTTTGGAAAAATCGTTACTTTTGCAATTTCAAACATAATGTATCATGGAGAAAGAAAACCCGTTTGTCAAACAATATCCTGACCTCATGCAGGGCAAGAAAATCATGTATAACCATGGTTTCTGTTCCTCGTCGGCCTCGGGTACGGTGAAACTCATTCGCCAGACGTTCCCCAATGCGGAGGTCGTGGCTTTCGATATTCCGCTCCATCCCGAAGAGGGGTTGGCGATGTTGAGAGAGAAGGCGGAGCAGGAGAAGCCCGATCTCATAATAGGCACGTCGATGGGTGGCATGTATACCGAGATGCTTTATGGTTTCGATCGCATTTGCGTGAACCCGGCCTTTGAGATGGCCAAGACCATGAAAGAGCATGGCATGACCGGAAAGCAGACTTGGCAGAACCCGAGGCAAGACGGCGAGACAGAGTTTATCGTGACGAAAGCCTTGGAGAAAGAGTATAAGGACATCACCGACAAGTGTTTCACCGCCCTTGAGGAGATAGCGCAAGCCGACAAGACGAAGGAGCAAGGCAGGGTGTGGGGACTGTTTGGCGACGAGGACAACCTCGTGAACACTTGGGATCTCTTCCGCTCCCATTACCCACAGGCTGCCCATTTCCATGGAGGGCACCGCATGGACGACAAGAGCTTCATTGGCGGAGTGGTGCCCGTGATTCGCTGGATAGACGACAGGCAGGAAGAACGTGAGCGCCAAATAGTGTATATCGACAGCAGTTGTCTTGCCGACAGCTATGGCAAACCGCGCGCGAGCTTGCAGAAAGCCTTTCGCGAGTTGATAGAGAAATACCAAGTCTATATAGTGGAGCCCTCGCCAACCAACGAGCACGACAGTTTTGCCGCAAACGCCTCATGGATAGAGCGATACCTCTCCACTCCTGCCCACGACCATGTGGTCTACACCAACCAGAAGCAATTGCTCTACGGCGACTTCTTCATAGACCTGCACCCAGCCGACAACCTCCTTTCCACGGCCATACAGCTTGGCAGCGACGAGTTCAAGACATGGGAGGAAGTGATAACCTATTTCAGCAGGATATGACGCGGAAATCTTTTTGAATCGAATAAAGACTATATTGAGGATAATTTTGTAATTTTGTGGCATAATCAAAATAAGGTTCGCTTATGGCACGAAGGGAAGAATGGCACGATGACTATTGGCTGTTGCTCATACAGCTCTATCTCAAGCATCCGCAAGGCGTGAAACGCCTTTATAGCCGCGCGCTCGTGGACGTGGCGATGGAGCTTCATGTTCATCCGTCTCAGATCCACCGCCGCTTATTCAAGTTGCGCCAGATAGACACGCCTCGCCTGCAGCGGTTGTGGGACGAGTATGCCGGAAACCCAGCCAAGTTGCGGCGTGGTGTCTCGCTGCTTAGGCAGATGAGCGGCTTTGGCAACGCCCAGGCTTTCTACGCCGGCGTGGAGGTGAGTGGCTCGTGGGAGAGAGACTTCAAGCCGATAGGCATCGGAAGTCTGACCCCCGTGAAGCTCATAATGATTCTTGACCTGTATTTCCGTCTCACGCCAATCACGATGGCGCCAGACACACCCGAGGTGAAAGACCTCGCCAAGCTCATACGTGAGACACCGCGGCAGGTGGTCGACGTGATGAACGTATTCTTGGTTTGCGACCCTTATATCAGCCAGTACACATCCACAGACTCGCCGCTCCTCGACCCGTGTGCCGACATCTGGCGGCGATACGGCAATGAAGACCCCGAGGCGCTGTCCACGCAAGCCGCCCAACTTACAGACTATTTTAAATAATGGAACAGAAACTCATACAGGCGCAGACCCAGCAACAGGTTCAGCAGCAACGCCTCTCGCAGCAGCAACTGTTGCAGGTGAAGCTCTTGGAGATGCCTCTCGCCGAACTGGAACAGAGCATCAGCGCCGAACTTGACGACAACCCCGCCCTTGAGGAGAAGCGTGATGACGACGCGGCGGAAATGGACAACGTTGGCGGTGAGGACACAAGCGACACCTCGGACGACGACTCTTACGAGGAAAAGACCGAGCGTGAAGAACGCGAGGAAGCCCTCGACAACGCGTTGGAGGGTTTGGGCAGCGACGACGAGATGCCTGAGCCGACGCGTGGAAACTCGCTGGCCAATCAAGATGCCGACTATGAGGAAATAGTGTGGGGAGACACTACGTCGTTCTACGACAAGCTAAAGGAGCAGATGGGAGAGACCGAGCTTACCGAGGAGCAACTGCAGATAATGGAATATCTCATTGGATCGCTCGATGGCGACGGCTTATTGAGGAAAGACCTTGATGACATTGGCGACGAGCTGGCGATATACCAAGGCGTAGACGTGCCAGTGGAGGAAATAGAGAAGGTGCTGCGTATGTTGCAGTCGTTTGACCCTGCCGGCATTGGAGCGCGCTCGCTCCAAGAGTGCTTGTCGCTGCAAATAGCGCGACGACCCGAAGGCAAGCTCAAGGACCTGATGAAAGAGGTCATAGGACATCATTTCGACGACTTCATAAAGAAGCACTGGGACAAGATAGCGCAATCGATGGGCCTCACCAACGACCAGGCTTCCATCATACACGACGAGATAAGAAAGCTCAACCCCAAGCCCGGTGCGGCACTTGGAGAGACGGAAGGCAGGAGTCTGCAGCAGATAACGCCAGACTTCATTGTCGATACCGATGACGACGGCAACGTGACATTCACCATCAACGACGGACGCATACCCGACCTCAAGGTCTCCCCGTCGTTCACGGAAATGGTAGACACCTACCGCACCAACAAGCACAACATGAACCGCAAGGAGAAAGAAGCCTTGCTCTACGCCAAGGAGAAGGTTGACAAGGCGCAAGGCTATATAGAGGCGGTGAAGCAGCGGAGAAACACGCTCTATGTCACGATGAAGGCCATAATAAACTGGCAACGTAAATTCTTCCAGAACGGCGACGAGGCGGAACTCAAGCCAATGAAACTGAAAGACATTGAAGACAAGACGGGACTCGACAGTTCTACCATATCGCGCGTGAGCAACATGAAGTATGCCCAGACACGATGGGGAACGTTTCCGTTGCGTTTCTTCTTTACCGACGGCTATGTCACCAAGGACGGAGAGGAGATGTCGACACGCAAGTTGAAGTTGGCGCTCAAAGACCTTATCAGCCAAGAAGACAAGAGCAAGCCCCTCAGCGACGACGTGCTTGCCAAGGAGATGAAGAAGATGGGTTATCCGTTGGCAAGGCGCACCGTGGCGAAATACCGAGAGCAGCTAGGGTTGCCCGTGGCAAGGCTTCGAAGATGTTAATCTGTAAATAAAGATATGCGAGAAAAAGACATTATAATAGCGGCAAGGGCCGTAAGCATGGTGTTCACACCGTTCTACCTGCCTTTGGCAGGGCTGTTGGCTTTGTTCATTTTCAGCTATATGAGCCTTATGCCACTTTTCTATAAGAGCCTGGTGTTGCTGATGGTGTATCTGTTTACCATCCTCCTGCCCACGCTCTTGATCCATGCCTACCGCAGCTATCAGGGATGGTCGCGTTGGCAACTTGGCAAGCGCGAGAGCCGCATGGTGCCTTATATCATTGCCATCATCTGCTACACGCTGTGCTATTTCCTGATGAGCTATTTCCATGTGCCACAGTTCATGGCTAATATCCTTGTGGCAGCCTTGCTCATACAGGTGGTGTGCGCGGTGGTCAACGTTTGGTGGAAGATTTCCACCCATACCGCCGCGATAGGAGGCTTTGAAGGCGCGTTGGTGGCTTTCTCCATACTTTTTGCCTTCAATCCGTTATGGTGGTTCTGTGTCATCCTTGTCTTTGCTGGGGCAGTGGGCACGAGTCGCATGATATTAAGACAACACTCCCTATCACAAGTGGTAACGGGTTTCCTGTCGGGAACGGTGATAGGCTTTTGGGCGATAATTTGACAAACAAGAAACAATAAGAATAACCGATATAATATACATTATAGCATGAAGCCGTTAGTTAGTATTATCATGGGTTCCACAAGCGACCTTCCTGTAATGGAGAAAGCTTGCAAATGGCTTGAGGAACAGGAGATTCCCTTTGAGATGAACGCCCTTTCCGCCCATCGCACACCCGATGCCGTGGAGCAGTTTGCCAAAGGAGCCAAGGCGCGTGGCGTGAAGGTCATCATCGCCGGCGCTGGCATGGCAGCCGCCCTGCCAGGCGTTATAGCGGCATCCACGCCTCTGCCTGTCATTGGCGTGCCAATAAAGGGTATGCTCGATGGCTTGGATGCCATGCTCTCCATCATCCAGATGCCTCCGGGGATTCCTGTGGCTACGGTAGGAGTGAACGGGGCACAGAACGCTGCCATCCTTGCCGCCGAGATGATGGCGTTGGGCGATGAGGACATTGCCAAGAAGGTGGACGCATGGAAAGCCGGACTTGGCAAGAAGATAGAGAAGGCCAACGCCGACTTGGATTCAATAACCGACTATAAATTCAAGTGCTGAGAATGGACTTGTTTAATTATCACCGTCGTGAGTCATCCGTGGTGCACATCGGCGCCTTGGACATGGGTGGCGAGAACCCCGTGCGCATACAGTCGATGACAACGACAAGCACCGATGACACCGAGGGCAGCGTAGCTCAGGCGGAGCGTATAGTCAAGGCGGGCGGAGAGCTCGTGAGGCTCACGACACAAGGCGTGAAAGAGGCGGAGAACCTGAAGAACATCAATGCCGGTATACGGAATGACGGTTTCTCTACACCCCTCGTCGCCGACGTGCATTTCAACCCTCGCGTGGCAGACGTGGCGGCGTTGTATGCCGAGAAAGTGCGCATCAACCCGGGCAACTACGTGGATCCGGCTCGTAAGTTCGTGAAACACGATTACACTGACGAGGAATATGCCAACGAGCTAAAGAAGATAGAGGAACGGTTGGTGCCATTCCTTGACATCTGCAAAGAGAACCACACCGCCATTCGCATAGGCGTGAACCATGGGTCGTTGTCCGACCGCATACGCAACCGCTATGGCGACACGCCAGAGGGTATAGTGGAGAGTTGCATGGAGTTCTTGCGCATTTGCAAGAAACACGACTTCAACAACGTGGTAATCTCCATCAAGTCGAGCAATACCGTAGTGATGGTGCGTTCGGTGCGCCTGTTGGTAGACACGATGGATAAGGAGGACATGCACTATCCTTTGCACCTTGGCGTGACCGAGGCAGGCGAAGGCGAGGACGGACGCATAAAGAGCGCCGTTGGCATAGGCGCGCTCCTTGCCGATGGCATAGGCGACACCATCCGCGTGTCGTTGACGGAGGAACCGGAGGCGGAAATCCCCGTGGCACGCCACTTGGTAGACTATATTGACCGCAAGGCAGGCCACCAGATAATTCCGGGCGAGACATATGATGGCTTCGACTGGCTTAGGCCAGAGCGAAGGGTCACAAGAGCCGTGGAAAACATAGGCGGTGGCAACGTGCCCGTGGTGATAGTAAGCGAGAATGGCGACAACGCCGCTGGTGAAGAGGGTTCGTCGAAGGCCGATTATGTATATGTTGGCTCCAATCTTCCAAAGGACAGGAAGGAAGGCAAGGCGTATGTCGTGGATTATCAACAATATGTGCAGGCGGAAGACAAATCGCAACTGTATCCTATCTTCCCTGTTACGGCCATGCCGTTTATCAGCATGGTACAGGCAAAACTGAAGTTCTTGGTGTTGCAGTTTGGCACGCCTGCCGATGAATATTTGGCTTGCTTGAAGACGCATCCCGAGATGGTGGTCGTTTGTGTGACCAACCACCAGAATCGCCTTGGCTCTCAGCGCGCGTTCGTCCATGAGATGATGAATGCCGGCGTGGAGAACCCCGTGGTCTTTGCCCAGATGTATCGTTTGAACGATACGGCGGAGTTTCAGCTTGAGGCGGCTGCCGACATGGGCGCGCTGATGATAGATGGACTCTGCGACGGAATATGGCTCATGAACGATGGCAACATCCCGACATCGACAGTGGAGGACACGGCTTTTGGCATATTGCAGGCTGGCCGTTTGCGCACCTCGAAGACCGAGTATATAAGTTGTCCGGGTTGCGGCCGTACGCTTTACGACTTGCGCGATACGATAAAGCGCATACATGAGGCAACCAAGGACATGAAGGGCTTGAAGATTGGCATCATGGGATGCATAGTCAACGGCCCCGGCGAAATGGCAGACGCCGATTATGGCTATGTGGGAGCTGGACCCGGAAAGATTTCGCTCTATAAGGGAAAGGAGTGCGTGGAGCACAACATACCTGAGGGCGAGGCGGTGGATCATCTGCTGAGGCTCATAAAGGCGGATGGACAGGACGCTGCCGATAAATAAGTTAATCCCTTGACATGACAAAACTTGTATATTGCATATTCTATGGCATCAGCACCTTGCCTTTCAAGGTGCTGTATGCCATTTCTGACCTGCTCATGCCTTTGCTTTATTATATAATAAGGTATAGGCGTGGCATAGTCAGGCAAAACCTTCAGACATCTTTCCCTGAAAAGACGGAAGACGAAGTGAAGGCCATAGAGAAAAAGTTTTATCATTGGTTTTGCGACTATTTCCTTGAGTCGATAAAGTTGTTGAGCATCAGCGACAAAGAGCTGAACCGCAGGCTGCACATCAAGAATGCCGAGGTTCATGAGCAATGGTATCTGAAAGGCAAGAACACGGCTGGTTTCCTTGGGCATTATTGCAACTGGGAGTGGCTTTCGCGCGTGGGCAAGGACATGAACCCCGAGCGCCGTGTTTGTCTCATTTATGACCCATTGCACAGCAAGGCTATCGATTATTTGTTTCTTCGTCTTCGTTCTTATGCGCCCACGGGCGTGCCAACGCCAAAGAAGGACATATTGAGGCAACTCGTGACGTGGAGACGAGAGGGGCGGTTCAGCCTTTCCGGATACATTGCCGACCAATCTCCCAAGTGGGAGAACATTCATCTTTGGCTGCCTTTCCTCAACCATCCCGAGACACCCGTGTTCACAGGCGCGGAACGTATTTCGCGTAAGATGAACGATGCCGTTTACTACGTGAAGATGACGCGTCCCCGCCGTGGCTATTATGACGTGGAGTATGTGCCTATCACTGATGACCCTGCGAGTCTGCCCGACGGGGAGGTGACGCGCAGGTTTTTCAAGATGCTGGAGCAATCGATCCAAGAGGCTCCGGCTTATTATCTTTGGACACACAACAGATGGAAGCGCACCAAGGAAGACTTTGACCGTATGTACACGGTAGTTAATGGCAAGGTGAAGAAACGTATAAATCAAGCATGAGATTAATGTGGATGATGATATTCCTGGTGTTGCCCATTGTTGGGCTGTCTTACGTGATGTGGCATATCTGGCAACTCTTGCCGTTTGCCAATCCTTGGCGTTGGGCAGCAGTGGCAGTGGCGCTACTGTTCTTCATGTCAATGTTTCTCGGCTTTTCAGGAGCATTGGAGAAAATGCCGTTGAACATGGCTACGGTGGCCTACGAGATTGGCAACTCCATGATTTTCATCTTGCTTTATCTCGTGATGCTCTTCATCGTGCTCGACTTGGGTCGGCTCGTGCATCTTGTGCCGCGATCATGGCTGTTCAGCAATGGCTACACGTCGGTGGGCATAATGGTTTTCATGATGATAGTGTTCGTTTACGGCAACATTCATTACCATGACAAGGTGAGGGTGCCTATCGAGCTAAAGACCGGGAAGGAGCTTGGCAAGAAAAACTTGAAGATAGTGCTTCTCAGCGACCTCCACCTTGGTTACCACAACCGTCGCGCGGAGTTCCGGAAATGGGTAGACCGCATCAATGCCGAGCATGCCGACCTCATTCTCGTTGGCGGCGACATAATCGACATCAGCGTGCGTCCGCTCTTTGAGGAACGTGTGGCAGAGGAGTTTCGGCGTCTTAACGCTCCCGTTTACGCCTGTCTTGGCAACCACGAGTATTACAGCGGTGAGCCTTTGGCGCAAAAGTTTTACAAAGACGCAGGGATAACGCTGCTCCGCGATAGCGTGGCAACAGCCTATGGCATAAGCATCGTTGGCCGCGACGACCGCACCAACTTGCGTCGTCGCCCGTTGGCGGAACTAATGAGTGGAGTTGACAGGAACCGCAAATTCACCATTCTTCTCGACCACCAGCCTTACCATCTGGAGGAAGCTGAGAAGAATGGCATAGACTTCCAGTTTAGCGGGCACACCCATCACGGGCAAGTTTGGCCGGCATCGTGGATTACCGATGCCATTTATGAGGACGCTTTCGGCCCATTGCGCAAGGGCGCCACACAATATTATGTCAGCTCAGGCATGGGCATTTGGGGAGGCAAGTTCCGCATAGGCACTCGCTCGGAATATGTAGTGCTGACGGTTGAGGGTGACTATAAGTGACAGAGGCTTTGGCCGTAGTGAAAACCTATTAATTATACCTATATGAAGAAAAAAACATTACTGCTTGTAACGTTATTGATGGTGACGATGGCATCATGGGCAGACGGTTATCCGATAAACAACTACGTGGAACCGCGAGTGGGCAACACTGCGCCAGATGCGGAATGGAACGCGATAGGCGAAGGGCTGCACGCCACATGGGGCAGTAGGGATGAGCTTTATGCCATTGACCGCGTACCTCAAATCCCGGAAACCACGGAGGCGGAAATAACGGCATGGAAAGGCGAACGTGCCAATATCGAAGCCGTGGTTTATAGCAACAGCGACCAAGGAAACTTGAAAGTGCGTTTTGTGGATGAAAACTCAAACATCCTGTCGTGGTGCAAGGCGAGGTTTCTGAATTATATCATTACCGACGATTATAAGAGTTGTGGCACTCACGACATGAAACTTGAGCAATGGTTGGTGCCTGATGTAATAGATCAAGACAAGCCTCATGCGGTTCCCGCACGTGAGACTCGTCCGGTGTGGTGTAGCATAGAAGTGCCACGCAATGCTGCCACTGGCGCGCAAAAGGCAAGATTGCAGATATTGGATGCAAATGGCAAAGTGGTGAAAACGCTGCGGTTGACTATCAACGTGGTGAATCGCGTCTTGCCAGCGGCAGCCGACCAGAAATTCCACCTCGACCTTTGGCAACAACCATACGCTGTCAGTCGCTATTATGGCGTGGAGCGTTGGAGCGACGCGCATATCGAGGCTCTGCGTCCTTACTTGGAAGCCCTTGGCAAGGCTGGGCAAAAGGTTGTAACCACAATAATGTTTTACGAGCCATGGGGCGACCAAAGCCATGATAAGTTTTCAGCGATGGTAAAGAGCACGAAGAAAGTTGACGGCACATGGAGCTACGACTACACTGTTTTTGACAAATACGTAGACCTATGTGCAGAATATGGCATTGATAAGCAAATAAATTGCTATTCGATGGTTCCTTGGGACATGACTTTCCGCTACTATGACGAGGCTTCCGCGAAGGAGATGGACGTAAAGACAACCACCGGCTCGGGTACATATAAGGAAATATGGAACAACTTCTTGGATGCGTTCAAAAAACACCTGACAGAGAAAGGATGGTTCGAGAAGACATGTATCGCAATGGACGAACGTGGTGAGGAAGCCATGCTCGACGCATATGCAATAGCAAGCGCAAAGGGATTTAAAATGGCACTTGCGGGTAACTTCCACTCTTCGCTCAACGACAAACTTCACGACTATAGTTTGGCTCTGAACCAGGTGCAAAAATTCACCAAACAGCAACTTCAATATCGCAAGGAAAACAACCTGTTAACGACGGTCTATGTTTGTTGTGCCGATGTTGAACCAAACATCTACACCAATTCGCTGCCAGCTGAGGCGGCGTTCTTGCCTATCCTTGTAGCGGCAAACAATCTTGATGGCTTCTTGCATTGGTCGTGGATAAACTGGCATGAAAATCCGCTTACTGATTCCCGTTTCCGCCTCTTTGGTAGTGGCGATACCTATTTTTATTATCCAGGCAACCGTTCATCGGTACGTTTTGAACGATTGGTGGAGGGTATTCAACAGTTTGAGAAAATACAAATACTGAAAAAAGAGTATAAGGACAACGACGAAAAGTTGAGACAGCTTAACGCCTTGCTTGCCGACTGTCAAGACTATGTGATAACAGGTGCGGAATGTGCCGAGAAAGTGAATCGCTTAGAAAATTTTCTCAATGGCAAATAAGCTGAAGGCAAGGCACGCAATCGAGTAGAGGTAATCTTATATTGACGACAATAGAGACAACAAGAGACAAGCTTTTTTTCAGGTGATAAACTGGTCACCAAGGCAAAGCCTGTTGTCTCTCATTGTCTCTATTGTCGTTCTTAGGTTCTTGTAAGTACTTGTGTTAGTTATTCCACTTCCTCCATCCTTGCCAGCTCCCAACCTTTGAACTGCATGATGATCTTGTGGAGGGTCGTGCCCTGGCGCAGAGCCTCTACCCTTGGAGCCTCGGCATATCGCTTGATTTGCTCCACCGCTTCTTGCCATTGTTTTTCGGCTTTCGTCATCGGCTTGCCCTCCTCGTCGG
>CAVBXD010000011.1:0-93277 GCA_963599465.1 Oscillospiraceae bacterium | reverse complement strand
TCTTAAGCGTCTGGAGTTCAGACTCCAATTGGGCTTTCTCCTCTTTCAGCTGTGCGGGCTTGCGCACGGAGACTGGCAAGTCGATTAGGTCCAGCTTCACGCCGAAGAGCGATGCGCCGTCCGCCTTCTGCGGGTGCAGTCCCGTCTGGTACAGCACCTTCTCCTCGTTGATAACCTTTCCGATGTTCTGCTCCCAGTCGCGCTTGTTCTCCTCCAGCCATTCGTAGAGCGAACCCTTCGTGCGGGCAAGCAGTGCATCCACCTCTGCCAGTTGTTCAGAGGTCTTTTCCATCTCCTGCTGCTTGGCTTCTTGCAGCATCTTGTTTTCGGCGAGCACCTCCGCCTCCTGCCTGTCGTATTCGGCTTGTAGGCGGTTGATGTTTGCCGTAGCGGCGGCTACCAGTCCATTGAGTTCCTTCTCGCGCAGAGTCAAAGCGGCCAGACTCTTGTTCAGATTCTCCTGTTCCTCCTGATAGGGGCGCCAGTATTTCAGTTTCAGCAATTCCTTGTCTACCGCTGTTTGCTCGTCCTTCAACTGCTCCACGGCGTGAGTGGCAATGGCGGTCTTTTCGGCAAAAGAAGCCTCCACCTCCTCGCGCCGCTTGGTGTATTCGGCAAGCATGCGCTCCTCCGCCTGTTGCTTCTCCTGTCCCAAGATGAAGATACGGTTGTTCTGCGCCTGACGATAGGTCTCCAGTTGGTTCTTCACACTCTGCCGAAGCACGTTGTATTTGGCAGTCACGTCGTTGAAGCGCGAGGTGAGTTCGGCGAGCCGTGCCTTGTCACCCTCCAGTTTTTCCCTTATCATCTGCTCCCGATCAAACCGCTTCAGCACCTGTCCTATCTGTTGGACGGCGTAGTACTCCCTGCGCTCCTTTAGTCGCTTGAGGCGGTCGTTCGCCACCCCCTGTTTCTGGTTGAGCTCCGACTTCTCCGAGTCGAACTTCTTTTGCAGTTCGTTGAGCAGTCGCTTCTGTCGGCCTTGTTCCTCCTGTAGTTCGCCCACCTTTTTCTCTATCAGCGGTACTCGCTCCTGGCAAGTGCGCACGGCATACTTCAGTTCGCCGCATAGTTCCCTGATTTGCTGCCTCATATAGAGCAGCTCATGGTAAGCCTTCACCACGGCATCCGCTTGCTTGCGCACGATAGACTCGCCCTTCTGGTTGAACTTGTACCAGCAGGAAATGTCCTTATATTCCTGTTCGAAATCGGACACCTGACGACGGAAATAGCCGAGGTCAATGTTTGCCTCCTCCTCGCTCATCGAGCGGATGATGATATCCTTGATGAAGTTGGCGTCCAGTCGGGAGTTGAGAAAAACGTTCTGTATGCTTCGCGGAATATTCTGGTAGCGGTTGGTCTCCATCAGTTGGAAGCGTGCGAACTCCTTGCCCACCGCCTGTCTGTTGCCGTAGAGTATGTCGCGGTACTGCTCGTAGCGGTCTATTATCTTGCTCATATAGGCACCGCCCAGTCGCTCGCGTATAACCTTGCCCTCAGCCGTCACCTCGCCCTTGTCGTCCACCAGCCACTCCTTCTTGTATTCGGCATCGATGAAACGGTAGCATGCCCTGCCGCTGCTGCGAAAGGTGAGTATGCAGAAGGGACCGTGCTCATGCTCCACCTCATAGACGATGTACGAGTTGGCGTGCGGCAGGTAGAACTCGTCGAAGCTCTTCATCTCCTTCGGGATGCCGAGGCGCAGTTTGTCTGCATTGTAGAAGAAGAGGATGGCCCTGAGCAGCGTACTCTTGCCCACGCCCTGCGTGCCGATGAAATGCACATTGCCGTCCAGCCGCACCTCGGCATAGCGTATGTGCGCACTGTTCACAAACACAATCTTTCGTAATGCTCTCATTCCTGTTCCGTTTCTATGATGGTGAGACAATCCATGAGTTCCTCGATGTAGTGGAAGGCGGCGGTCACCTTGTAGGTGCCGTCCAGCTCGTTCTCCAGTTCCACGAATCCCTGGCGGTCGAGGTCGGCGATGAGCTTGTCCATCTTCTCCTCGTTGGTCTTTACGTCGGTGTAGAGGTGTGCTGCTTTCTCCTTCAGTTCGATGTCGCTGGAGAATTTTTCCAGTATGTTCGACTTGCGGAAGGTGAATCCCGAGCCGAAGGCTGTGTTGAACGTCTTGAGGAAGTCGAGGCGGTCTATCCATGTGGCGAGTCGCTGCACCTTGTCGGCGAGTTCCACCTTGTTCTCCGTACGTGAGAAATAGTAATAACCGTTTCCGCCCTCAAGGAGGAAACCGATGCCCTCGTAGTACTCGCGGTACTGCTGGTAGTCGTCCTCTATGGCATCGTAGAGGTGCGACCGCTGCTCTGAGATGGAGTTCTGCGAGATGAACCCACCCTTGCTCAGTATGTCGAAGATTTCTTTTGTATAGCGCATAAGTGTGTTAGGCAGTCTTGGGGTAAATCAGTGGATATTCTATGTCCTGGTGGCTGCGGTACTCGTCGCTGATAGTCAGCTCGTCGAGATACTGCGCCGTTATCTGGCAGAAGAGCACCAGCTTCTCCTCGTCGGTCATCTCCTTGCGGTAGCCCGAGAAGTTCATCACGAAGTGGAAGAGGTTGTCGCCCGACGCCATGAAGGCCGCCTTCACTTCGCTGACGTCCACCTGCTGTAGCACCTGTTGTTGTTCCTGTAGCTCCTCCTCCGTCAGCGGTTCGGCGAGATTGCCCTTGCGCAGCCGGTCGTTGCCTTTTCCATTGGCAACGTCTTGCAGAATCTTGAGTCCCACATCGGAGGTGCGGAGCATCTCGAGCGACACCTTCAGCGTGTACCTTGGGCGCGGCTCCATCCACACGGGGTTTCTCGCTGAGAGCTTCGCCTTTACGTCAGTGTTGGTCTCCAGCAGCATCTGGTCGCGCAGGTACTTGAGCTTCTGCACCTTCTCGAAGAGGCGGTTCTGGTACTCTATGAGGTTGAGGTAGTTGATAATCTGTCGGTCCAGCTCCAGCAGGTTGTGGTACACCTCCCTCAACTGCAGCTTCACGTCCGTCACCGTCTCACGCAGTTGCACGTCCATCGCCACCGTGAAGAACGTAGCCTGCTTCTCGTCTATCACCCTCTCGCACTCGTTGATGAGTGCAGCGATGTCCTTGCGCTTCTCGTCCAGGTGTACCAGCTTCTTTTTCTTGATGGCGAAGGTAGGCTCGTTCTTGTACGTATTGTCGATGTTGCGCTTCAGGTCTATCACATTGCGCAAGGTGGTGAGGGCGATGTTGCGCAGTATGCGCTTCACGTCTTTGAGGTATCCGTACTTTCGTGACGGGCTGTTCTCGCTCTGGTAGTAGTCGATGGCGGCGTTGAGGCTTCCGATACTCTCCTTTACGCTTGCCACGTTGATTTCCTCGTTCACCTCCAGCACGTCCTCGAAGAACTTCAGGTAGGCGTCCTCCAGCTCCACGAAGTCGCCACCCTCCCTTATCACTCCGAAACGTCGCAGGAACTCTAGGCTCTCGTCCTTCCTCGAAGCCAGTTCCCGTGCCACGTCATAGCGAAACGACAGCCGCTTGCGGTCCTGAAACAGGGCGCTGATTAATTTCCGTTCCCGGTCAAGGGCACGGATCAGTTCGTCGAGCGTGTGAAAATGGGATATATGTTCCATACAGTATTATTCTATATAACAAATTTTTCCCACGCCCGCAAACTATAATGCCGCGGACATGGGAAAACTTTTAGTGTGCTTCGAGCCAGTTGTCGCCCCAGCCAGAATCTGCCGTAAGTGGCACGCTGAGGTTGGCGGCATTCTCCATTTCCTGTATGACGATTTCTTGCACTTTCTTTTCCTCCTCGGGATAGACTGAGAAGTTGAGCTCGTCGTGCACCTGGAGAATCATCTTTGATCTCAGGTTCTCCTCCTTGAAGCGCCTCCATATGCGTATCATGGCAATCTTGATGATGTCGGCCTCAGAGCCTTGTATCGGCGCGTTGATGGCGTTGCGTTCGGCAAAGCCACGCACGGTGTTGTTGCCCGATTTTATGTCAGGCAGATATCTTCGCCTGCCAAACATTGTCTCGGCATAACCCTTCTCCTTTGCGCTCTCCTTGGCGTGTTCCATGAATTGATACACTTTTGGGAACGTCTTGAAGTAGTCGTCGATGAGTTGTTTCGCCTCCTTGTTACTAATGTCCATTCTCTGCGCGAGTCCGAACGCTGTGATGCCATATATTATGCCGAAGTTGGCTTGTTTTGCCTTCTTTCGTTGTGAGTCGCTAACGTCCTGTATCGGTTCTTTCCATATCTTCGACGCTGTGGCGCGGTGGATGTCGAAACCTTCGCGGAATGCCTCAATCATGTTCTCATCGCCAGACAGATGGGCCATAATGCGTAGCTCAATCTGTGAATAGTCGGCTGAGAACCACTTGCACCCCTCGTCGGGTATGAAGCATTTTCTTATCTCCTTGCCGTCGTCGTCGCGCACTGGGATGTTTTGGAGATTTGGGTCACTGCTCGACAGACGGCCAGTAGCGGTGATGGCTTGGTTGAACGACGTGTGGATATGATGGTCTTTCCCGTCTATGAGTTTTGGCAAGGCTTCCACGTATGTGCCAAGGAGTTTCTTCATGCCTCTATAGTTGAGGATGTCGTCCACGATTGGAGCCTTGCCCCGCAACTGTTGTAACACATCCTCAGAGGTGACATATTGCCCGGTCTTTGTTTTCTTTGGCTTGTCTACCAGTTGCATTTTGCCAAAGAGAATTTCGCCCACCTGCCTTGGAGAGGATATATTGAACTCCTGACCGGCTTCCTCGAAGGCGTGCCTCTCATATTGGTTCATCCTGTCGGTAAACACCTTTTGCGTCTCCTTCAACTGGTAGGTGTCGAGCCTTACGCCGTTTATTTCCATGTCGGCAAGAACCTTTACCAATGGCATCTCAATATCTTCGAAAAGGCTTCTGGCGTTTACCTCGTCGAGCTTTTGTTCCAACACGTTTCTGAGTTGCAAAGTTATGTCGGCGTCCTCGGCAGCATATTCGTATATCTTTTCAGGCTTAAGGTCGCGCATGTTTTTCTGATTCTTGCCCTTTTGCCCTATTAGCTCTTCTATGTGTACCGTTTGGTATCCCAACAAGGTTTCTGCCATGTAGTCCATGTTGTGTCGCAATTCAGGACGCCATACATAGTGGGCGAGCATGGTGTCGAACATCTTGCCTTGTATGTCGATGCCATAGTTGCGTAGCACCTCATAGTCGTATTTTATGTTCTGGCCTATCTTTAAAGTGTTGACGTTCTCGTATAGAGGCTTGAAAATGTTTACCATTTCTTGTGCCTTTTCCCTTATGGGTGATATTGCAACATAGAAAGCCTCATGCTCTTTTATAGAAAAACTCAAACCAACGAGCTCAGCGTCAATGGCATTGGTCGAGTTTGTCTCAGTGTCAAGACTTACGAACGTACTCTCCATTAACTTGTCACACAGAATCTTGGCATCTTCTAAACTTTTGATTAGTTGATACTTATGTTCCACAGTGTTGACGTTGCTGAGGTTCTGCGGGGTATTCTGACTTTCGGCGTTGTACAGTTGCTCAGTTGTATCGTTGTTTAGTTGCGTATTTGTATCGTTGCGTGCAATTGTGCTATTTCCGAAAAGGTCAGGTTGTTGTGGCATCTTGGTTTCTGGCTTGCCAAGGAAACGCTCTGTGAAGCGTTTGAACTCAAGTTTGTTGAATATGTTGCGAAGCTTGTTGGCATCGGGTTCTGACACTTTCAACTTGTCGAGGTCAAGCTCTATTGGCACGTCTGTTCTTATGGTTGCCAAGAACTTCGACATTTTTATGTCGTCTTTGGCATTCTCCACTTTTTCCCTTATCTTGCCTTTAATCTCATCTGTATGAGCCAATAAGTTCTCGGTTGTTCCAAACTGGTTTATGAGTTTTGCCGCAGTCTTCTCTCCAACTCCTGGACAGCCTGGGTAGTTGTCGGCAGAATCGCCCATTAGCGCGAGCAAGTCTATAACGTTAGAGGCATTAGCTATTCCGTATTTTTCCTCAATGTCTTGTTCGCCAATTTTGTCATAACCACCTCCGTGCCTTGGGCGGAACATGAACACGTTTTTTTGAATTAGTTGTCCGTAATCCTTGTCAGGCGTGAGCATATATGTTTCCACCTCGGCTTGTGCGGCTTGTGTCGCGAGTGTGCCAATCACGTCGTCAGCCTCAAAACCTTCGGCAATGAGGATAGGGATGTTCATGGCGTTGAGTATGTCTTGAATTATCGGTACGGAAAGTTTTATGTCTTCTGGGGTCTCTTGTCGTTGGGCCTTGTATGCCGGGAAAGCCTCATGCCGAAACGTCTTGCCCTTGTCGAAAGCCACTCCAAGGTAATCTGGCTTTTCCTTGTCGAGGATCTCTTTCAAGGTGTTGCAAAATCCTAAAACAGGCGAAGTGTTAAGTCCTTTTGAGTTGATTGTGGGGCGTTTCAAAAAAGCATAATAAGAACGGAATATTATGGCGTATGCGTCAAGCAGAAAAAGTTTGCCCATGATAGTGTTGTTTCAATGTGTACGTGAACTTTATTTTTGTGTAAAATTACGAAAAAGTTTGCACAGCGGTTCCACTATATCATTTAAAATAACTAATTTTGTGGTAAATATCGCAATCTGATGGATTATATCTCATTAATACGCCAACCAATCGCTTCGGAGTTGAACGATTTCAAGGAATTGTTCGACCGTTCCTTGTCACATTCTGATGGTTTATTGTCACAGGCATTAGACCATATTCGTCAGCGTGCGGGCAAGCGTATGCGACCAATGCTTATACTCTTGTTGGCCAAATGTCATGGTGGTATCACTGATGTTACCCAATATGCCGCTGTTGGTCTTGAGCTTTTGCATACCGCGTCGTTGGTTCACGACGATGTTGTAGACGAAAGTGAGGAGCGTCGCGGACAGGCAAGTGTCAACGATGTGTATGGCAACAAGGTAGCGGTGCTCGTCGGCGATTACATTCTCTCCACGGCATTGCTTAATATAAGCTATACGCACAATGAGGTAATTGTTCGTTATCTTGCGGAGTTAGGTCAGCGCCTTTCTAATGGTGAGATTCTTCAACTGCAGAATATCCATTCAAAAGACTTCTCGGAAGAGGCATACTATCAGGTTATCAAGCAGAAGACCGCCGCTCTTTTCGAGGCTTGTGCCGCTATGGGAGCCTTGAGTGGTGGCGCAAAGGAAGACGAGATTGAGTATGCTAAGCAATTTGGCATTAACCTCGGTGTGATTTTCCAGATACGCGATGACATTTTCGACTATTATGACCAGTCGGAGATAGGCAAACCCACTGGCAACGATATGGCTGAAGGCAAGCTGACCTTGCCTGCTCTCTATGCCCTTAACAGCACACACGACAAGGAGATGACTGACATTGCCTATAAGGTTAAGGATGGCACTGTGTCGAAGGAAGAGATTGCACGCCTTGTAAGTTTCACAAAGGAAAACGGTGGTATAGAATACGCGGAGAAGAAGATGTGGGAAATCCATGCGTCTTCTTTGGCGTTGCTCGACAAGGAAGTAGAAGATGGGCCTGTGAAAGACAGTTTGAAGGCTTATCTCGACTACGTTATTGAAAGGAAAAAATAAAAATCTTATCTCATTTATAATTTGTCGCGGTCAGCTATTGACTTCTGCGGTAACTTTGAAACCTGTTGTTTCCTTGTTTACTGATGTCAATAGCTGACCGCGACGTTTTGTAGTTAATCGTTTTTAGAACCACTTTGTTTCCTTGCCAAGTATTTCACTCAGCAGCAGGTTTGTCAAGCGGCTTGTGCCCAAACGGAACAGCTCATTGGTGAGCCATTTCTCGCCAAGGACTTCTTTCACTATTGTGTAATAAGTCACGGCATCCATAACAGTGTTGATGCCACCGGCAGGCTTCAGTCCTATCACGATTCCAGTCTTATCGTAATACTCTTTAATAGCTTGGCACATCACGTAGACTGTCTCTGGTGTGGCACCTGCCTTTTCTTTTCCCGTAGACGTCTTCACGTAATCGGCACCGCTGTACATCGCGAGGATGGCTGCCTTTTTCACGTCTGATAGGGTAGGGAGGTCACAGGTCTCAAGAATAACCTTCATTGGCACTTCGCCGCAGGTTTGTTTAAGTTCGTTGATGTCGTCTGCCACGCCCTCGTAGTCTTCTGAGAGATATTTGCCTACAGGAAGCACGATGTCTACGTTTGTAGCGCCGTCTTTAATGGTGAGTGCGGTCTCTGCAACCTTCACCTCGATGAACGTTTGAGAAGAAGGGAATGAGCCTGATACAACTGCTATCTCCACACCGTCAACCTCAAGCGTATTGCGAACTAAATTGGCGAAGTTGGGGTATGTGCATATTGTTGCCACGTGAGGCAGGTCAGGGTAGGCTGCCTCAAACTTATTCACCTTTTCAACCAAGGCGAGGATGCTTTCCTCTGTGTCGGTGGTGTGAAGAGAGGTCAACTCAACCGAACCCAACAGGAACTTCTTCACGTCGAGGTTGTTGTTCTCTGGCACTTTGTCGGCAACGATGCTCTCTACCTTGTTTTTAACCTCCTCTTCGTTTACGTTGAGGTCATACTTGGCAAAAGCTTGCTCTATTTTGCTGCTGTTCACTATCCCCTCGCTACGCTGAGCTTGGATGTCTTTTGTTATTTTTTCTTTTATCACTCCCATGTCTCTTATTTTAATTTTTGATTGTTTTTATGTCTTTCCTTGTCTCGTTTTGTTTTCTTGTCGATGCTTTTCTTTAACTCTTCCGTTATGTCTATGCCCGTTTGGTTGGCAATGCAGCAAAGCACCCAAAAGATGTCGGCAATTTCTTCGCCCATGTTGTCTTTCTCACCTTCCTTAAAACTCTGGTCTCCATATTTGCGAGCCATGACGCGTGCCAATTCGCCAACTTCTTCAGTCAGTACTGCCATGTTGGTAAGTTCGGAAAAGTATCTTACGCCATATTCCTTTATCCATGTGTCTACGGCTGTTTGTGCATCTTTTATTGTCATGTTGTTTTAGTCTGTCAGTAAAGAAAGTTTCAGCTAAATGCAAATCATAATGCTTTGCTCAATCTTACTTAGAGGTTTTTGCATACCTCTTGCAAAGATATAGAATATTTTCGTCATTCTCTCTTTAGATGTGCTTTTTATTTTTTTTGAGAGTTTGCCGTATTTCTTGGTTGAGTCTTTGCTGCATCATGCAATTGTATTTTTGCTTCATTTTGCTATTGCGTTTTTGCTGTATCATGCCATTGCGTATTTGCTCTTTAGCGTGATAGATGCATTGTGGCTTTTTGCGCAATCTTGATTGCACGCAATTGCACAAATATACAGTAATACGCCTTTTTCTTCAGGTTCGGCATCTCTTTGGGAAATATGAAATGTAATAAAATAATCATAAAAACCTAACGTAAACTGCTATGCTATAGCGTGTTAGGTATTTATTAATTAATTTTATCCCCTTTGAGAATCCATTTTTTAGCCACGTCCCGCCTGTTGGCCGATTTCAAAGCGTGCTTTTTGCGCCACGGTTTAGCCATTTTTAGATGGATTATATCATTTTGCGCGTCACCAACGAGAGAGCTCAAGCTGATGCTTACTCCTTGTTCTTAGTGTCCATGCATATAGTGACGGGACCGTCGTTAAGGAGTTCCACCTCCATCATGGCTCCAAACTCGCCTGTGCCTATGGGTTTGCCCAAGGCTGTTGTCAGCAATTCGCAGAAACGATTATATAGAGGGATGGAAATGGAGTGGGGGGCAGCCTTAATCCAACTTGGTCTGTTGCCTTTTTTGTAGCTCGCCATGAGCGTGAATTGTGATACGACAAGTATGTCGCCGCCCACGTCGCCAATGCTTAGGTTCATCACGCCATTGGCATCGTCGAAGACGCGCAATCCAACAATCTTCTTTACAAGCCATGCCGCGTCTTCCTCAGTGTCTTCAGAGCATACGCCAACGAGTATGAGGTAACCCTTGCCTATGCTTGATTTAACCTTGCCCTCAATCGTCACAGATGCCTTTGTGACACGTTGTATAACTACTCTCATTTTTCTATTACTTCTTTAATTATTCTTGCTCGTTTAACGAATCGTTTTTGATTAATGTCTTGTCTGGATTCAATGCGTCAAACACTTTTTGCGCCTTGTCCTTGCCAACTATGGTAGCAATTTCTCCCATGCTTGCACCCTTAATGTTTTTCACTGATTTAAAGGCTTTTAGCAATGCTTCCTTGCTCTTTGGCCCAATACCTTTTATGTCGTCCAAAGCAGAATGGAGCGCGTGTTTAGAACGCTTGTCGCGATGGAAAGATATGGCGAAACGGTGCACCTCGTCTTGTATCTGCGTGAGTACGTGGAATAGTTCGCTGTCGGTCTTCAATCCTATCACTTGCGCTGGGAAACCAAACAGCAACTCGTTGGTGCGGTGGCGATCGTCTTTTGCAAGTCCCGCTATTGGTATATGGAGATGCAGCTCGTCTTCCACCACTTCCCTCACGATGTCCATCTGGCCTTTACCGCCATCAGTTATTATGAGGTCGGGTAGGGTGGCTTTCTCTTCTATCATGCGAGAATATCTTCTTCTCACGACCTCCTGCATGGAAGCATAATCGTCGGGGCCAACAACAGTCTTGATGTTGTATTTCCTGTAATCCTTTCTTGAAGGCTTCATGCCTTTATAAACGATGCAGCCCGCAACGGCATCGGTGCCTGAGATGTTTGAGTTGTCGAAACACTCTATTTGATACGGAAGTTTGTCGAGATGAAGCTTTTCCTGCAACTCTTTCATCAAACGCGTCTGCTTCTGCTCAGGGTTGAGCTTGTCGGTCTGCTTCAATCTGTCAAACTTATACTGTTTGCCATTCATCTCAGAGAGTTCAAGGAGATGCTTCTTGTCACCCCTCTGGGGAATGAAAAATTCAGCGTCGCGCAGTTTCCACTCCATTTGAAACGGCACGATAATCTCTTTCGACTTGCTTCCGAAGCGTTCCCTTATCTCTGGAATGGCTTGGAGCAATAAGTCCTCGTCGCTCTCGTCGAGCTTGCGTTTATACTCGTAGGTGAAGCTTTGGTTTATGGTTCCGTTCTTTACGTGTATATAATTAATGTACGCGTTCTTCTTGTTGTCATCATCAGTTATGGTGAACACGTCGACGTCGTTGATGGTATGGCTCACCACCTCACTCTTCGACACGAAGTCCTGCAAGAGGAGATAACGTTCCTTCAGCCTTTCCGCCTCTTCAAACTTCATGAGTTCGGCATTTGACATCATGCGCTTATAGACCCATTCCGACAGTTCTCGGGTGTTTCCCTTTAGTACCTCTTTCGCTTGCCTGATGTTTTCAAGATAATCCTCCCTCGACTGCTTGTTGACGCAGCAACCCTCGCAGTTGTGTATATGATATTCGAGGCATGGACGGTATTTGCCCATGTTGATGCCTTCCAAGGTTATAGGTAGGCGGCACCTCCTTGGCTTGAATGCCTTTTGAATCAATGCCAAGACATTATACATAGAGGAAATATGTGGGTATGGTCCAAAATAAGTGCCGAGCTTCTTGTTTATGTGTCGCGTCTTAAAGATGCGAGGGAAAAACTCGTTGGTCACTATAATAGAAGGGTAGGTCTTGCCGTCTTTGAGCAAGACATTATATTTTGGGTTATATTTCTTAATGAGAGCGTTTTCGAGCAATAGGGCATCCTCTTCCGTGTTTACCACGGTGTAGGATATGTCCATAATCTTCGAAACGAGCACCTTGGTCTTGAACCTGTCCACCTCCTTGTGGAAATAGCTCGACACTCGTCTCTTCAGATTCTTGGCTTTGCCCACATATATTATGTTGCCGCCGTTTTCACGCAGGTCGTCATAATATTGGTAGCTGCCAGGTTTCTCGGGCATATTGAGCACTATGTTTTTCAGATACTCTATTCTTTTCTCATCCTTTTCTTTTACCATACCCACTAAATTGCTGTTTTCAAGCAACCTCTTTCGTGTTTTGTTTCACGTGGAACTAAAATTCGAGCAAGCTTGTTATCTCAACATCCTTATCAAAAATCTCGCGCGTATGAGGAAATTCCGAGTTTAGTTCCATGATGAAATTGCAGTAAATCTTCTTTGGATTAAACTTCCTCACGAGGTCGCAGGCAGCCTTCATGGTGCCACCTGTCGCCAACAGGTCGTCGTGGAGAAGCACCACGTCATCGGATGTTATGGCGTCCTTGTGAATCTCAATAGTGTCTATTCCGTACTCTTTGGCGTAGCTTTGCTGAATGGTGTCGCAAGGCAGTTTGCCTGGTTTGCGACAAAGCACGATGCCGGCGTTCAATCTGATGGCGGCGGCAGAACTCAAAACAAAGCCACGGCTCTCGATACCTACGATCTTGGTAATGCCCTTGTCCTTGTAAAGATCGTACATCATGTCGCTGATGATTTTAACGCATTCCGCGTTTTTGAATAGGGTGGTAACGTCGCGGAAATTTACGCCTTTAATCGGCCAATCCTTAATGGTGCGTAGGTTTTCTACCAATGTCTGGTTGTTCATGTTTTACGTTTTACTTTAAGTGTTATCTTGTTTGTTTTCAAATGTTTATGCTGTGTTTTGTTTCACGTGAAACAATTAAAGCTGTTACACGTTCGAGGATGATGCTTGTGTAGTTTATCTTCCGAGCAAAACGAGCAGAACGTTGATGTCTGACGGTGAAACGCCTGGTATGCGGCTCGCCTCTGCCAGCGTGTCTGGGTCTATGCGTTGGAGTTTTTGGCGACCTTCCGTGCTTATCTCCGAAATCTCGTCGTAGCGGAAGTGCCCCTTTATTTTAATGTCTTCCAAACGGTGCATTTTTTCGGCAACAATCTTCTCGCGCTCTATATATCCTTTATATTTTATCTTGACTTCGGCGGCCTCGACGATTTCTTCTTTTCGGTTGTTTATCTTGTTGAGTTCCTCTTTAAGCGAAGGCACGATGTCGGACAGTTGGTTGATGCTCACTTGAGGGCGGCTGATCAAATCGGCTATTTTGCAACCAAAGTGGAGTGGGGTGGTGCCTATTGCCTCAAGTGCGGAGTTTATGTCTTTTGGGTGTACTGTCGTGGAATCGCAGAAATCTATAATATTGTTTATCATTTCTTTCTTGCTCATCCAGCGGTCGTATCGGTCTTTTTTGGCGAGGCCGATGTTGTAAGCCTTTTCCGTGAGCCTTGCGTCGGCATCGTCTTGCCTTAACAATATGCGGTATTCCGCTCTCGACGTGAACATTCGGTAAGGCTCGTCAACGCCCTTGGTGCACAAGTCGTCGATGAGCACGCCGATATATGCCTCGTCTCGTTTGAGAACGAAAGGTTGCGACGAGGCGCATTTCAGTGCGGCGTTGATTCCCGCCATCAATCCTTGTCCTGCGGCTTCCTCGTAACCTGTGGTTCCATTCACCTGTCCGGCGAAGAACAGGCGTGGTATTAGTTTCGATTCGAGAGAGTGGCTGAGCTGTGTTGGGTCGAAATAGTCGTATTCTATAGCGTATCCCGGGCGATAAGCCTTCACATCCCTTAATGCTGGTATCTGGCGTAAGGCTTTAAGCTGTGTCTCCATTGGCATCGACGAGGAAAAGCCGTTGAGATACATTTCGTTGGTGTTCTCGCCTTCAGGCTCTATAAACAAAGGATGGTGGTCGCGGTCTGGAAACACCACGAGTTTAGTCTCGATAGAGGGGCAATAGCGTGGTCCGGTGCTTTTGATTTGACCGTTGAAAAGGGGAGAATTTGCTATGTCGTCCTTCAGTATGCGGTGAACCTCGGCGTTGGTGTTGCAAGTCCAGCAAGGTAGCTGCTTTAGAGCATGCTGCACCCCACTGAACGAGAATTGGTGCCAATCGGCATCGCCGGGTTGTTGCTCGGTATCCTCGAAATGGATGGAACGTTTGTCGAGCCTAACTGGTGTTCCTGTCTTCATTCGCCCTACCTTCACGCCCCACCTTGTTATCGACTCTGTGAGGTGATAGGATGCAGGCTCGGCAATTCTGCCACCTGCCACTTGTTTGTTGCCTATGTGCATCAGTCCGTTGAGGAATGTGCCTGCCGTTATCACCACGGCTCCAGCCCTGAATTCCACGCCCCATATCGTCTTTACGCCCACGGCCGTTCCGTTTTCCACTATCAGTTCCTCGGCCTGGTCTTGCCAGATGTCGAGATTGTCGGTATGGTCGAGCCTGTCGCGCCATTCCCATATGAATCGTCCCCTGTCGCATTGTGCCCTTGGCGACCATACGGCGGGCCCCTTGCCCTTGTTGAGCATTCTGAACTGGATAGAGGTGAGGTCGGTGACGATACCCGTCTGGCCTCCAAGTGCGTCGATCTCGCGCACTATTTGTCCTTTAGCGATACCTCCTATTGCCGGGTTGCAGCTCATTTGCGCAATCTTGTTCATGTCCATCGTTATGAGACATGTCTTCGCGCCCATGTTGGCCGCGGCACATGCAGCTTCGCATCCTGCGTGTCCTCCGCCAATGACGATGACGTCGTACTTAAAAATCATAGTAAAAAAATGTGTTTTGCCGCAAAAGTAAGAAAAAGAATCGAATAACTCAAACAATCATATTCATTTTTGGGCTTTGGCATTGTTCGCACATCCTATAAGCCGTGCCTGCACATCTTGTAAGCATTGTTCGCACATCCTATAAGCCGTGCCTGCACATCTTGTAACATGATAGAGCGGTCTTTTTACAATTGCGCGTCGAAGTCTGGTCCTTGTGGTTGTACCAAAAAGATACCACAGCGTGGTACTCATAATACCAAGTTGCTGTATTCTGAGTACCGCGCTATGGTATTCACTCTTCCACGCCGTGGTACTCAGAGCGGGCAAGCCGTGGTGTGGTTGATGCTGTTCAGACTAATTTTATTTTTACGACAATAGAGACAATAGAGACAACTGGCTTCGCCCATAGAACCAAAATTATGGTCAGAAAAGGTTGTCTCTATTGTCGTTTTTCTTGTCCACCTTACAATATAAACTTATTTTGAACTATCGCTTATCAAATGTCGTCCCTGTGGGATTTTTCCGAATGTAATATTTTTTACCGCACAACAATAATTTGAGATATGACAATCGTACCATTCGACTATACCTCTTTTGTACAGGTGGAATAGAACATTTCTCCTTGATTTTCTTGATGTTTTGTAGAATTTTGTTTATTTTTGCGGAATAAGTTCAAGATAACGAATAGACAAGATGATGCTCCTTGGTAAATTGAAGGAACTTCGTGGTGTTGGTGGATGAATAATAGAGAAATCTTTGGGCAATTGTTTAAGACATATTATGCCCGTTTATATTATTACGCGCTTCAGCTATTGAAAGATGAAGAGGCAAGCCGTGATATCGTGAGTGGAGCTTTCGCTCATGTGTGGGAAGACTTTGCCTCTTACGACCTGCAGACATTGCCGGCTTTCTTGCTGAAATGCGTGAAAAACAAATGCATGGATTATCTCAGGCATTCTGCGGTTCATGCCCATTATGCCGATTATTATTTACGTGCCGTGGACGAATGCCATGCCAATGCCGATGAAAACCAAGAGCGGCAACGGCTGGTAGAGGAGATGCTTGACCTTTTGCCTGATACCACTCGTCGTGTTTTAGAAGAATGTTATATTAACCATAAGAAATACCGCGAGGTGGCAGAGGAAATGGATGTCTGTCAAGAGACGGTGAAGAGGCACATAATGCGAGCCTTGAAGTTGTTAAAAGAACATTACAATCGAAAGAAAAACGAAATGTAGTGTTACCATATTGACAGGCAAAGCGTATTATTCTTGGTAAAAAACTAAAACATGATGAAGGAAACTGATATTTTCAATGACGATAGCTTGCAAAATGACATCCACGACTTGGTTGCCATCGAGCAGGCCATGATACGCGCCAAGTATCCTCTGCCCGATGTGGATGCGGAATTGGAGAATATTATAGGTAAGGAGGAAAAGCCTGCTTCGCGTCGCCCTGTGATAAAAATGATGCTCAGCGCCGTGCTTGGCGCGGCTGCCATGCTGACTGTCGTGTTGCTTTGGCAATGGAGACAAAGCGGAAGTTTTTTGGGCGGACAGGCAGACGACCAGGTGGCACAGAATATGCCGTCTGCATCAGGAATGGCAACTATCCAAACAGCCAAAGGCGAGTTGATAACCTTGACTCTTGCCGATGGTACGGAGGTGAAGCTGAATGAGAAGAGCAAGATGGTCTATCCTCATGAGTTCAAAGGTAAACAACGTATGGTGTATTTGGAGGGTGAGGCTTTTTTCAAGGTGCGCCATGATACCAATCGTCCTTTCTTGGTAGAGGCAGGTGGTATCATCACTCGCGATCTGGGTACATCTTTCAATGTTTGCGCTTATTCTGGCCAGGATTGTAAGGTGACTTTGGTAGAGGGAAGTGTCGCGGTGTTGGCAAAGGGAAGTCATAGCCAACCTGTGGTTTTGTCTCCAGGGCAGCAATTCTCCTTGTTGCAAGCGCAAAACAAAGAAAACATAAAGTCGGTAGACACCGAGGAGACAACCGCTTGGGCTGATGGTGTGCTCTATTTTCATGACCAGACTTTGGAGCATGTTGTCGATGAATTGGCTGCTTATTATAATGTGCAAGTGGATTTCCGCAATCAGCAGGCAAAGAGTTTGCATTTGGATTTCTCTGCCGACAAGAAGGGGTCTGTGGCAGAAGCCATAGCTCTCTTGAACGATTTGGGTATAGCTAAGTTCTCTTTGAAGAATCGTCTTATAGTGGTAGAATAAAACCTCTTTTGTAAGACAAACAACTTTTTTCGTAATTTTTGAAAGTCGATGTTACTGATTGGCTTTCAAAAACGTATTTTTTTTGTCTTATTGATTAATAAACATAAAGAGATAATTATGAAAGAAGTTAAACAGGCATTTCTGTTTGCCATTCTCGCTTTGTTGGTGGCACTGCCAGTAGGCGCACAGAAAGCGAAGGGCGGCATCACAATGTCGCTCAGCAACGAACCTTTGGCTTCTGCGCTCCGAATGGTGCAGCAAAAGTCTGATTACAAGGTAAGTTTTGTGGTCGAAGATGTAAAGTCGTATACTACGACAGTGCATCTGAAGAACGCTACGGCGATAAGTGCCGTTAAGCAAATCTTGAACGCCAAGCCTTTCACCTATTCGGTGAGCGGCAAGTTTATCACCGTGAAAAAGGTGGCACAGGCACATCCCGCGCAGCGAAATGGCGGAAAAATCAAGTCTGACATCCGTTATCTTGAGGGTAGCATCGTTGACGAAGGTGGTGAGCCCATGATTGGAGCCACCGTGAGCGTGCCAGGGTCTCCCTACGGCACCGTGACCGATGTTGACGGCCACTTTTCCTTCTACATCCCCAAAGAGTGCGGTCAAGTGCTGGTTTCATACGTGGGCATGGAGTCGCAGAGCGTGAAGGTGAGCGGCAAGGACAACGTGAAAGTCGTGATGTCGGAGAACAAGACCCTGCTCGACGACGTGGTGGTGACGGGTTACCAGACCATATCCAAGGAGCGCGCCACGGGTTCGTTTACCAAGGTGACCGCCTCCGACCTGAAGGACAAGCGACTGAGCGACCTCTCCACCGTGCTGGCTGGCGAGGTGGCGGGCTACAACGACGGGTTGATACGCGGCGTTACCACCATGAACGCCTCCACCTCTCCGCTCTACGTCATCGACGGCTTTCCCGTGGAGAAGACCAAGCTCACCGGCAACGGAAACGGCATAGAGGAAGACCTGCCCGACCTAAACATGGACGACATCGAGAGCATCACCGTGCTGAAGGATGCCGCAGCCGCCTCTATCTACGGTGCCCGTGCAGCCAACGGCGTGATAGTGATCACCACCAAGAAGTCGGCCGCCAAGGGCAAGACCAACGTCTCCTTCAACGCCTCGCTCACTTGGCATCCTTACTCTTATTACACCGGCAACCTCGCCAGTTCCGACCTCGTGGTTGACCTGGAGAAGGAGTGGGCGTCACAGAACCCCAACCTCACGGGAGAGGGAGTCAAGGACTACGCCAAGAACATGCTGAGCCAGAACATTTATCCCAGTTCCGGCATCCGCTCCATCTTGAACTATTATGCCGGCAACATCTCCGAGAGCGAGATGAACGCCACCTTGAGCCGCCTTGCCGCCAAGGGATACAACTACTACGACCAGATGGAGAAATACGCCAAGCGCGATCCCCTCTACCAGCAGTACAACGTCAACATCGTGAACAACTCGGTGAACAACCTCTTCAAGGCATCCGTCACCTACAAGCACGACAGCCAGGAGGACAAGTACTCTAACAACCAGTCGCTCGGCTTGAACCTTACAAATTCCACCAACTTCACCAAGTGGCTCTCGCTCGACCTGGGAGCTTATTTCAAGATAGGTGAGGACAATACGCAAGACTACAGCGTTTTGTCTCCGGGTTATTCCATTTTGCCCTACGATGACTTGGTGAACGCCGACGGCAGCAACTATACCAAGCCCATGAGCGAGAGATACAACGCCAGCACATTGGCTTTGTATCAGAAATATGGACTCTACAACATGGACATTACACCCTTGGACGAGTTGGGCCGACAGATTACCACCAACAAGGAGTTGGCGCTGCGCACCTTTGCCCGTCTGAACATACAGTTCTTTCCTTGGTTGAAGTATTCAGCCTCGTTCCAATACGAGCGTGCCTCTTACCGTGGCGAGGCTTTGCAGAACAAGGCTTCGGCAAGCGTGAGAGGCACTGTGAACAACTATGCGGTGGAAGCCGGGGAAAACTCCGTGGACTACGCGATTCCCTACGGCGACATCCTGACCCGTACTGACCAGTACACCTCTGCTTACAACTTCCGCCAGCAGCTGAACTTCGACAAGACCTTCAGCGACGTTCACAGCGTTACCGCCATCCTCGGTACGGAGACCATCCAAAACAAGCAGGAACTGCACCGCAACAAGCTCTTCAACTACGACTCGCAGATGCTTTCCTCCAGCATGGTAAACAATGCGGCCATCAATAGTGGTGTGAATGGTGTGCTGGGTTATAGCAGCATGCTTGAATCGGCACTCTCTGCCAGCTATGAGAACGTGAACCGCTACGTCTCCGTCTACGGCAACGCGGCCTACACTTACGACGACCGCTACAGCGTGACGGGCAGCTTGCGCTGGGACCGCTCCAACCTCTGGGGCACCAGTTCCAAATATCAGAACAAGCCCATCTGGTCGGTGGGAGCCAGCTGGATCATCAGCAAGGAGAAGTTCTTCCATGTGCACTGGGTTGACTACCTGAAGCTCCGCGTCTCTGACGGTATTGCCGGAAACGTGTCGAAGAACTCAGCCCCCTACATGGTGGCAGGCTACAGCAACAACAGCCATGTGGGCGGCACGCAGGGTTATGTCCAGTCGCGTGCCAACCCGATGTTGAGCTGGGAGAAGACCAACACCCTCAATATCGGCGTGGACTTCGCAATGCTGAAGAACCGCCTCACGGGTACCATCGAGTATTACAACAAGAAGGGCACGGACCTCTTGGCAAGCACCATGGGCAACCCCACCGAGGGATGGGGCTACAGCACCTATACCATCAACAATGGCGAGATGTACAACCGCGGCGTGGAAATCTCCCTCAGCGGCGAGATTGTCCGTGCCAAGGACTTCTCTTGGCGCGCCAACATGACCTATGCTTACAATAAGAACAAGGTGACCTATGTGAACGTGAAGGCCCCTGTGTACTTTCTCCAGCTCGACTATCCCTACGCTTATCCCGTCGTCGGCAACGAGTATAATGCCATCTATGCCTACAAGTGGGCAGGGCTGAGCGAGGAAGGTTTGCCACAGGTATACAACGAGAACGGAGAGAAGGTTTCCGACCAGCCCACCACGCTCGACGCCATAGTGTATGCAGGCACCACTACCCCTAAGTATAGCGGTTCTTTCGGCACATCCGTGAGCTACAAGAACTTCGACCTGAGTCTGCAGTTCCTCTTCGCCGGCGGTCATAAGGTGCGCAACGCCAACCCAGCGTTTCTTGCCTGTTCCTACTCCAGCATCGGCTACATCAGCAACGTCGCTGGAGCCAGCGCCGGTCTCGCCGACCGTTGGCAGAAGGCTGGCGACGAGCTGCACACCAATGTGCCAAAGGCGGTGTTCGCCGAGAGCGATTGGTCAGCTTCATCGTTGTATAATACCTATTATTATGCCGACATCAACATCCTCGATGCCAGCTACATTCGTCTGAACAACATCTCCTTGGCTTACCACCTGCCCAAGGCCGTGTGCCGCTCGCTCTATATGCAGAGCGCCCGCATACAGGCCAACGTGGAGAACCCCTTCTTCTGGGCGAAGAGCAGCCAGGTGAAGTATCAGCTCGGCGGCTACAATGCCACCAACTATGTACTCGGCATTTATCTCAACTTCTAAAACGGACAACAAGATGAAAAAGAAAATAATATATACGGTATTGTTGCTGCTGGGTATGACGATGTCGCTCTCCTCCTGCGACGACTATCTCAACATCGAACCCAAGGGCAAGCGCATTCCAAAGTCGCTCGCCGACTATGAGGCTTTCCTGCGCTATGAGTATGGCAACCACCGAATGCCCATCACGCAGGCCAACTACTTGCTCAACGACGAGTATCTCACCGATTACTATGCCGCCTACTATCCCATGTACAAGGCTAACTACAACTGGGAGGAAGAGACCGACCGCGCCTACTGGAACAGCTCAGACGAGGGCACTTATTATGCATCATACGGAACCATAAACACCTGCAACCTTATTCTGGAGGACGTTCCCTCCACCACCGAGGGAACAGACAAGGAGAAGGCGGAGGTGATGGCCTACGCCAAGGTGCTGAGGGCGATGAACTATTTCAACCTCGCCAACTACTACGCCAACACCTACGAGGCTTCCTCGGCTGCCACCAAGTTGAGCGTGCCGCTTATCACGAGCAGTCTTCAGGATGCCGCCTATCATCAGGCCACCATTCAGGAAATCTATGATTTCATCGTCAATGACTTGACCGAGGCTGTGGATGACCTTCCCGGCATGGGCACCACCATCTTGCATCCCGGCAAGGGAGCCGCCTACGCCATGCTTGCCCGCACTTACTTGCAGATGATGAACTACGACAAGGCACTGGAGTATGCTGACAAGGCACTCGCCATCAACAATCAGCTCGTTGACTGGATAAGTTTCTACGAGGAGAACAAGAGCAAGATAGACCAAGAGAACGTTTATCCCTCCCTGCCTACGCCGCTGGGCTTCGACAGCAAGGATTGCTACAACTTCAACTATGCGGAGAGTTCCTATGCTTCCACCATCAACAGAATGCCGGTGGCAAGAGCCGGGGACTTTGAGGAAGGCGATGCCTATTTCCTGAGCAACTGGAAGCTGAGAACCATGGGAAGCGAGACCTACTATCAAGGCTTGACCAACGGCAACATCAACTATCAGGGAATGCGCACCGTGGAGCAGTATCTCATCAAGGCGGAGTGCCTCGCCCGTAAGGGACAACTCGCTGAGGCGATGAACGTGCTCAACCAGGTGCGCCAGACCTATATCCTGCCCGAGAAGTACCAGCCGCTCGTGGCCTCTACCGAGGCAGAGGCGATACAGTATATCCGCCAGGCCAAGGACAACCAGCTCATCTTCTCTATCGTGCCCTTCGCCGATGCTCGCCGCTACAATGCCGAGGGCACCTACGCCAGCACGCTGAGCAAGACGGTTGACGGCAAGCAAGTGAGCCTCACGCCCACCTCACATCTCTGGACCTTCCCCTTCCCACAGGGCGCGCTCGACAACCCGGGCAACGGAAGTTTCGTGCAGAACGTGGAAAAGTAAAGAATAAATTCTCTTAAACAAAACAACAATAAAGATGAAGAAAACAATCTTATCGGCAGCGTTGGCACTCCTCTCCCTCATTAGTGCCAATGCACAGAATGCCAACGAGAGCGTGATAACAGCCACCATCAATGGCATTCCCGACGGAACGGAGATGCAGGCGGTATTGGCTGCCACCCATCGCGACGAGAAACCCCTTGCCACTGGGGTCGTGAAAAACGGCAAGGTGTCTTTCACCCTCCCCGTAAGCGAGGCTCGCATGATTGGCGTGGGTCCTTTGGGTGCTCCATACACCTTTACCTACATGACCAAAGGCGGTGAGAACGTGAAGATTTCGCTCACGGCGAAAAACTACGGCGACAACACCAATCCCGGCTACTATGGCGAGAACGTGAAGGTGACAGGCAGTCCCATGAACGACGAGTACGAGCAGAAGATTGGTTCGGTGAAGACGAACCTCGACAAGCTCTACCAGGATTACCATCAGCGGCATGAGGGCATAAACAAGAAGATAGCACAGGCACGAGAGGCAAAGGACATGGCGCTGGTGAAGCAGTTGGAGAATAGTGATGAATACAAAGGATTTGCCGATGACGAGACCAAGTTCTTCAAGACCGTGGAGGAATCCTACACGAAGCTCTACGCCGACAACAAGGACTCCTGGTGGGGACCTTTCGCCATGCTCAACACGATGAGCTATTTCACGAAGGAAAACAAGAAGGAGTGGGCGATGTTCTCGGATGCCGCCAAGAACAGCTTTTATGGCAAATGCCTCAATGAGCAGGTTAACCCCAAGACCTTCGAGGGCGAGACACTGCCTCAGTTCGACCTCCAGCAGGCTGACGGCTCGAAGAAGAGCATGGCAAGCTGTGTGAAGGGCAAGAAGTATTATTTGGTGGATTTCTGGGCCTCATGGTGCGGTCCTTGCCGCAAGGAGATACCCAATCTGAAGAAGCAGTATGAACTCTACAAGGACAAGGGCTTGGAAATCGTGAGCGTCTCCATCGACAAGAATGAGGAGGCTTGGAAGAAGGCCTTGAAGGAGGAGCAGCTGCCTTGGCCCAACGGCGTAGACCGTGCCGGAATCGCCGATGCCTACAAGGTGCGCGCCATCCCCGCCATCTTCCTGGTAGACGGCACTACGGGCAAGTGCATCGCCGAGAACATACGCGGTGAAGAATTAGCCACCAAACTGGCTGAACTCTTCAAGTAAAGGTAGAAGGATAAAAAGAATAGAATGATAAAAAAAGAATCAGCGGCTTGTGCTTATGCATAAGTCGCTGGTTTTAGTTTGACTAGCATGTGTGTTGTCTAATGGGTGCAAGTCCCTAACGAGCCCTAGTAGTGGGAATCGTCCAGCCAGAGAGACAAGGGTGTCCGAGGTGACTCGGAATCTGAAAGAAGTCAGCGGCAAACTTGTTAGCTGAATCAACAACCGTGCCTGATAAATGCAGAAACGTATCTTCGCTTCCAATCCGTTGTTTTTATTGAGCATAAGCATTGAATTGCTATTGTTACAAATCTTTATATACAACGTAGAAATAACCGTTTTGGCATCTATAGAAGTCGTGCTGCCTTTTAGCAATTGCACGTCAATATATTCGTTTTTATCGGAATGCATTTCATCTAAGGCATAAACTATGCGTGGAGGATAACAGGATGATACCCCACACAGCAATAACATCAAGATAAATAGTTTCACCATCTGTATTTCATTTCTTGCACCATTCTTAGGCAATCAAAGCCTATGGCTAATCTGCTCTTTTTACGGTCAAAGACCAAGCATATTCCGACAGTAAAGGTATGTTTTCGGTGAGGTGCTGTCAAAAGTTGGATTAGTTGTCCCTTAAAATCATAATTCTTAATGAACTTATATATATCTTTGAACGGAAAATCCTTAGGGGAAACCAACCAAACGGAATCGACTTTTCCACTTGATTTCACGGTAAAATTCACGAAAACACTATCTTGAATCTTGAGTACAGTTTCTACGCAATGTGTAGCCAAATAATTAAGAAGGCTGACGTTAAACTGTTTTCTCTTCCTCGAGTATTCTTCTTCGTTGCTTTCAGGATCCATTTCAAATATTCCATTGTCCAAAGTATCCACTACCACTTCCTTGTGCTCTAATGGGGCAGCCCATACCATCGTGGTATGAGCTAACAGCAATAAAAAGATAATTAAGCCTTTCATACTTTTTAGATACTCACTCTTTTGACAAGTTGATAACCACAGGCTTTTCATTCCAGTTCTTGTATTTCTTCTTCAAAGCCTTATACCCTTCCTTTTCTAATGATATTTTTATCCCAGGATACCCAAAGAAACCTCCTATTGCCATTTGACTTATGTTAAACCGGCCCAAGGAATCTGTATATATCCAAGTCTCTTTTTGATTGCCAATGTAAATGCGCACGCTATCTACAGACAACTTGTTAACGGAATCAACAACCGTGCCTGATAAATGCAGAAACGTATCACACGACGTGCATAATATGGAAGCCAAGACTATTACTGTCAGTTTCTTCAAAATAGGGTACTTTGTATTATTGTTCTTACCATCTTCTTGTATAATCAAAGGATATACTTAATCTGCTCCTTTGGCGGTCAAAGATTAGGATAATCCTGACTGTAAAGGAATGTTTTTGGAAAGGCATTGACAGATACTCAACAAGTGACCCTTTAAAATCGTAATTCTTAATGAACTTATATATATCTTCAAACGGAAAATCCTTGGGAGAGACCAACCAAACAGAATCCACCTTACCACTTCCATTCACTATAAAATCCACTACAACGCTATCTTGAATCTTGAGTACAGTTTCGACACATTGTGTAGCCAAATAATTAAGAAGGCTGTCGTTAAACAGCTTCCTTTTCATCACGTATTTTTCTACGTTGATTTCAGGCTCCGTTTCTAATACTACAAAGTCCAAAGTATCAGCAATTACATTTTTGGCCTCTAATGGGGCAGCCCATACCATCGTGGTATGAGCTAAAAGAAATAAAAAGATAATTAAGCCTTTCATATTCGTATTATTTTAATCTTGTACCAAAAATAGAAACGCCATCCAACATAATTCCACCATCGACCACAACAGGATCTCCTCTCCTTACTCCGTCCCATCCTATGGCATAGGTCGGGATTGTTTTTTTCAAAGGGTCATCAGGTGACAAGGGTGTGGATCTGGGATGCGTATGATACATTTCTCTCACGTCAAATTGCTGCCCCATACCTAAATCCAAATAAGGTTTTTCGTCTCTTCTTTGGCTGATACTATATAATGTTCCCGCATCAAGGGCATTGTGCGCATAATATATGTATTGCCCATCCGGACGCGTTCCAACGAAAGCAAATCTATCTCTATTCATTTCTTTTGAAGAAAACACATACCCTTCGGATTGCTCAAAGTAATAGCCATAGTCTGTTTTATACATGGCCATTTCAACGTTATTTTTCTTGGAGGTATATACCAACCATTTTGAGGCCTCATATTGAGAGCCATGAAAAAACCTGCTGTCATTTTCCTTGGGCTCTGAGGGGTTTATGTTTAGTGATATGTTTCCACCACCACCAGCTTTTGTTGACCAATTGAGATTCCAATTATTCAAACTGCCAGCTCCTCCTATGGTTAGTCCGGCTCCAACCACTGAGTTATTGATTCCAAAAGTATACCCAAACGTTCCAGGGTTTATTAATCCATAAGCACACGAATATCCCAAAATTGCCCCAACGCCTAATCCCAAGTAAGTCGTCGCTTGTTTCCAATTCCAAGTAAACGGATTGAGGTTCCCCTTGTTGGAAGCCACACCGCCAATATACGCGCCTACAACAGCCGCGGCTATTAGCCAGAATAGCTTTCCGTCCTTGTCAACATACTTCAATGGATTGTTCATGCAATAGCTGTACCTGTTGAAGTTTTGGGAGAAATCGGGCATCTGGACGTATTGGTCCGGACTGAGGAACCTGCCCAAGGCCGCGTCATACAACCTGGCATTCATGTTTATTAATCCAAATTGGGGCAGGTGCTCATGTCCCGTATAGCCTCTTCCAAGAAACAGCTCTGGCTCATTGCCAGGCTCAAACACTTGCTGGGTGGCCGGATCGCGCAAGCGTCCCCATGCGTCATAGCTCAATTCCTGGACAAGACTGCCGTCTGGTGCTATGATATGCGTAACGCTACCGAGATTGTCACGGAGAATGTTGTATACTTTTTCCACCCCATTTTCCTTGACAAGGACGGCCAAAGCACTATAGTAGTCGCCACCCAAGTATAGCCTTTCTTTGTTGCCCGTAGGCGTTGCTTCCAGCTCATAGCAACCGCCCATGTAGTATCGCGCAATCACGTCGTTGCCATCGCGCGAAATGGCCATTTTTGTCCTTTCGTAGTCGGCGGAATAAGAAAAGTCCGCGGTGTATCCATTTTCGGAAACCGACTTGGGACGCGAGAAAGATGTATATTTCACTTCTTGGTTCCATATCGGCATGTTCTCGGAAGTAAGGGTTACGCCAGATACCGCATAAGGCTTTTGCGCCATGTCGTAGTCAAATGAGCCAACGTCGCTTTGTGACGTGATATTGCCTTTGTTGTCGTAGGTGGTGGTCTTGCCGCCAAACGATGTCAAGCGGTTCAAGTTGTCATACTTAAAGTCTTCCGTCAAGCTCCTAAGGTTGTCCTTGCGTGACATCATGTTTAATGTATGGGCATTAAACGCGTAGGAGAAGTCTTGGTATTTCTTGTCGGGACTTGCGACGCTTCTTCCGCTCAACAATCCAGCTGAAGTATATCGATACTTGCGCGTAATGTTTCCCGACACAATGCTTGATGCCGTGCCATGAGAACTCAATGACTCTATGTCATAAACATTCGTAGTGCCATTCAAGTTCACTCCTTTGAGACTTCCGTCAACATACACAAGATTTTCTCTGGCAATCAGTCCAACTTGGGAAGTGTATTCCACGGAGGAGACATTGCCGTCGGAATAGGTATAGTCCTTTTGCAGCCAGTTGCCGTCTTGTATGGTTTGCCTCCATTGCTTGACTCTTCCGAAGTCATCGTAGGAAATGGTTTTGCCTGTGCCGTTACTGGTAGCGACCTCTACCAAATCGCCTAACATATTGTATTTGTACGATGTCGTGAACTCCGGACACGTGCTCTTAATCAACCTGTCGTATTGGTCGTACTCATACTGCTTGACGTTTCCGTTGGCATCGGTTTCCTTGCTCAAGTTTCCACTGTCGTCATACTCATACGTTGTGGTCCCCATGCTTGGGTCTACCAAACGTATGCGTCTCCTGTATGTGTCATATCCAAATCTGGTTGTAATGTTTCCCGGTGCCGTGATGGACACAATGTTGCCATCTGGCGCAAATTGGTAGGCAATGGTACCTGCGGAATCAGTAACAGAAATGAGATTCCCCAACGCGTCAAAACTTTGGGTTTGGGTAATGCCCTTTGAAGTTGTCGTTACGCTGTTTCCTTCGTATTCGTACTTGGTTACTGCCGTAGATGATTCCGTACACGATGTGACCCTGCCGTAAATGTCATAGTCATAAGACTTCCCAAACGGAGGCACGCTTTTGTCGTAAGGGTTGGAGACGCTCGACAAGTTTCCGTCGTCATCATACTGTTTTAACACCACCAGCTCTTTCCCGTTCAAAAGTCTCTTGGAAGTACACACGTCACGGTTCAAGGCGTCAAAGACGATTGCGGATTTAGGCAACCCTGTCGTTTCCTGTGTCTTTCTATAAATGCCACCGGAGCCATCTGTTTCCCAGGAAAGCGCAATGCTTTTGCAAGTATTGTCCGGATAAGTGACAGAAGCCTCTCGGCCGAAGTCATCGTATGAATAACTCGTGACACCTCCCCTGAAATCAGACACGGTTTTAACTCTGCCAAAATCATCATAGACAAAATTCGTGGCAAGACCCATTAGATTTGTGGTCTTGCTTGGCCTGCCGTATGTATTATACTCGTATTTGGTAGTTTGACGGTTTGTGCCTGAGAAGTTTTTGACAGATGAATTGATGACATTTCCATAGCTGTCGTAGGAATATGTTTCTTCCTTTACGGCATTTCCGTTTTTATATAGTATTCTCACGTTTGGTTGCCTACGAGAGTGTGCGGGGATGAATATCCTTTCAGTATATCTCACTCCCTTTCGTATAATGGAAGAGGTTTGATCAACAGGGAATCCAAGATAGTAACCGTCCTCTATCGCTTCCTGTTTGGAATAGAGCGTGTTCTTCGTTATGACCGTGCCGTCCGAATAACTAATATATTCCTCCATAGGGTATCCGTAGGTGTCGTATGAATAGGAAGTAGATACTTTAATGTTCTTAAGCAGGTCTGTTTCCGTTTTCTTGGTAAGCAAGATTTTCAACAAGCGGTTCGCTTGTGTCGTGACGGAGTATTCGTATTCGCCTTTGGATGTTGGCGTGCTCTCGCTTTTCACGATACCTCGCCTATTAGGGTCGTACACGCAAACGTTGGTACGCCCTCTGTTGTCATGAGACGTGATTTCCTCAAAGCCACAGAAGCCTAATCCTTGGCGATGCATGACAGCGTTCTTGTAGTGGTAAGAGTTCCCTTTGGTGCTTTTTCCGCCGACATATGTCTCAGAGGCGACTATAATCGTCATGGGCTCATGTATGTTCACGTAAGGATATGCTGCGCCATATCCTTTACGGTATACGCCGCTCGTTATGCCTTCCTCGTTAGCCCTTGAATAACAGTTCTTCTCTATGACACCGAGGCTGTTTGCCACGCCTGTAAGCAATGACTCCTTGCCGTAGTCTGAGGCGAAAGAGTACTTGGTGGCCTTTCCCTCTTTAAGGCTGATCAATTGCGTGAAACTGTTTCTGCTGTTGATGTTGCTCGGAACAAGTATGGACTTGGTAGAAGGGAAGTTGCAGTAATTCGTACATACCGCTACATTATTGTTGCTTGCCAGATAGGTAAAGAACCCCGACGCGCTATAATTAATCAGATCTGTTGTGCCGTCGCTGTTGACATCTTGAATGACAAAACCGGCATTAGCGTTGTTGTCATTGGTTGTCCCACTGAATGTGGACTTGTCAAATTGACCGTTGCCCTTTGAGTTGTAGACCGTCCATTTGCTGTCTCCTCCTTGAGAGGAGGGAGAAACCAGTAAGTCCATTAGCCCATCCCCATTAAACTCACCCACGAGAAGCCTACGGTTTTCCAAGGCTGCCTTATTAAGTCCGGTATAGGATGCTATTTTCTTCGTCCCGACTATGTTAGTTCCGGAAGTCTCAAACGTGTATATGTCAATGCCATTCCCGTTGATGTGGCAGATGTCCGTCTTCCCGTCTCCATCATAATCCATGACCAACAGCTTGTCGGAGTTGTTGTTTGCGGCATCTGGATCTGATTGCCTAACTCCCACGAAGTCTATATTGAAAGGAAATACGTAATCCTGAAACAATATCTTGTCATTTACCAAGTCAAAGACATAACAATTGGATGGCTTACCGGTATCACCAAAAGGTTGGTGTATGGATGTAGCAAGAACCTCCATTCTTCCGTCACCGTTGAAATCCCCTGTATAATAGTATTTCGGTTGGATGCTTTTCCCATTGTCGGCATCCGTATAGACGGTCGGAAAGTTATATTTTCTTGTATACAACCTTGCCAAGCCTGAATACAAGTTGGAGCGGTAAACATTAAAGGTTACCTGGTCGGTGTTGTTGACAACCAAATCATTGATTTTAATGACATACTCTTCCTGCTTGCCTTCCAGGTCTCCACTGATAATATCAACAAATCCACTTTCCGTGTGCAGGTTCGGCATTGGAGAAGCAAGGTTGTCTTTTAAACCTGCATACAAGAATATTTTCTCGTTGCCTGAATACAGGTTGTCGAAGCGGTTCTGCGAATGCCTGAATCCAGTGGAGTGCCGATAGTGCTTCCAATATGGATTCTTATTGGGAAGTACTATCAAGCCGTCCGCGTCACTGTCGTAATCGAACTTTCCCTTGACAACTTTTATCATGTTAGGGGCATCGGACTCGTACCACTCCAAGAGCTGGGTCTCGCTCTTGGTATAAGATGTTGCGGTAAGGCCTTTTCCATAATAAAAAGAAATGGGGTTGAATGATTTACCGTTTGCGGAAAGACCTACACTTGTAAGGAAGCTCTTTTTCTTATCCACAGAGTATGATAACGTATATGTACACAGTATTTTCTCACCATACTTGGACGTGATGGACTTCAGCAATTTAGGCTCATGGATTTTCTTCCCACCTCCATAGGTGAGTATGGGGTCCTCGCGAGATTCCGCATATTGGAATCCCACGTAACACCCGTTGTATGAAATCTTGGAAATGTTATAATGGTTGTCAGAGTAGGTATATTCGTATCTGATAGTGTTGCCATGTATGTCTTTAAGAGAAAAGATAGGGTAGGATAACATATTTAGGAAATTTAGGGCACTGCCGAAGACACCTTTGTCACCATTGGGGAAGAAAACCTCAAAATGTGTCATCGTATTTCCAGAGATGAATCCTTTGGCCTTGATGTTTCCTTGTTCAGACTCGTACAGTATATAGTCACTCGTGGCATCGGTTTTTATGAGGCGTACACCATTCAGCATGAAGGAGTCGTTGTTGTCCATTTTTATGCCTTCTGCCTTTCCGTCATAGTAAATGGTTTTTCCCCCACGAACAATCATGGGTATGCCAGATACTGACCATCCCATGCCTAAAGTGGAGTTTCCTTGCTGGCTGTTATAGACGAGGGATATGTTTGGGGTGAAACCATTATTTCCAGGGTATACAGTGATTGGAATCTCGTATGTTTTTGCCCCGGAAGGTAATATTCCTGAATTGATAGGAATCTCCCCGACTTCTTTTGACTTGTCAATATTAATAGTATTGGGAACATGAGAATTTTGCACAGGCATATGGCTATACAAGACCGCATTGTCGCGTGTAACGGAAGTTGACGGGGACTCTTCTGACTTACAGGCTATTACGGGCGGATATAGCTTAGACATGATGGAATCCTCATAATGCTTGTACTGTTCTTCCGTCCAACCTTCAAACTTGTCCTTCTTAGCCTTGGAAATGGTGTCTCCACTGTCGTTTTGTGGTGAAAAAGCATTAGTGGTGGCATTTGAAGGTCCTACAATTAAGAAACATAAAATCATGAGAAACAGGATGTGGGGCGTTTTATTCATGCTGTTGCTTATTTTAAGGTTGCACGTGTGAATACGATTATGTCAAAGTCTGCATTTATGGATTGGGACAGTGGGCATATCAAGTTATTTCTTGATGATTTTCCAGATTGTTGAATTGTTGTTGATGGTTATTCTAAGCAAATAGATGCCGGCAGGCTGATTGCTGATATTTATTTCAAGACTCTCCTTATTCACGTTATTTGCCATGATTCGCGTCCCTTTTGTCGTATATAGACTCATGAAGCATTTGTCTGTATCCTTTAACCCGTAGATACATAATTTCAAGAAGCCGTTCGTAGGATTGGGGTATATCTTGATGCCATGCTCATTGAGCATGTCCGTGAATGACAGTCTTGCCGTGTCTGATAATTGATGCCTTGCCTTGGCTTTTGGGGCTTGCATGACGATTTCCCGCCTAATACGGTTGCCAGCGGCATCGTAGGCGTAAGCAATCTTGGATTGAGCTCTTGAAAGGAAGGGAAAAAACAGAAGAGCCAAGCAAATGCATGTCTTCTTCATGACAGGTGTTTTTAGGATGAGTAATATATTGTAACCGATTGCAATATTAGTAATAATTTCCCTATTTATAGAGATTAGGAATATAAAAATGATATGTTGTCAAAGCTTTTAACATTTGCTTTCTAAAAGTTATTACGTCAAGATAAAATGTGTGGATTTTTTGTCATTTTGACTTGTTAAATTCATGAAAATATAGTATTTTTGCAGCGGAAAGGCGCGACCAGTACCTAAAATGAGGTATGTGCATTCCCCAAAATGATTATAATACAAAAACATAACATTAATATTATCTTTAAACTCAATCATTTATGTGGTTAATCAATTCTCCGATTGGTAGAAAAGTGGTGATGTCTGTCACTGGCATCTGCCTCATCCTCTTCCTGACCTTCCACTGCTGCATGAACGTAGCCGCATTCTTCTCTGGGAATGCCTACAACATGGTTTGCGAGTTTTTGGGAAGCAACTGGTACGCAGTAGCGGGAACGCTGGGCCTTGCCTTCTTGGCAGTGTGCCACATCGTTTACGCATTCATCCTCACGGCTCAGAACCGTAGGGCCCGTGGCCCACAGCGCTACGAGGTTACAAGCCGCCGTCCTGAGGTGTCTTGGGCTTCGCAGAACATGCTGGTGCTCGGTCTTATCATCGTGGTGGGTCTTCTGCTCCACCTCTACAACTTCTGGGCTCACATGATGCTCGCCGAGCTCATTGGCTGCCCCACCACGCCAGCTCCCGCTGATGGCTTTGGCTGGATTCAGCAGACATTCGCCAACCCCGTGTTCTCAGTGCTCTATCTCGTGTGGCTCGTTGCCTTGTGGTTCCACCTTTCACACGGTTTCTGGTCAGCAATGCAGACATTAGGTTGGAGCGGCAAGATTTGGCTGAAGCGTTGGCAGTGCATCGGTATCGCCTACGTTACCGTCCTCATGGCAGTTTTCGCCTTCCTGGTACTCTCATTCTGGTTCGGTTTCGCGCCAAGCTTCTAATAGTTGATAGCAAATATAGTTTTTAGTTTTTAGTTGATGAACCTATAGCTAAATGCTATTCAAGACTATAAAACGAAAAACTCACAAACTATAGACTGTAATCCCAACAACTATAAACTCACAATAAAAATGACTCAGATAGATTCAAGAATTCCAGAAGGCACTCTTGCCGAGAAATGGACTAACTATAAGGCTCATCAAAAGTTGGTGAACCCAACCAACAAGCGTAAGCTCGACATCATCGTCGTGGGTACGGGTCTGGCTGGAGCAAGTGCCGCCGCCTCTCTTGGCGAGATGGGTTTCCATGTCATCAACTTCTGCATTCAGGACTCTCCTCGCCGCGCCCACTCTATCGCCGCGCAAGGTGGTATCAATGCAGCCAAGAACTACCAGAACGACGGTGACGCCGTATACCGTTTGTTCTACGACACCATCAAGGGTGGCGACTATCGTGCTCGCGAGGCCAACGTTTACCGTTTGGCAGAGGTGAGCGCCAACATCATCGACCAGTGTGTGGCTCAGGGCGTGCCTTTCGCACGTGAGTATGGCGGCATGCTCGCCAACCGTTCTTTCGGTGGCGTTCAGGTGAGCCGTACGTTCTACGCCAAGGGTCAGACCGGTCAGCAGCTTCTGCTCGGCGCTTACTCTTCACTGATGAAAGAGGTGAACAACGGCACTGTGGAGCTTCACACTCGCACCGAGATTGAGGACGTGGTCATCGTCGACGGCCGTTGCCGTGGCGTCATCGCCAAGAACCTCGTCACAGGCAAGCTGGAGCGCTATTCAGCTCATGCCGTTTGCCTTGCCACTGGTGGTTATGGCAACACATACTTCCTCTCTACCAACGCAATGGGCTGCAACTGCACCGCCGCTATCCAGGCTTACCGCAAGGGCGCTTGGTTCGCCAATCCTTGCTTCGTGCAGATTCACCCGACATGTATCCCCGTGCACGGTGACAAGCAGTCTAAGCTGACATTGATGTCGGAGTCGCTTCGTAACGATGGCCGCATCTGGGTGCCCAAGAAGCTTGAGGACGCTCAGAAGCTGCAGAGAGGCGAGATCAAGGGCCGTGACATTCCTGAGGAAGACCGCGACTATTATCTCGAGCGCCGTTATCCCGCATTCGGTAACCTCGTGCCACGTGACGTTGCTTCACGTGCCGCCAAGGAGCGTACCGACAAGGGCTTCGGTGTCAACAACACTGGTCTTGCCGTGTTCCTCGACTTCTCAGAGGCTTTCAACCGTCTCGGCCGCGACGTCGTAGACCAGCGTTATGGCAACCTCTTCGACATGTACGAGGAGATTACCGATGTGGATCCTCACGACAACCCAATGATGATCTTCCCTGCTATCCACTATACAATGGGTGGCCTGTGGGTAGACTATGAGCTTCAGACCAATGTGAAGGGTCTCTTCGCCCTCGGAGAGTGCAACTTCTCTGACCACGGCGCAAACCGCCTCGGCGCTTCAGCCTTGATGCAGGGCTTGTCTGACGGTTACTTCGTGATACCTTACACAATGCAGAACTATCTCTCTGACCAGATTCAGGTGAAGAAGCCAAGCATCGACTCTCCAGAGTTCGTGGAGGCAGAGAAGAACGTTCAGGATGAGATCGACCGCATCATGGACATCCAGAACAAGCAGACCGACAAGTCTAAGCTGAAGAGCGTTGACTCTATCCACAAGGAGCTTTATAACATCATGTGGAACTACGTTGGCATGGCACGCAACGCTGAAGGCTTGAAGAAGGCCCTCTCATTGCTTAAAGACGTGCGCGAGCAGTTCGACACCTGCGTGCGTGTGCCAGGATCCAAGGAAGGACTCAACGTCGAGCTCGACAAGGCTATCCACCTCCGCGACTTCATCCTCATGGGTGAGCTCATCGCTTACGACGCCCTTGAGCGCAACGAGAGCTGCGGTGGCCACTTCCGCGAGGAGAGCCAGACCGAGGAAGGCGAGGCAAAGCGTGATGACGAAAACTACATGTACGTGGCTTGCTGGGAGTACAAGGGCGAGAACGAAGCCCCCGCGCTCTACAAGGAAGACCTCAACTACCAGTACATCAAGGTTCAGACGCGTAACTATAAATCATAGTTTTTAAGTTCATTAACTCAAGAAAAACAATGGATCAGAATATATCATTCACACTGAAGGTTTGGCGTCAGAATGGCCCTAAAGCAGAAGGCCACTTCGACACCTTTGAGATGAAAGACATCCCTGGAGACACTTCTTTCCTGGAGATGCTTGACATCCTTAACGAGCAACTCATTGAGGGTGGCAACGAGCCTTTCGTCTTCGACCACGATTGCCGCGAGGGTATCTGCGGTATGTGCTCACTCTATATCAACGGCCATCCTCATGGGCCAGCCCAGGGCGCTACCACTTGCCAGCTTTACATGCGTCGTTTCCACGACGGCGACGTTATCACCGTTGAGCCTTGGCGTTCAGCAGCCTTCCCAATCATCAAGGACTGCATGGTAGACCGCTCGGCTTTCGACAAGATTATCGCCGCAGGTGGTTATACCAGCGTGCGCACCGGACAGGCTCAGGACGCTAACTCTATCCTTATCTCCAAGGAGGCAGCCGACGAGGCAATGGATTGTGCTACTTGCATCGGTTGTGGCGCTTGCGTATCTGCATGTAAGAACGGTTCCGCAATGCTTTTCGTTTCGTCAAAGGTCAGCCAGTTCGCTCTCCTGCCACAAGGTCGCGTAGAGGCCGCTCGTCGTGCAAAGAACATGGTTGCCAAGATGGAGGAGCTCGGCTTCGGTAACTGCACCAACACCCGCGCTTGCGAGGCTGAGTGCCCGAAGAATGAGTCGATTGCCAACATCGCTCGCCTCAACCGCGAGTTCATCAAGGCCAAGCTTGCTGATTAATATGCCTGTTGACGGCTTCTAAGGCGTTGTTTTAAGCCTTTCATGCCACAGGCAACCAAATACTAGGGGGAAGAATCAAACGTTGATTCTTCCCCCTTTTTCGTGCCAAATAAAAAAAGCACGGGCGGCATCCCAATGGGAAACCGCCCGTGAACAAAATGTATAAGGTGTGTTTACTTGCCGAAAGTCTCGTCGAGGAATGTGTAGAACGCTGGATCCTCGCCCACTACGGTCTTCACGATCTTGCCGTCAGGACCCACGAGAATCTTTGTTGGGAAGCCTTGTATGCCATACATCTCTGTTGTCTGCAAGGTGCCAGTCTTAGGCTGGTAAACATTCTTCCAAGGAAGCTCGTGCTTCTTCACGCCCTCTTTCCACTTCTCCATGGTGTCGTTGCAGTCGATGGAAAGAATCTCAAACTTGTCCTTGTACTTGTTGTAGTATTCCTTCATCTTTGGAATGCCGCGTACGCACCATATGCACCATGTGCCCCAGAAGTCGAGGAGCACGTATTTGCCTTTGAAGCTTGCGAGCGACAGAGGCTTGCCGTTGATGTCGTTCAGTGTGAAGTCGGGTGCCACTACACCTGCAGCCTGCTTCTTTCCTGCCTCAGCCTCGGCTTTCTCGCGTGCCTCAAGCATGTCGATGGTCTTCTGGTAGTAGGCGTGCATGCGTCCGTTTCTGATATTCTCCGAGAGCGAAGCCGCCGCTTTCTTCATTGTTGCGAGGTCTTTGAGTTCGGGAATGAATGCCGCGGCTCCTTCCGAGCTGGGATGTGCGGCGATGAAGTTTACGATGGCATCGTTGGCTTGCTGCTCGATTGCGGGAACCTTCTCGCTGTATTCCTTCTGCAATGCTTCTTGAGACTCACCGTTTTGCATGCGCTTCTGCAGCGACTCTATGATGTCGTTGATGGGTCTCATGGCATTAGAATATGCCCTGTCAGCCTCATTGTATTCCTGATAGAACTTGCTGCCGCTGAAATAGTATTCCTTGGTTACGTCGCCAGTCATCACAGCCTTCTCGCCAGGAACGGCGATGGCCTCGAAGCCGATGCGCTCCGTGCGGCGAAGCGTGCCAGGGGTGTAGGCGTATATTTTTGTGGGCTCGCTCACGTTGACGGTGAACTGGAACTTACCGTCTTTCGTGAGTACGGTGTCCTTTTTCATGCTTCTCTCGCCTGTTGGCGTCATTACGACGAGCGTGTCTTTCAAGCCGCTCAGTTCGCCCGAGAAACTGACGTTGCCCTTGTTGTCGGCAGCGTTGGCGCAAGCCGTCAGCATAGCCAGGGCCGCCATGGTCAGGATAGTCTTTTTCATTGTTTGTTTTTGTTGTGATTATTGTTTGATATACCTTGTGTTTTATTTCTTCTTAGGGTAGCGTCGTGCCCATCCTTCTTCCGAGAAATCGGGTTCCTCGTCGCTGAAGCCTTTCTTGTTGCCGCCATTCATCAGGGCGCGCCAGTCGTCTTTTCCTTTCGCGTTGTTGTCGGCGTTCTTCTTCCGGTATTCCCTTTTCTTCTGTGGAGCATTGCCACGTCCGGCGTTCTTGTCCTCGGCATCGTTGCATCTCACGTCGCGTCCCTTGTATTTCACGCCGTTGATGGCATTCATCACCTTGTTGGCGTCTTTCTCGGGCACCTCGATATACGAGAACTTCGACAGCAAGTCGATATGTCCAATCTCCTGTTTTGGCCCGTGCACGTGGTGGTTGATAAACTGCATCACCTCGCCCGGGTAGAATCCGTCGGCCTTTCCGAGGTTGATGAAGAGTCGGCGATAGCCAGCCTCGGCCTTGCGTGGTCCGCGTTGGCGGTCTCCGCGTGAGCCGTTTCTGCCTTTCTCACCCTTGTTTTTCCTGTCCTCACGCGCGTTGCCCCTTGAGGGTTTCTCTATCGTAGGCGCGTTCTTGTAGTAGTCGAGGAATCTGCCAAACGTGTTCGACACCATCTTCTTTATGATGTCCTCCTTGTCGATATACTCGAACTGACGGTTTATGTCGGTCATATAAGGAGCAATCAAGTCCTCGTCGACATCTGTCTTCATGATGTCGTCCATGGTCTTGAAAAGCTGCTTCTTGCATATCTCCTCCGGCGTGGGCAACGTGCCATCCACGAACTCCTTGCCAATGACCTTTTCGATGGCCTTCACCTTGAACTTCTCGCGCGAGTGTATGATGGAAATGCTGGTGCCTTTCTTTCCCGCACGTCCGGTGCGTCCAGACCTGTGGGTGTAGTTCTCCACGTCGTCGGGCAGTCCGTAGTTTATTACATGTGTGAGGTCGTCCACGTCGAGACCGCGTGCCGCCACGTCAGTTGCCACGAGCAGTTGCACCAAGTGCTGTCTGAACTTCTGCATCGTGAGGTCGCGCTGCTGCTGCGACAGGTCGCCGTGAAGCGACTCGGCGTTGTAGCCGTCCTTTATGAGCTTGTCGGCCACTTCCTGCGTCTCCAGCTTCGTGCGGCAGAATATTATGGCGTAAATGCGTGGGTAGAAGTCGACTATGCGTTTCAATGCCAGGTACTTGTCCTTGGCGTTCACGAGGTGGTAGATGTGGTTCACGTTCTCCGCTCCCTCGTTGCGCGAGCCAACCACAATTTCCTTGTAGTCGTGCAGATAGTTTTTCGCTATTTTCTCTATCTCCTTGCTCATTGTTGCAGAGAAGAGCAGCGTGTTGCGGTCTTCGGGCACATGCTCGAAGATGGCGTTGATGCTGTCGGAGAATCCCATGTTGAGCATCTCGTCGGCCTCGTCGAGCACCACGTTGCGAATGTTTTCCAGCTTCACCTTGCCGCGCTCCATGAGGTCGATGAGTCGGCCTGGCGTGGCCACTATGACCTGTGCCCCATGGCGCAACTCGTTGATTTGCGTCACGATAGACGCTCCGCCATATACGGGGATAACGTGCATGTGGGGGATGTACTTGGCAAACGAGTTGAGGTCGTCGGCTATCTGCAGGCACAACTCACGCGTAGGGCTCAAGATGAGTGCTTGCGTGTCTTTTGTCGTGGCATCGGTTTTCTGCAACACGGGAATGCCGTATGCGGCAGTCTTGCCCGTGCCAGTCTGTGCCAGCGCGATGACATCGTTGTGCTCACCCAATAAATACGGAATAACTTCCTCTTGGACGGGCATCGGCTGCTCGAATCCAAGTTCTTCAATGGCGCGGCGGATAGGCTCGCTCACGCCCAATTCTTCAAACGTCTTCAAAAAAATATAGCTATATAAGATAAATAATGTGCAAAGTTACTGTGAAATAATAGATTATGCGATAAAAATGTGATAATTATTGTTATCTTTGCCGGACAAAATCAGGAAGACATGAAAATAGCAGTGTTTTGTTCGGCCAACGATTCTATAGCGCCGGCTTATTTTAGTGCCGCCGAGGAGCTCGGCAGGTGGATGGCAGAGAATGGCCACACTCTTGTTTATGGCGGTCAGAACCGTGGGCTCATGCGGTGCGTGGGCGCGGCGGTGCATGATGGCGGTGGTCAGATAATAGGCGTCATACCCCAGATACTTGTGAATAATGGCCAGCGTCCCGACTATCTGGACGTGGAGATACCCTGCGACAACCTTTCCGACCGCAAGGACCTTATGCTTGCCCAAGCCGACGTGTGCGTGGCGTTGCCCGGCGGCGTAGGAACTCTCGACGAGGTGTTCACGGTAGCGGCGTCGCACAGCATTGGATACCACGGCAAGATGATGATACTCTACAACGTTGAGGGCTTTTGGGACAAGACCATCGAGATGCTCGACGACATGCAACAGCGTGGCTTTATGCGAGGCCATTGGACAGATTATGTCAAGGTGGCGAGAACCATGGAAGAATTGAAGGCTGCGATTCTTTAAAAGATGTTATAGCTGTGCAAGGTTTTGCTATTGTTGGCATTTAACCCATGAACAAACGAAGAACAGCTATGAATAAACTTTTAAAGACGATGGCTTTCGCAGCCATAATGTTTTCCACGGCATTGTCGTTGCAGTCGTGCGATGATGATGACAACAACGCGTTGGTTATAGACCCAGCCTATACTCCCAACGCTATGGTGACCTTCAAGACCGATACTACGACGGGGAAATTTTTCATGCAACTCAACGACTCTGTGACCCTTGTCGACAAGGATCACACGAAGTGGCCTATTGACGCTGCTGGCAAGAAAGAGTTGCGCGCTCTCGTGTCGGTTACCTTTGCCTACAAAAACGACACTGGGCTTGAACGCGACGTCCATCTCATAACCGTGTTCGATACTATCCGCACAAAGTCGATGTCTCCAATAGTCAGCGACATTGAGAAGACCTATGGCGACGATCCCGTGGAGATAGTGGACAGCTGGAAGACCGTGTGCGAGGACGGCTACCTGACGCTCCATTTCCGCACGTATTTCGGCGGACAGAAGATTCACACGCTCAGGCTGGTGCGCCAGGCGGATGGCACGCTCAGGCTCTTCCACGATGCCAATGGCGACGTCAAGGGCGCGGTGAGCGATGGCATTATCGCTTTCAGGCTCAACGATGTACCAAAGCCTGAGGATGGCAGCAAATACGAGAACATCACGTTGAAGTGGACCTCGTTCTCAGGAGAGAAGACCCATACCTTTAAGTACAAATATCGCGAATGAGCAAAGAGCAGCACATCTTACAACTGTTCGCGCGGGGTGATTCCCGCGCGATGGATGTGCTGTATGCGCAATTTGCCGACTATATGGCCGGCGTTTGCCTAAGATACGTCCCCCAGCCCGATGACATGCGAGACGTGTTGCAAGAGGCGCTCATAAAGATATTTTCGTCTGTAGGCAGTTTCAATTATCGTGGCGAAGGCTCATTGAAGGCGTGGGTGACTCGTGTTGTCATCAATGAGGCATTGATGTTTCTCCGCGATAAGAAAAAAATGTTGTTTGTTGACAACGAGCGTGAGATTCCTGACACGCCCGAGGATCCGCCCGACACGTCGGGCCTCACGGCCGAGATGGTCGACGAGGCGCTGCGGCAATTGCCCGACGGCTATCGAGCTGTATTCAATCTCTATGCCATAGAGGGTAAGAGCCATAAGGAGATAGCCGGGTTGTTGGGCATAAAGCCCGACACCTCGGCTTCGCAATATCACAGGGCCAAGGCGATGTTGGCAAGGATACTTAGAAAGAGAAAGGAGGAAACACAATGAACGAAGACTGGACCAAAGACATACAACGGCTCATGGCCGACCGTCAGGTCAAGGCACCCGACGGTCTTCTTGAGGAGGTGAAGAAACGACTCGCCTCTGCTACGCCTGCAACGCCAAACGAACCCATTCAGCCTGCGCGAAAAGTGACGATGTGGCGATACCGTTGGCTTACTGCTGCCGCGGTAGTGGCGGCGATTGCCGTTCCCGTGACATGGCGATTGCTGAAGGTCGACGAGTCGCCGCAAGTGGTTGCAGTGTCGCGCGCCATTCAGCAATCGGCAAGTCGCGCCGAGTCGCGCCCAGCCGCTGACGCTGACGCGAATCCCTCTCTTGCACTTTCTGCCGTAAAGCATGAGATTGCCATGCTCTCCAAGCACGACGAAACGCTACGGAACAGGCATTTGGCGGACGATGAACAAGTCGCGCTTGGTGCCAACGCTGAAACCGTTGACGAAGCACATGAGGAGACGTTAGGGCATGTCGTGTCGGTGACATCGAATGATGACAAGAGTCGTTCCACGTCGGAGCAGCGTAGGGATGCCAAGCCAGGCAAACCCTCAGGCCGTAACACATATCAGTATCAGGATGAGGCCGACTACACTTATCATCAATCAGAGTCGGCTTCCTCACGGCTTTCGCTCACCGCTTATTATGGTGGCTCGCTAAACGGCAATGGATTGGCGGCTGACGGAGGCGTAAAAGTAGGCCGTGAATACTATTCCGACGAGATGCCTTTCGGAACATTCCCCATACAACTTGGCAAGGCTGACCTCTTGATGGTAAAGCAACCCGAAAAGAAAGCCCACCATGCCCTGCCTGTAAAAGTCGGTGCCAGCGTTGCTTACAGGCTTTCCGACCGCTGGACGGTTAACACCGGTGTCACTTACAGTTACCTGTCTTCCAATTTCACGGAGGATAGCTACGTCGTGGAGCGTCAGAAGTTGCATTATGTCGGCGTGCCACTCACTGCAAGCTACAGCTTCTTGCGTACAAAGCACGCCGAGGTGTATGTCACTGCCGGTGGCGAGGTGGAGAAACTGGTGAAGGGATCGACGGGAAAAGACGATTACGAGCATGAAAAGCTCACGGAGAAACGTCCGCAATGGTCGCTGAAAGCCGCCGTGGGCGGTGCCTACCACTTCACGCCGTCGGTTAGCCTTTATGCCGAGCCAGGGTTGACCCATTATTTCGACAACCACTCCTCGATAGTCAATGTGTACAAGGACAAGCCAACGAGTTTCAGCTTGAACGTAGGATTGAGATTTAACGTAAAGTGAGCGAAATCATTCCGTTCAAGCGGTTAATGAAAGTGTGAGCGGAAAAAACTTTCCCGCTCACACTTTATACATCGAAGAAAAACAGTACCTTTGCACGCATTATGGTACTGAATTACATCTGGATAGCTTTTTTCGTCGTTTCTTTCATTTTTGCAGTAGTGCAGCTTTTGATGGGCGACACGACTATCTTCCAAAAGATAGTCGATTCCACTTTCGACACATCAAAGACAGCGTTTGAGACATCCCTTGGACTTACGGGTGTGCTTGCCCTTTGGCTTGGCATCATGAAAATAGGCGAAAAGGCTGGCGCCGTCAACCTGTTGGCGCGAATGCTCAGCCCTGTATTCTCACGTCTTTTCCCCGGCATTCCAAAGAACCATCCGGCAATGGGGTCTATCTTCATGAACGTGGCTTCCAACATGCTCGGCCTCGACAATGCCGCCACGCCCACCGGTCTAAAGGCCATGCAGCAGTTGCAAGAGCTTAACCCGAAGAAAGACACCGCTACCAACCCGATGATAATGTTCCTCGTGCTCAACACGTCGGGCCTTACCATCATCCCAACCACCATCCTTGCCTTCCGCTCCAGTTACGGCGCGGCGCAACCCACAGACGTATTCATCCCCATACTCCTGTCTACCACCATAGCCACCCTCTGCGGTGTCATCATCACATGCCTTTTCCAGCGCACCAATATCCTGAAGCCCGCCATGCTCGCCATGTTAGTGGGCTTTTGCGCATTTGTGGGCATCATCATCGCAGCCTTCGGCTACATGGACAAGGACACCATGGCCACGGTGACCTCCGTAGGTGGCAACGTCATCCTTTTGTCGGTGATAGTGGCGTTCATCGTGGGCGGTTTCATTAAAAAAGTCAACGTCTACGACGCTTTCATCGAGGGAGCCAAGGAAGGTTTCCAAACCGCCGTGCGCATAATACCGTATCTTGTGGCAATCCTTGTTGCCGTTGGCGTGTTTCGTGCCTCGGGTGCCATGGACATGGTTATCAATGGCATATCGTGGTGTGCCGACAAGTGCGGGCTCAACACCGATTTCGTGGGAGGTCTGCCCACGGCGTTCATGAAGCCCCTGTCGGGAAGCGGCGCTCGCGGAATGATGCTTGAGGCCATGAAGACATACGGTCCCGACTCCTTCGTGGGCAGGCTGTCGTGCATTTTGCAAGGTTCCACCGACACCACGTTCTATATCCTCGCGGTGTATTTCGGCTCGGTGAACATCAAATATACGCGCCATGCCGTGACGTGTGGGCTTCTTGCCGACTTGATAGGCACCATTGGCGCAATCGCTATAGCCTACATCTTCTTCGGATAATAAACACATTCTTTTCGGATATATGGCAAATCTCAAATCACTCCTGAAGGAAACCGCCATCTACGGTTTGAGCTCTATCGCCGCGCGTTTCATCGGCTATCTACTCGTCCCGATAGAGACGGCAAAGTTCAACGCGGCAGGTGGGCAGTATGGTATCATCACCAATATCTATGCCTATATCGCCCTTCTCATCATCATCTTGACCTATGGCATGGAGACCACGTTCTTCAGGTTCATGAACCGCCCGGGCGAGAATCCTGAGAAAGTCTACGCCACAACGCTGCGCATGGTGGCAACCACGTCGTTGCTGTTCGTGGTCTTGCTGTGGGCGTTTCTGCACCCGATAGCTGGAGCCGTAGGCTACTCCGACCATCCCGAGTTTATCATGATCATGGGCACGTGCGTGGCCATCGACGCTTTCACCGCCATCCCCTTCGCTTTCCTCAGATTGAAGCACAAGGCGTTGAAGTTTGCCTTGCTGAAGATGGTGAGCATCCTCGTCAACCTTGTTGGCGTGAGCCTCTACCTCATCGTGCTGCCCCAAATGCATGTCAACTTCCTTGGCATATACGATGCCAATTTCAGCCTCGAAGTGGTGTGGATATTCTTGATAGAGCTTTCCGGCTCCATCCTTACCCTTGTGCTCCTCGCCAAGGAGATGAAGGGTTTCAAGAATCCTTTCGACAAGGCCACCTGCAAGCGCATGCTATCATACACGTGGCCACTTCTCGTCATGGGTCTCGCTGGCCAGCTCAACCAGTGTGCCTCGCAAATAATCTTCCCCTACGTCTTCGATGGCAACGCCGACGAAGCAAGGGTGCAACTCGGCATATATGGCGCGTGCATAAAGATAGCCATGATCATGGTCATGATAACCCAGGCCTTCCGCTATGCCTACGAGCCGTTTGTCTTTGGCCAATCCAAGGAGAAAAACAGCAAGGAGACCTACGCCAAGGTAATGAAATACTATATTATCTTCACGCTCCTGGCGTTTCTTTGCGTCGTTGGCTACATGGACATCATACGCTACATCGTCGGAAAGAGCTATTGGGAAGGCTTGGAGATAGTGCCTATCGTGATGGCGGCGGAGATAATGTTTGGCGTGTTCTTCAACCTCAGCTTCTGGTATAAGCTCATCGACAAGACTATCTGGGGAGCTTATTTCTCAGGCATAGGCGCTGTGGTGCTCATTGCCGTGGACGTCATCTTCATTCCGCGTTTCAGCTATTGGGCGTGCGCATGGGCAGGATTCGTGAGCTATACGGTCAGCATGGTGCTGAGCTATTTGTTCGGGCAGAAATATTACCCCATCAAGTACCCTCTCAAGGACATCGCCTTCTATGTGGTGTTGACCCTTGTCGTGTTCTTCATGCTCGACTTCTGCAACAACCACCTTTCCATGTGGCTTGCCATAGCCATCAACACGCTGCTCATCATCGCCTTTTCCGCGGTGATAGTGAAGCGCGACTTCTGGAGCCTTGTCAAGGCTCGACTGCATAGATGAAACTTAATTCAAAGATTAATATGACCAACAAAATGAAAAAGAGGCTTTCTCTTGGCCTTTTAGCTTTGTCTACGCTCTGTCCTCAGCCATCCATGGCAGACGAGGGCATGTGGACACTCTACGACCTGCCTACGCAGGTTTATGAGGCAATGCGCGGATATGGGTTCCTGCTGCCGCAGGGCGCGCTCTATTCCGATGCCGACGCCATCAAGAACAATGTGGTGAATTTCTCGGGATTCTGCTCTGGCGTGGTGGTCTCGCCCGACGGTCTCGTCTTCACCAACCACCATTGTGGCTTCGAGGCCATACGCTCCCACAGCACCACCGACCATGACTATATGCTCAACGGTTTCGTGGCGAATAGCTATGAGGAGGAGTTGCCAAACGAGAACATGTTCGTGTCGTTCATGAAGAGCCAGCAAGACATCACGCCGCGCTTGAAGGCTCTCGGCATAGACAATATGAACAAGAAGGCGCAGAGCCATCTCGTCGATTCGGTGAGCCAGGCCATGACCGATTCGGTGAAGAAGATAGACAAGACGCTCCATATAGACATCGATGCTTTCTATGAGGGAAACAAGTGGTATGCCACCACTTACCAGGATTTCACCGACCTGAGGCTCGTGTTCGCGGTGCCAAAGTCGATGGGCAAGTATGGAGGCGAGACCGACAACTGGATGTGGCCACGACAGACCTGCGACTTCTCCGTGTTCCGTGTCTATTGTGACCCAAAGACCGGAGGTCCGGCGCCTTACTCAAAAGACAACGTGCCTTACCACCCCAAGACATGGGCGAAGGTGAGTCTCGACGGCTATCGTGAAGGCTCGTTCGCCATGACAGTGGGCTATCCTGGAAGCACAGAGCGCTATCTCTCAAGTTTCGGCATAAAGGAGATGCGCGACTGCCAAAACGACCCGCGTCAGCAAGTGCGCGGCGTGAAGCAGGACGTGATGTTGCGCCACATGAGAAGCAGCGAGGCGGTGAGAATAAAATACGACTCGAAGTACGCCCAAAGCTCAAACTACTGGAAAAACTCCATAGGAATGAACAAATGTATCGATTCCATCGGTCTCGTGAACCAGAAACGTGCCTATGAGGAGCAAATAGCTCAATGGCAGGACACCGCCCGCCACCTGACCCACAAGGTAGACTTCCCACTCCTGGAGAAGCTCTACGCGCGTCGCAGCCGCCTCACCAAGGCGATGACGCAATGGTCGGAGACGTTCAGCAAGAGGAGCAACATAGAGTTTAATGTGCGCTCGCTGCGTCTGATGGACGAGCAGAAGGCGAAAGGCTCAAAAAAAGGCGAGTACTTCCAGTTTGAGGACAACGCTGACCAGTGGGACGCTGCCACTGATGCCGACATGATGGCGGCGTTGTTGAAAAACTATCGTGAGAAGGCCGACAAGGACTTCCTGCCTACTGCAATTTACAACACCATAGACAAGCGTTTCAAGGGCGACTACAGCAAGTATGCCGATTGGCTCTTCAAGAACTCCATGATGCTGAAAGGCGGCAAAATATACTTCGCTGGCAAGCAGTTTAGCAATGACCCGGGCGTGGTTTACGCCAAGGCGATAAAGGCCGTCTACGACAAGATAATGGGCGAGAACGGCAAGGGGGAATGGTCCTTGGCCGACAGCATTGCCGTGCAGGAGCGTTATCTCTGCGACGCCAAGGTTCAGATGGAGATGGAGAAGCCACACTATTCTGACGCCAACTTCACCATGCGCTTGTCGTATGGGCAGGTGAAGCCGCTCGCCCTGGGCAACAACAAGGCTTACTATACCACTGCAAAGAGCTTGCTCGACAAGATGGCAAAGGGCGACAAGGGAGTCATCGACTATCAGGCAGAGCCGATAATGCACACCCTCATGTCTGCCACCGATTTCGGCAAGTATGCCGATGCCGCGAGCCAGACGCTTAACCTCTGTTTCCTTACCAACAACGACATCACGGGCGGCAACAGCGGCTCACCGATGTTTGACGGCAAGGGCCAGCTCATCGGACTTGCCTTCGACGGCAACTGGGACAGCCTCTCTTCCGACATCAACTTCGATACCAATCTCGCGCGCTGCATCGGCGTGGACATCAGGTACGTAGTATATATGATAGACAAGTGGGGACACGCCAACCGCCTGCTTAAGGAGATAGGTGTGGAGAAATAAAAATAAAACAAATGTTAAATAACGCGGGGCGGCTGTAACAAAACAGCCGCCCCGTCGTCGTCTTATTAGAAACACCGAAATAATGGACTATAAATACATAAATCAACTTTTGAACCGCTATTGGGAAGGTGAGACTTCTCTTGAGGAGGAAGACATCCTCCGTGCGTTCTTCAGTCAGGACAACGTCCCGGCGGAGCTGATGCGTTATAAGCCTTTGTTCTGCTATGAGGCTACAGAGGCTAAACGTGATGTATTGGGCGATGATTTCGACGCGAAGATTCTTGCAGCCATAGCTGAGAGCAAGCCAGTGAAGGCTCGTGTCATCACCATGGGGCAGCGTTTCAAGCCGCTTCTCAAGGCCGCGGCGATGGTTGCCATACTCCTTACGTTGGGCAATGCCATGCAGGTGCCGTTCTCGCGGAGTTCAAGCGATCCCATTAGCAATTATGACGGATACTACAAGCCGGAGCTCGACAACGGCACGAATGTCGCCATAGGAGACAGTTCGATTGTCGATTCCCTGCAACAGAGCTTCGTCACACCGGACGCTCCAACGGCTATCCCGGTAATCAAATAAGATATTTCTATGCTTTCTCTATAAATCATTAAAGTAAAACAACAACAAAAAAGAAACTGTGAAGTTTCAATTCTCTCAAATTTTTCATAACATACTAACGTAGAAAGGATCGCGGCTTTATCGAGAGCTTGGCGATCCTTTCTTAATTTATTATTGTTGTCCGGTAAAACATCACCTCAACGATGTGATGTATTGGACCGCTGGTTGTTGTGAAGATTTTCTGCGGTTTGGGCTTGCTTTCGTTCATCGCGTGGTTCTCCATGCATTGCCCTATTAGTGGTGGCATACGATAGGCATAATCCCTATCTTTTCGTATAAAGTAATCAGACTAATTTTATTTTTACGACAATAGAGACAATAGAGACAACTGGCTTCGCCCATAGAACCAAAATTATGGTCAGAAAAGGTTGTCTCTATTGTCTCTATTGTCGTTTTTCTTATCCACCTTACAATATAAACTTATTTTGAACTATCGCTTATCAAATGTCGTCCCTGTGGGATTTTTTCGAATGTAATATTTTTTACCGGACAACAATATTAATTTATCGTGGTTGCGAAGGAGTTTCCACCCGTTTGCCTTGCAATTGCAGAAACAAAAATGCCCACAAACGTGAACATTATAGTGTCGCGCTTGTGGGTATGTGTGTAAAGATAGGCGTAGAAGCCTTATTTCTTGCCTTTTTTCTTTTGTTGAGGCTGTGGCTTGACAGTTGGCTGTGCCACTGGCGTTGGCCTTAAAATGGCATCATATTTTGTCTTGTCGGCAAGCAGGTCGAAAGCGGCCTTGGCTTGCTTGTCGGTGCGCAGCGAGTTTTCCACGGCTCCGGCCTGGAAATAGTAGGCGGTCACTATGTCGTTGGTGAGCACCTGCATGATGCTTTCCTTTGCCTTGTCGAGGTCCTTCTCAAGGTTGTGGTGCAGCTTCTTGCGCAAGGCGTCAAACTCGGCTTTGGCATCATCGTAGTAGCCCTCAAACTTCGCCAGCTTCTCCAGTTCGTTGAGTTGTTTGCCGCTGATGTCGTCATATTTAAACGAGCTTGCGATGACCGTCTTCTTGAAGTCGTTGAAGTCGTCGTCGGTAAGACTGAATTCCGATGGCTTCGCAATGGTGGGGTGGGCGGCAATGTATTTTTGCTCCCATGTGTCCACCAGCTCGTCAGAGTCGCGCACTGCCGCGAGATAATATGTGATGTTCGGCATGGAGTCGTTCTCTACCTTTATGTCTGGCATTATGCCGCCACCGTCTTTCACCGTGCGTCCGTGCAGCGTCTTGAATGTGCGTGTCAGCGAGTCGGCCACCACCTCGGCACCGCCTTTGCCGTTGTGCTTGTAGTTTATCTTCTGTATGCAACGGCCAGAGGGAATGTAATACTTGTTTGTGGTGAGCTTCATTTGCGCGTTGTAGGGCAGGTTCATCACCGTTTGCACAAGACCCTTGCCGAAGGTCTTTGTTCCCATCACCACGGCTCGGTCGAAGTCTTGCAGCGAGCCGCTTGTAATCTCCGCCGCCGAAGCCGTGTTGCCGTTCACGAGCACCACCACTGGCATGACCGTGTCTACAGGCTCTACCTGTGTGTAATAGTCGTGGTTCACTTTCTTCATCTTTCCCCGGTTGCTCACCACGAGACGGCCTTTCGGCACGAGGCAGTTGACTATGTTTACCGCTTCCATCTCTGATCCGCCCCCGTTGCCTCTAAGATCGAGCACGAGGCCTTTCATGCCTTTCTCCTTCATTTCTATTATGGCGTTGCGCACGTCGCGGGCGCAACCCTCGGTGTAGGAGTTGAGGTTCAAATATCCGAATCCGTTTTGCTGCACGCCATAATAGGTCACCGCAGGCAGTTGTATGGCACGGCGTGTCACCTTTAACTTCATGTCCTTTCCTGTGGATGGACGGTGAATCTTCAGCTCGAAAGTGGTGCCGGCATCGCCACGCAAGTGGTTGCTAACATATTCGTTGTCTTTCTTGGTCATGTCCTCCCCGTCTATCGAGAGTATGACGTCGCCTTTCTTCAATCCCACGATTGCCGCAGGCATGTTCTCGTATGGCTGGTCAATGCACACGCGGCCAAGCTTGAAGTTGTATCTAATGAGCGAGCCTATTCCGGCATATTTGCCGGTGAGCATCATCTTCACGTCCTGGCTCTTGTTGGCAGGATAGTATTCCGTGTACGGGTCGAGGCTGCGCAGCAAGGCGTTGATGCCCGTGCCTATGGTGACATCGGCATCGAGAGTGTCGACATACATCATGTCAAGGTTCTTGTAGATGGCGTTGAAGAGGTCGAGATTCTTCGCCACCTTGAAATAGTGCTCGTCATTGTTTTGCGCATAGCCAAGCATACCACAAAAAAGGCAGAGCAACAACAGATACGTCTTTTTCATTTATAACAACGTGAATGGAATGAATAGCGTTTTACAACGCATGATTACATATTATATGTGCAAAGATACTAATAATCGTGTCCAAATACCCCTTTGAAAGGGCAAAAATAGCTTTTTTGAAGAAAAATGATAAAAAAGTTGCGAAAAAGTTTGGTGGGTTCAAAGAATGTGCGTACCTTTGCAATCGCAAATCAGAAATGACACGCAACCTGCTTCAGTAGCTCAGTTGGTTAGAGCACCTGACTGTTAATCAGGGGGTCGTTGGTTCAAGCCCATCCTGGAGCGCAAAAGAGAACAACTTTTAGTTGTTCTCTTTTTTTGTTTCCCCGTGTTTAATTTTATTTCCCCGTGCTTAATTTTAATATTATGTAGACGGCTTTGTGAAGGAAAATGGTAACTTTGCAAAGGTGTTGGTTAATGCCATCACATAAAGTATCATAGATTTTTGATAATATATAGAATAGATTTTTAATAATAACAGACAGCCAAGGAGATAAATATGAAAATAGGCGATTTGAATTTTGGTAGCAGGCCATTGTTTCTTGCACCCATGGAAGATGTCACGGATATAGGTTTCCGTAAACTTTGCAAGCGTTTCGGGGCGGCTATGGTATATACCGAATTTGTTGCGGCCGATGCCATAATACGCTCTATACCAAGCACTTTGTCTAAGATGAAAGTAAACGACGACGAGCGTCCGGTGGGTATTCAAATCTATGGAAAGAATGTGGAATCAATGGTAGAGGCAGCCAAGATAGTAGAGACTTTTCATCCCGACATAATAGACCTTAACTTTGGTTGCCCCGTGAAGAAAGTGGCTGGCAAGGGAGCCGGAGCGGGCTTGCTGAGAGACATTCCGCTTATGCTTGAGATAACGCGAGCCGTGGTAAAAGCCGTGAATACGCCTGTGACCGCCAAGACACGCCTCGGATGGGACATGGATAACCTTGTTATTACCACTTTGGCAGAGCAGTTGCAGGATTGCGGCATACAGGCTCTGACAATACATGGCCGCACGAGGTCGCAAATGTATACCGGTGATGCCGATTGGACGCTTATAGGCGAGGTAAAGCGCAATCCGCGTGTAAATATACCTATTATAGGCAATGGAGACATTACATCGCCCCAGAAGGCTAACGAGGCGTTTGATAAATATGGTGTCGATGCCGTGATGATTGGTCGTGCAACCTTTGGCAGACCTTGGTTTTTCAAGGAATGCAGAGACTGTATCGACGCAGAGGGTGATAATGAAAAGGGTGCAGATTGGGTACCTGCTGCACCCTTGAGTATAGACGATAAGATAGACATACTGGAAGAACAGTTGCGTATCAATGTGGAGCGCATAGATGAATACCGTGGCATATTGCATACCCGTAGACATTTGGCCGCATCTCCGATTTTCAAGAACATTCCTAACTTCAGGCAGACGAGAATTGCCATGTTGAGGGCAAATACGGTGCAAGATGTTGTAAATATTCTTGAGGAATGTAGATTGAAACTCAAAGAGTTATGAGCTATCTGCGACAAAAGCATGAATTGATTTAATATTAATTAACATCTATCTTTTTTCATGGAAACAAGAAAGGAAATCGCGGCTGCCAAAAAGACGAGTGGAAAGTATAATTGTGCCCAATCCGTGGTCACTTCTTATCCCGACATCACGGGTTTGGATGAGGCCGTTGCAATGAGTATGACCGACGGTTTCGCTGCTGGCATGACCAACATGGAAGGCACGTGTGGAGCTCTTGTGGGAGCTGCCTTGGTATTGGGTCTCGCCAATAAGGACAAACGCAAGACGATGATGCAAATGCGCGAGGTGATGAACAAGTTTCAGGAGCGCAACCACGCTACACAGTGTAAGATGCTCAAAGGGGTGAACACCCATAAAATGCTTCGCGAATGTCCGCTTTGTGTTGCCGACGCTTGTGAATTTCTGGAGGAGCAGCTCAATAAAGAATAAAAAAAGTCCTCGCCGTTTGGTAATTATCCAAACGGCGAGGACTTTTTTATATGCAATGCTTTTGACGTAAACGTTTTATTAGCCTACGCTTGCGTCAAGAGCATTAGAAGCGTTTATTAATAGTTCTGCGCGTCAATTTCGAAGTAGCTCTGCGGATGGTTGCAGACGGGGCATACCTTTGGAGCATACTTGCCCACGATGATGTGTCCGCAGTTGCGGCACTTCCAGATGCGCTCGTCGTCGCGAGAGAACACAATGCCCTCCTCAAGGTTGCCAACGAGCTTCTTGTAGCGCTCCTCGTGGTGCTTCTCAATCTCGCCAACCATGCGGAACTTGGCGGCAATCTCCTCGAAGCCCTCTTCCTCAGCCTCTTTTGCCATGCGCTCGTACATGTCGGTCCACTCGAAGTTCTCGCCTGCGGCAGCAGCCTCAAGGTTGCTCTTGGTGTCCTTTATGGCACCGCCCTCAAGATACTTGAACCACATCTTGGCGTGCTCTTTCTCGTTGCCGGCTGTCTCCTCGAAGATGGCTGCAATCTGCTCATAGCCTTCCTTGCGGGCCTTGCTTGCGAAATAGGTGTATTTGTTACGGGCTTGGCTCTCACCTGCGAAAGCTTCCTGTAAATTCTTCTCGGTCTTTGTTCCTTTAAGATCCTTCATAATGTTCTTGTATTAAATGTTTTTGCACTAATTCTTTTTACATTTGCAAAGATATGAAAAATATGAATAGCTTCCAAACAATAGCCTGATTATTTTTGTAATAATTACAAAAATATCCATCGTCCAGCTTGTCTGTCATCTTGTAAAGTTTTTTGATGAATGATAATTTTCGCACAATCTTTTTCAAGCTTTTCAGGTAATTTGCGGCAACAGGGCCAAACCGAGCGTATAAAAGCATAAAAACCTCCCGATTTCGGTCATTTTAGGGCATTTTTGACCCTGTTTCGCTCTACGTTGAAACGGCATCGCCGTTCTAACGTAACGGCACTGCGATCCTAACGTAACGGCATCGCCGTTCTAGCGTAACGGCGAACGGCTTTTTAGCGACACTCCGAAATCTCGTCCAGATATTCATTCCTGTAACAAATATGACAATATTTTTTACCATTGGTGTTCGGTAAAACCTTCATGGCAAGTACCGTAGTGACGACACGTTATAGTGTAAGTGGCGAGCCTCCGCGCTTTGACACTATTATTAATTTACAAGGTGGCCTAAAAACGACAATAGAGACAATAGAGACAACTTTTTCAGACAACACTATATCAGTTTTTGCCGTCATCTATAAATTTTAGCTTATAGCGATGCTAAAAAACAAAGGGGGTGACCCTTATGGCTGTCCTGACTCTCCGTTCCACATATTATATATATGTGTGTCAATGGAGTCAGGATTGCCATTGGGCCACCCCTACTTATGAAGAAGATGAAAAAAATTAATCTATGTCGTTGTTGTGGTCGAGCTGGTCGGAGAAGTCGTGCTGGCTCTCACCGTTGTCGTGGTTCTCGTAGCGACGTGGGCGACGCTCCCCGCGCTGCTCACCGTTGTCGCGGTGTGGACGGCGCTCTCCGCGCTGCTCGCCGTTTTCGCGGCGTGGACGGCGTGGACGCTCCTGGTAGCCTTCGGGCTTCTCAAGGAGCACGCGGTGTGAGAGCTTGTATTTGCCGGTCTTAGGATCGATCTCCAGCAGTTTCACCTGGATGTGGTCACCTTCCTTGATGCCAGCCTCCTCGACGGTCTCCAGACGCTTCCAGAGAATCTCGGAGATGTGGAGCAAGCCTTCCTTGCCAGGAAGAATCTCTACGAAGCAACCGTAAGGCATGACGCTCTTCACTACGCCATCGTAGGTCTCGCCAACCTCAGGCAAAGCTACGATGCCCTTGATTTTGGCGATGGCAGCCTCGATGCTCTCCTTGTTAGGAGCCGACACCTGCACGTGACCGACGCCGTCGGCCTCGTCGATGGTGATAGTAGAGCCAGTGTCTTGTTGCATCTGCTGGATGATTTTTCCACCAGGGCCGATGACAGCACCGATAAACTCCTTTGGAATGTCGAAAGCCTCGATGCGTGGCACTTGTGGCTTGAGCTCCTTGCGAGGCTCTGAGATGGTCTTCATCATCTCGCCCATGATGTGCTCACGGCTTGCCTTTGCCTGCATGAGAGCCTTCTCGATGATCTCGAACGAGAGGCCGTCGCACTTGATGTCCATCTGTGTGGCAGTGAGACCGTCTTTCGTACCGGTGGTCTTGAAGTCCATGTCGCCGAGGTGGTCCTCGTCGCCGAGGATATCAGAGAGGATAGCATACTTGTCCTCACCCGGGTTCTTGATGAGACCCATGGCGATACCTGCCACAGGCTTCTTTATTGGCACGCCGGCATCCATGAGGGCGAGAGTGCCGCCGCAGACGCTTGCCATAGAAGAAGAGCCGTTCGACTCAAGAATGTCAGAGACCACACGCACGGTGTAAGGATAGTTTGCTGGAATCTGACCCTTGAGGGCACGCCAAGCCAAGTGGCCGTGACCAATCTCGCGACGGCCAGGTCCGCGCTGGCTCTTTGCCTCGCCGGTTGAGAACGGTGGGAAGTTGTAGTGGAGCAGGAAGCGCTGGTAGCCCTGGCTCACTACGCCGTCGATCATCTTCTCGTCGAGCTTTGTGCCGAGAGTTACAGTGGCGAGCGACATTGTTTCGCCACGCTGGAAGATTGCGCTTCCGTGAGGCATTGGCAGTGCGCTTGTCTCGCACCAGATAGGACGCACCTCGTCGGTCTTGCGGCCATCCATGCGGAGACCCTCGTCGAGGACGCAGCGGCGCATGGCGTCGCGCAGCGTGTCGTTCCAATAACGGCCAGCCTCAGCGTGCTTCTCCTCAAGGTCTTCCTCGGAGAGCTCGGTGTGGGCAGCGTCGTACTTCTCGATGAAGTCGGCGATTATCTGGTCGAAAGCGTCGTTGCGCTCCTGCTTCGGCAGAGTCTTGTGGATAGTGTCGTAGGCAGGCTGGTAGAGCTCGTCGTGAATCTGCTTGCGGAGGTCCTCGTCGTTCACCTCGTCGTTGTATTCACGCTTCACGTCGGTGCCCAGCTCCTTGGCGAGCTCGTCTTGAAGTTCGCACATTGGCACGATAGCCTTCTGTGCGGCCTTGAGAGCCTCCACGAGGTCGCGCTCTTGCACCTCGTTCATCTCGCCCTCAACCATCATGAGGTTGTCCTTCGTGCAGCCAACCATGATGTCGAGGTCAGCGTCCTTCATCTGCTCGAAAGTAGGGTTGATGACATACTCGCCGTTGATGCGAGCCACGCGGCACTCTGATATAGTGTGCTCGAAAGGTATCGTGGAGCAAGCCATGGCTGCGGAAGCCGCGAAGCCGGCGAGAGCGTCTGGCTGGTCCTTTCCGTCGGAAGAGAGGAGCCAAATCTGTACGAATACCTCGCAATGGAAATCAGATGGGAATAAAGGTCTTAGCGCACGGTCTACAAGGCGTGAAATGAGGATTTCATCATCTGTGGCTTTACCCTCGCGTTTGGTAAAGCCGCCGGGGAAACGCCCGGTTGCGTAATACTTCTCACGATAATCAACTGTCACTGGCATAAAGTCAGTGCCAGGAACTGCTTCTTTGGCTGCGGTAACGGTAGCAAGGAGAACGGTGTTGTTCATGCGGAGAACGACAGAGCCATCAGCTTGCTTGGCAACCTTTCCGGTCTCAATTGAGATGGTCCTTCCATCAGGCAATTGGACGGTCTTTGTAATAACGTTCATCTAAAAAACTAAAAAAAACTTATTGTTTTGACTAACATCTAACATACCGATACCATCGTGTATCGATATTTTTAAATCGCCACAAAGTTACACATTATTAATATGTTGCGGAAAGAAACCCGTGATTATTTTAGCTTTTTTGTCTAAATGGAAACTATTTCCGCGCAAAAAGGTTGAATCAACGAATATTTTGTATTAACTTTGCCAAGTAAAGGCCAAATCAAACTTGGATGAATATTGAGGAGAAGAAATACCAGAAAAACTTCTGCGACAAATATTTCGGCAAGACCACTTGGGAACAGGAGGTTCTTAACCATGTTGACGTGTTGCTGAAAGGGCAACGCGGCACGAAGCTCCTGTATGTTGAGTTCAAGTACATTATAAACGGCAATGCGCAGCATCGCCGGGCTTTGGCCCAGGCTATCCTTACCAACAGGAAGCAAGAGCATATCCTTGACAAGATGGGTTTGGCCTTCATGGATGCCGAAGGGCATGACGTGCTGGAGGTCATCGACTGTTCGGAAAACTCCGTGATGTATAACAATGACATCAATTGGGCTGCCGAGACACCGAGCGACCCTTCCCTGGATGCCGTTGACCGCATCAACGACCGTATTCGCGGGCGCGTTGCCGTGTATCGTGACAATGACATACATGAACTGTACCGAAGTCTGCGTAATGGGCGCGGCACGGAGATACAGATCACTTCGAGAAATTTCGGCGTGGTGTACAACGAGTGGAAGAACACTATCCACTTTGAGCGCGAGGAGAAAGACGAGCAGGAGCTTATCAACCTCTTCCTCGTGGACATACTCAACGGAACCAAATATGAGGACGTGGTGAAAGATGGCATGGCTAATGCCGAGTCTCAAGACGGCAAGCATAATGCTGAGCCAACGCTTTTCGGTAATGCATCGAAAACCACACAAGTATTCATGCACGAGGGTACCAACCTCGGGAAATACGAGTTGGAGAAATGTTGCAGCAAAGTGCGCATAGTGTGGGACAACTACATCATCCACGCGGTCAAGGACAAGGAAGGCTATGAGCAGTTTTGGCTCAGGTATCACCGTCCGCCGGAGTTGCACGAGTATGAGCAGATTCTCGAGCACAGTGCGGAGCTCTATACCGACAAGTACCGCCGTGACACGGGAGGCGAATACACGCCGTCGTGCTTTGTGACCTTGCAAAACGAGTTGCTCGCCAAACACTACAATATGGACGATTTCATCGTTTGTGACCCATGTGCCGGAGTAGGGAACCTTGAAAACCAGTTTGGCAAGGAATATAAGCAACACTGCTACCTTTCTACCCTTGAGCTCACTGATGTTGACATATGCCGTATCAAGGGTTTCGACAATGCCGTGCAGTTCAATTATCTCAAGGACAACCACCAGCCACGCTGGAAATACCGTGGAAGGATTTCCACTATCAACGAGATAGCCCAGGAAGAGGGGCGCAAGCTGATGGTAATCATGAATCCGCCTTACACGCGTAAGACAGGGCATAAACTCGATTTGGCCATAGAGTTCTTCAATAAGGTGTTGGGAATGAGTCCCGATGTAATCGTGTATTATTGCAAGACAGAGTTTTTTCTCCGCTCCACGGTCGAGAGCTTTGTCAATAGCGGCTATCACATCCGCGAGCACGTGTTCTCAAACGCCAAGGAAACTTTTAAGTTGTCGGAATGGCCCATCTCCCTCGTCGTATTCGACAAGAAAGAGGGTTGGGATATTACTGCGGATAAGGTCGCGGCCGACCGTTATGAACTGGATAAAAAGTCGGGCAGGTTGAATTTGGTCAAGTCGTATACATACGACAATCAGCGGCCAGACCTGATAAAGGAAATAGACACAACCATAAAACAACACATGGATGGGATGGTGTTGGGACAATACAGTTATCTCAACAGTGTGTTGAAAGTGAGTAATGGCGGCAAGGAAAAGTCAAGCAAGATAACGACACATAACTTGAAGTGGTGCCTTCTCTCCAAGGGCTTGAATTTCAACACCCATCACAAATATTTTGAGTGGAATTACCTTGTCTACCGTGGCACGACAGACCAGATACCCGAAGAGCTTTTCACTGACGCCATCATGTTCTCGCAGTTTTATAAGGGAATGCTTTTCTCAAACAAGATGACCGACGAGGGCGGCAACCGCGTGAAAAACTACATCATGCCATTCACCCATGAGGAATTGGGATGTGGCGTTAACGACCTCAATGTCCTCTTCCCGGAACACGAGATGAATGTCTTTGGGGAAAACATGGAAAAACGGTTCGATTTCCGTGAGTTTCTGTCGCAATTTTCCTTTTCAGCCGAGGCCAAGGCTCTCTATGACGCGGCCTTGCAGGTGTTCCGCTATTATCATTGTTCCGGACGCTATGACAGGTGCGACTGGAACGACAGCTTCTACGACATCTCAAATGCCATCATGGGCAAGGATGTAAATGCTTTCAAGACGCTCGACAAGTCCAACGACCGCCGCGTCACAAAAACAAAGACCACAAAAGGCACCCATGGCTTCGGGCGTAACAACTTGAAAGGCGTAGTGCCCGATGACAGTTTGCCCGTCTTCTACGACTTCTTCGACAAGCGCGACGCGTTGGCGGTGAAGATTAACCAACAACTGCTTGATGCCAATTTGCTGTTGTGGAAACGCGAGAATATTTTTTAGTCAATTATATTAATTATAGATAGAAAATCAAGAAAACCAAAATGAGAATAAATCATCTGTTTAAGTTTGCCGCCTTGTTCCTGGCAGCGTTGACCATCACTTCTTGCACGCAGAAGAAGTTTCGCGTGTCGGGCACCATCACCGATGCCCAAGACTCATTGCTCTATTTTGAGAACATGGGCTTGAACGGCCCTGTCACCGTCGACTCCGTAAAGCTTGCCGCCGACGGCTCATTCTCGTTCTCTGCCAAGGCCCCTGGCAATCCAGAGTTTTATCGCTTGCGCATCGACCGCCAGCTCATCAACGTGGCCATAGATTCCACCGAGAATGTCGAGGTCAAGGCGTCTTATCCCACCATGTCGTATAAGTATGACATCCAGGGCTCCGACAACTGCTCCAAGATAAAGGAACTTGCGCTGATGCAGATGAACCTGCAAAACCAAGTCAATGCCATAGTCAATAATCCAAGCGTGCCTTACCAGAAAGAAGGCGACAGCATAAAGGTGGTGATCAACAATTACAAGAACACCGTAAAGACAAACTATATCTTCAAGGCCCCGATGAAGGCGTATTCTTATTTCGCCCTCTTCCAGACTGTGGTGTTCGGAAGGGCCGTCGTCAACATTTTCGACGCTCACAGCAGCAAGGCCGACGTGCAGGTATATGCTGCCGTGGCAACGAGTTGGGACACCTATTATCCCAAGTCGGAACGTGGCGAGAACCTCCACAACATAGCCATAGCCGGAATGCGCGACCTGCGTATCGTTGAGGCGCAGCAAGCCCAGACTATATCTGCCGACAAGGTGTCGATGTCAGGACTGATAGACATCGCGTTGCCCGACCGTGAAGGCGTGACGAGAAAGTTGACAAGCTTGAAAGGCAAGGTGGTGCTCCTCGATTTCCACGTCTTTGCCACGAAAAACAGCACACAGCGCATAATGCAGCTCCGCGAGCTTTACAACAAGTATCATGCCCAGGGCCTGGAGATCTATCAGGTCAGCCTCGACTCCGACGAGCACTTCTGGAAGGAGCAAGTTGCGGCGTTGCCTTGGATAAGCGTACGCGACGAGAAAGGAAGCGCGGTGGCAGCGTCGGAATATAACGTGCAGCAGGTGCCCACGTTCTTCCTCATCGACAAGAACAACGTGCTGCAGAAGCGCGACGCGCAGATAAAGGATATCGATGCGGAGATAAAGTCGATGCTTTGACTCCGTTTCCACGGATTGGATATACAATAGACCAAGGGCTGCTCCTTCATGCGGGGGCAGCCCTTTTCGAAAAATAAGTTGGATAAAAACCTTGTTTTTATTTGATAATTGATTAACTTTGCGATACAAAAGATGATTTATTGCTTCTGAAAAACAATGCATCCATTAGAAAAGTTCAAGTATTGCCCCGTTTGTGGCAGTAAGCATTTTGTCGATAACGACGAAAAGAGCAAGAAGTGTGAGAATTGCGGTTTCGAGTATTATCTGAACCCAAGCGCGGCAACCGCCGCAATTATCATTAACGACAAGAACGAGCTCCTCGTGGTGTTGCGAAAGAAAGAGCCGGCAAAAGGCACGCTTGACCTTCCGGGCGGATTCGCCGACATGGGCGAGACGGCAGAGGAAGGCATGAAACGCGAAGTCTTGGAAGAGACAGGCCTGGAGGTGACCGAGGTGAAATATCTCTTCAGCTTCCCCAACGTATATTATTATTCCGGCTTCCATATCCCCACGATGGATTCCTTCTTCCGTTGCAAGGTCAAGGATTACAGCATCCTCAAAGCTGGCGACGACGCCGCGGCTTACAAGTGGATACCATTGGAAGAGGTCCATACCGAGCAGTTTGGCATGCGCTCCATACGCCATGCGCTCAACGTTATCTTGCGTCAGTCAAAATAAACCGATATATTCGCGTCGAGTTCTCGCTTGGCGCGTTTTTTGTTGTTTTCTTGATGACGTGACACGAATGAATGTGAGGAAGATATTAAAAAACCTAAATTCTTGTGTATATAATAATGTATTGGCACGTGAAATGTTTACTTTTGCCCACCAATTATAATAGGAAGACTATTAATTAATGTGCTGTATATGCAAGACAACTTAGTTATAGTAGAGAGTCCGGCCAAGGCAAAGACCATTGAAAAGTTCCTTGGGAAGGACTATAAAGTGATGTCCAGTTATGGTCATATCCGCGACTTGAAGAAGAAGGAGCTTAGCGTTGGCAAAGACACGTTGACTCCTGTTTATGAGATACCCGACGATAAGAAAAAGGTTGTAGCCGAACTGAAGAAAAGCGCCAAGGCAGCCAAGAAGGTATGGCTCGCATCCGATGAAGACCGCGAGGGAGAAGCCATAAGCTGGCACTTGTGCGAAGTGCTTGGCCTTGACGAGGCAAAGACATCGCGTATCGTTTTCCATGAGATTACCAAACCTGCCATATTAAAGGCAATAGCCAACCCCCGCCATCTCGACATGAGCCTTGTCGACGCTCAGCAGGCACGCCGAGTCCTCGACCGCATAGTGGGCTTCAAACTCTCGCCGGTGCTTTGGCGCAAGGTGAAGCCGGCTCTCTCGGCAGGTCGCGTGCAGAGCGTTGCCGTGAAGCTCATAGTTGAGCGCGAACGCGAGGTGCAGAAATTCGAGACAGAGCCGTTCTTCAGGGTCAATGCCCTTTTCGGCATGGCTGGCGACGGTAGTGAGGTGAAGGCAGAGCTCGACATGCGTTTCAAGACCCACGACGAGGCTCGCGCTTTCCTTGAGAGTTGCAAAGACTCTACGTTCACCGTGGGCGATATCACCAAGAAGCCGCTGAAGCGCATGCCCGCACCACCTTTCACCACTTCAACCTTGCAGCAAGAGGCTGCACGCAAGCTCGGCTTCACGGTGTCGCAGACCATGATGATTGCCCAGAGGCTATACGAGAGCGGACGCATAACCTACATGCGTACCGACAGCGTGCATCTGTCGTCGTTCGCCTTGAACGCTTGCAAGGATGAGATAATGAAGGAATTTGGCGAGGAATACATCCACAATCGCGAGTTCCAAACCAAGTCGAAGGGCGCGCAAGAGGCCCACGAGGCCATACGCCCGACGTTCGCCAATGCCGACAATGGCGAGTGGACGTCGCAGGAGCGTAGGCTCTACGACCTCATATGGAAACGCACCATAGCGTCGCAAATGGCTGAGGCCAAGATAGAGAAGACCACGGCGGTGGTGAACATCGACAACCGTCCCGAGCATTTCGTGGCCAATGGCGAAGTGGTGGTGTTCGACGGATTCCTGAAAGTTTACCGCGAGTCGACCGACGACGAGGCCAAGGAAGGTAAACAAGACGGCTCAAACATGTTGCCGGCCATGAAAGCGGGCGACAGCCTCGACCGCAAGAACATCGTCGCCACAGAGCGCTTTACCCAAGCTCCGGCGCGATACACTGAGGCAAGCCTCGTGCACAAGTTGGAGGAACTTGGCATCGGACGCCCGTCCACTTACGCGCCAACAATCTCCACAATACAGCAGCGCGAGTATGTGGTCAAGGGCGACAAGCCAGGCAAGGAGCGTCCTTACACCATCGACACCTTGGAAGGCGACACCATAACGCAGGAAAAAAAGGTGGAGTTCGCTGGCTCTGAGCGCGGCAAGCTCATACCTACCGACATCGGTACCGTGGTCAACGACTTCCTGCAGGCCAATTTCCCCGAGATAATGGACTATCACTTCACCGCCAAGGTGGAGGGCGACTTCGACCGCATTGCCGAGGGCAAGGAAGACTGGAAAGACATGCTCCATAAGTTTGACGACAGTTTCGAGCCACAAGTGGAGAAGGTCATCAACCAGCGCTCAGAGCATAAGGCCGGCGAGCGACAGATAGGCGTGGACCCCAAGAGCGGCAAGCCTGTATTCGTGAAGATCGGTCGCTTCGGCCCCGTGGTGCAGATTGGTGCCGCCGGCGGCGACGAGAAGCCCCTGTTCGCACAGATGCCCAAAGACAAGAGCATTGAAACCATAACCCTCGACGAGGCACTCGAACTGTTCAAGCTGCCGCGCAAGGTCGGCAAGTATGAGGGCACCGACGTTACCATCGGCGCCGGACGCTTTGGCCCGTATGTGTTGCACAACAAGAAATACGTGTCGATACCTAAGGGCGAGGATCCCATGGCGACAACGCTCGAACGTTCGATAGAGCTTATCGAGGCCAAGCGCAAGGCAGAGAAAGAGCGTCATATCAAGACATTTGCCGAAGATGCCAAGATGGAGCTGCTCAAGGGCCGTTTCGGGCCATACATCGCATACGATGACAAGAACTATCATATAGACAAGAAGCTCCACGAGCGCGCCCTTGCCGGCGACCTGTCTTACGAAGAGTGCATGGACATAGTGAAAAACGCACCCGAACCAAAGCCACGAAGAGGGCGCAGAAGCTGACCGCGACATGAAGAGGATTATCATCATCGGATACATGGGGTCGGGGAAGACGACCGTCGGGCATGCGCTAAGCCAGGAACTGGGATTGCCTTTCTATGACCTCGACTGGTACATAGAGACCCGCATGCACTGCACCGTCAAGCAGATTTTCGACGAGAAAGGCGAAGAGGGATTCCGCAAGATAGAGCACAGCATGCTGCATGAGGTAGCTGAGTTTGAGAATGTCATAATATCATGCGGCGGCGGCACGCCCTGCTTTTTCGACAACATCGACTATATCAACAGCCAAGGCGAGACCGTGTACCTGAAGTGCTCCACCGACGTGCTCTACAAGCACCTCAAGATGGGAAAGACCGTCAGGCCATTGCTGCTCAACAAGACCCCCGATGAGGTAAAGGCATTCATAGGGACGCAGCTCAAGGAGCGTGAGCCTTTTTACACAAAGGCGAAACACATAGTGGATGTGTCATTGATGGACAATAAGGAAAAAATAACAATAACTGTTGACGCGATACGTAGCGAATTGGGACTATAATGAAGAAATGGACAATAGAAGACTCTGAGGAGCTCTACAACATCAAAGGCTGGGGTACCTCATATTTTGGCATCAACGAGAAAGGACACGTCTACGTGTCGCCAGTGAAGAGCGATGTCAAGATAGACTTGAGAGAGGTTATGGACGACTTGGCACTCCGCGATGTCACGCCTCCGGTGTTGCTTCGCTTCCCCGACATTCTCGACAACCGCATCGAGAAGATGGCGTCGTGCTATGAAAAGGCCAAGAAGGAATACAATTTCAAGGGCCAAAGCTTCGTCATCTATCCCATCAAGGTAAACCAGATGCAGCCTGTCGTGGACGAGATAACGTCGCATGGCCGCAAGTTCAACCTTGGACTTGAGGCAGGATCCAAGCCGGAGCTCCACGCCGTGATAGCCCAACAGTGCAAGAGCGACTCGCTCATCATCTGCAACGGCTATAAGGACGAGAGCTATATCGAGCTTGCCATACTCGCCCAGAAGCTCGGCAAGCACATCTTTATCGTCGTGGAGAAGCTCAACGAGATAGATGTAATAGCCAAGACCGCCAAGCGGCTGAAGGTGATGCCCAACATCGGCATACGCATCAAGCTGGCCTCGTCGGGCTCCGGCAAGTGGGCCGAGAGCGGTGGCGACGCGTCGAAGTTCGGCCTCACGCCGTCTGAGCTGTTGGAAGCCTTGCGCAAGCTCGACGAGTATGGGTTGCACGAGGGCATAAAGTTGATACATTTCCACATAGGCTCGCAGATAACGAAGATACGCCGCATACAAAACGCCTTGACAGAGGCAGGGCAATATTACGCCAACTTGAGGAAGATGGGATACAACATAGAGTTTGTGGATTGTGGCGGAGGACTTGGCGTCGACTACGACGGCACGCGCTCCAGCAACTCGGAGAGCTCTGTCAACTATTCCATCCAGGAATATATCAACGACTGCGTGTATGCCTTTGTTGACATTGCCAACAAGAACGACATCCCCCATCCTAATATCATCACCGAGAGTGGACGCTCGCTTGCTGCCCACCACTCGGTGCTCGTGCTCGACGTGCTCGGTGTGGCGTCACTGCCCGAGATGCCTGAGGAGTTTGAGGCCAAGCCGTCGGACCATCAGCTCGTGCGCGACCTTTATGAGATATGGTGCCACATAGCCCCGAAGTCGATGCTTGAGGATTGGCACGATGCCGACCAGATACGTGAAGACTGTCTCGACATGTTCGCCCACGGCATGGTAGACCTCAAGACGCGTGCCGAGGTGGAGGCGATGTATTGGAGCGTTTGCCACGAGATAGACTCCATGGCGAAGAGGATGAAGCACGTGCCCGACGAGCTTCGCGGGCTCAACACGCTGCTTGCCGACAAATATTTCTGCAACTTCTCGCTTTTCCAGTCGCTTCCCGACTGTTGGGGCATCGACCAGCTCTTCCCCATAATGCCTATCGAGCGGCTTGACGAGCAGCCAACGCGCAACTGTACCCTGCAGGACATCACTTGCGACTCGGACGGCAAGGTGGCAAACTTCGCCGTAGGAGGCTCGCAGAGCAACGTGCTCCCTGTCCACGTGCTAAGGAAGGACGAGCCATATTATATCGGCGCATTCCTGGTGGGAGCCTATCAGGAAATACTTGGCGACATGCACAACCTCTTTGGCGATACCACCGCGGCGCATATCACCGTGAAAGACGGTAGCTACCACATCGACCAGATAATAGACGGCGAGACAGTGGAGGAAGTGCTCGAATATGTGCAGTATAACCCGAAGAAGCTGGTGCGCCAACTAGAGCAGTGGGTCACCAAGGGAGTGAAGGAAGGCAAGCTGTCGCTGGAAGAGGGCAAGGAGTTCCTCGCCACCTATCGCTCGGGGCTTTATGGCTACACGTACCTTGAGTAAGGGCATAGACAAGACAGACGATAACGATAATATAAACAATCCCATAAATCATAATAAGACCATGCGGAATATTACTGTCATCAAGGTTGGCGGCGCCATTGTGGAAGACGAGGCGCGCCTTAACGATCTCCTCTGCCGTTTCGCGCGCATCGACGGTCCAAAGGTGCTTGTCCATGGCGGCGGCAGGCGGGCCACGAAAGTGGCGGCGGCGTTGGGCATAGAAACGAAGATGGTGGATGGCAGGCGCGTCACCGATGCCGACATGCTTGAGGTGGTGACGATGGTCTACGGAGGATTGGTCAATAAAAACGTAGTGGCGCAGCTCCAGGCTCGTGGTGTCAACGCGCTCGGGCTGACCGGAGCCGACATGAACGTGATTCTCAGCCACCGCCGGCCAGAGAGAAACGGTATCGACTATGGTTTCGTTGGAGACGTGGACCAAGTGGACGGACAGGCTTTAACCTCTTTGCTGGAGCGTGGGGTCATACCCGTCATGGCACCGCTTACCCACGACGGAAAAGGCTCGTTGCTCAACACCAACGCCGACACCATAGCCGCGGAGACAGCCAAGGCGTTGACACCGTTCTTTGATGTCACGCTTGTATATTGTTTCGAGAAGGCGGGCGTGCTTGCCAATCCGGAAGACGACGACAGTGTGATTCCGGTGATAACCAAGGCCGATTTCGCCACACTCACCGCCGACGGCACTATCAGTGGCGGCATGAAACCAAAGATAGAAAACGCCCTTGCCGCCGTAGAGAAAGGCGTGAGGCGTGTCATTATAACAAAGGCAGAGGCGTTAGGCTCCAATGGCGGCACCACGATAGAATGATAAGTTTCCAGAATGATATCCTTCCGCTGAAAAACCAGCTTTACCGCTTGGCGCTGCGCATCACGCTCGACAGTGCCGAGGCAGAGGATATTGTGCAGGAAACACTGATAAAGGTCTGGGACCGCCGTGAATCGTGGAACGACATCGACAACATAGAGGCTTTCTGTTTCACCATTTGCCGCAACAAGGCCCTCGATTATGCCAGGAGCATGAGCTCACGCAACGAGAGCCTCGACGTTTCGCAAAACGAGTGTCCCGATGCCTCTAACACACCGTCGCAGCAAACCATTGCCAGCGACCAGATGGCAATGGTGCGACATATCGTCGACTCCTTGCCCGAGAAGCAGAAGTCGTGCATACAGCTTCGTGACTTTGAGGGAAAGTCGTATAAGGAGATAGCGAGACTGCTCGAAATGACCGAGGAGCAAGTGAAAATAAACATCTTCCGGGGAAGGAAGACCATAAAGGAAAAGTTTGTATGGATGAACGATTTTGAGGCAAAATAGTTGTGTAATGTCGCTCAAGGCGTTTTTTTTGTCTTAAAAATGCAAATCCACTTTGTCTTTTCCTCGTTTTTGATTACTTTTGTCCATTAAATGTTTAGACTTCAACAAATTAGCATTAGATAATAATTTTACCAGATGTCGATAGAGATTAAAAGGGTTGAGACAAAGAAGGGTCTTGCCAAATTCATAGATTTCCACTATGACCTTTACAAGGGCAACGCCTACGATGCCCCAACTTTGTTTTTTGATGACATGAACACTCTAAGGCGCGACAAGAATGTGGCCTTTGACTTCTGCGAGGCGGAGTATTTCATGGCTTATAAGGATGGCAAGGTTGTAGGACGCGTGGCGGCCATCATCAACAATCGTGCCAACGAGAAGTTCGCCAGGAAGGACGTGCGTTTTGGTTGGATAGATTTCATTGATGACATAGACGTGTCGAAGGCTCTCTTCGACGCGGTGGAGGCTTGGGGCAAGAGCAAGGGCATGACCTCCATGGTTGGCCCGCTTGGTTTCACCGACCTTGACCCGGAGGGAATGCTCATCATGGGCTTCGACAAGCTCGGCACCATGCCCACTATCTACAATTACCCCTACTACCCTGAGCACATGGAGAAGCTCGGAGGATGGGTCAAGGACAACGACTATGTGGAGTATTACCTCCCCATGCCATCGGAGACACCCGAGAAGTTTGCCAAGCTCTCGGCAATGATAGAGAAACGCTACAACCTTCACGTAAAGAAGATAACAAAGAAAGACGTGAAGGAGGGTTCTGTGGTCTACGACATTTTCAACCTCATCAACGACACCTACAAGGATCTCTACGGCTATGTGGAGCTCACCCCGCGTCAGATCGACGACTACGTGAAGTCGTATATGCCTATGCTTGACCTCAACCTTGTCACTCTCGTGGTAGATGGCAACAAGGACGACAAGCTTATCGGCGTTGGCATCACAATGCCTTCGATGGCGCGCGCCATGCAGAAATGTCGCCGTGGAAGGTTGTTCCCGTTTGGGTGGTGGCACCTGCTGAGGGCGTTGAAATGGCATAAGACCGAAGGTGTGGACTTGTTGCTCATAGGCTTCTTGCCCGAATACCGCAGCAAGGGAGCCAACGCGCTGCTCTTCGCCGACCTCATCCCACGCTATATCGACTATGGCTTCAAGTGGGGTGAGACAAACGTGGAGATGGAGACCAACAACAACGTGCAAAGTCAATGGGGCAACCTTGAGCATATCAACCACAAGAGAAGGCGTTGCTATAGGAAAAACATTGGTTGATAATCCCAATATCGGCTTTCCACTGAAACGGCATAGCCTTTTCACTTGAATCGTGTTGCCTTTTCACCTAAAAGCCAACGGCTTTACGGTGGAAAGGCAATGTCAGTAAGAGTAGAGTGGTAAACAATATATTTACATAATATAGATTATACAGAATGGCAGACGAAAATATCATTCCAGCATCACCCGACACGCCGTCGTATACCGACGACAACATCCGGCACTTGTCCGACATGGAGCACGTTCGCACGCGCCCGGGAATGTATATCGGCAGATTGGGCGACGGCAACTTGCCGGAGGACGGTGTCTACGTGTTGCTCAAGGAAGTTGTAGACAACTCGATAGACGAGTTCAAGATGAATGCCGGCGACCGCATTGAGGTTGACATAGACGACAATCTCCGCGTGTCTGTACGCGACTATGGTCGTGGCATTCCGCAAGGCAAGCTCGTTGAGGCCGTGTCGATGTTGAACACCGGCGGAAAATACGACACCAAGGCATTCAAGAAAAGTGTAGGTTTGAACGGTGTCGGCGTAAAGGCCGTAAACGCCCTCAGCTCGCGTTTCGAGGTCAAGAGTTATAGGGAAGGCAACGTGCGTGCCCTCGTGTTTGAGAAAGGCAAGCTCAAGAGCGACACGACGGAACCGTCAAACGAAGAGAACGGCACATTTATATTCTTTGAGCCAGACAACACGCTCTTCAAGAATTACTCTTTCCACGATGAGTTCGTGGAGACAATGCTCCGCAACTACACCTATCTTAACAGCGGGCTTACCATAATGTATAATGGCAGGCGCATCAAGAGCCGCAATGGACTTGAAGACCTGCTTGTGGACACCATGACGACCGACTCGCTGTATCCCATCATCCATCTCAAGGGCGAGGACATAGAGATAGCCTTTACCCATACCAACCAGTATGGAGAGGAGTATCATAGTTTTGTCAATGGCCAACACACCACGCAAGGCGGCACCCACCAGAGCGCGTTCAAGGAGCACATAGCGAAAACCATCAAGGAATACTACGACAAGAACTATGAGTATACCGACATTCGCAACGGCATTGTGGCGGCTGTGGCCATCAATGTGGAAGAGCCGGTGTTTGAGTCGCAGACAAAAATCAAGCTTGGCTCCACGCTCATGGAACCGGGCGGCGAGACCATAAACAAGTACGTTGGCGACTTCGTAAAGCGTGAGGTTGACAATTATCTCCACATTCACAAGGAAGATGTTTCCGACGTGCTGGAAAACAAGATCAAGGAAAGCGAGCATGAGCGCAAGGCCATGGCTGGAGTTACCAAGCTGGCGCGTGAGCGAGCAAAGAAGGCTAACCTCCACAACCGCAAGCTGCGCGACTGCAGGGTTCACTATAGCGACGCGAAGAACGACCGCAAGGAAGAGTCGAGCATCTTCATAACCGAGGGCGACTCGGCGAGCGGAAGCATCACGAAGAGCCGCGACGTAAACACGCAAGCCGTGTTCTCGCTGCGCGGAAAGCCTCTCAACTCGTTTGGCCTGACAAAAAAAGTGGTCTACGAGAACGAGGAGTTCAACCTCTTGCAGGCTGCTCTCGACATTGAGGACGGTCTCGACAACTTGCGCTACAACAAGGTCATCGTGGCAACCGATGCCGACGTTGATGGCATGCACATTCGCTTGTTGCTCATCACCTTCTTCCTCCAGTTCTATCCGGAGCTTATCAAGAAAGGTCATGTCTATGTGCTCCAGACACCTCTCTTCCGCGTGCGAAACCGACGCACCAAGATAAAGGACAAGAAAGTCATTGCCAACGCTGACGCGCGCTTGGCTGAAAACGAGAAGAAGGGCGACTTCATCACCCGCTATTGCTATAGCGAGGAGGAAAGACTCAACGCCATCCGTGATCTCGGGCCAGATCCGGAGATTACCCGATTCAAAGGTCTGGGAGAGATTTCGCCCGACGAATTTGTCCATTTTATCGGTTCCGACATGCGTCTCGAACAAGTGACCCTTCATAAGAACGACCAGGTTCAGAAGCTTCTCGAATACTATATGGGCAAGAATACCATGGAGCGGCAAAACTTCATCATCGACAACCTTGTCATTGAGGAAGACTTGCCGCAAGACACCGATTTGATGGACTGATTTGATAGACAGACGCTCTTTTTGAAACACATTATCATAATGAAACACATAAAGGTTTTTCTCAGTGTCGTCCTTTTGCCTCTTCTGCTGTCGGTACCGGCACAAGCACAGTTGAAATTAGACTTTGGCAAGGACTCGCCTCTGCGCAAGTTGCAGATTGCGGAAATAGCCATAAATAGTTTCTATGTTGACTCCGTTGACCAAAACAAGCTTGTGGAGGACGGCATTCGCGGTATGCTCGAGAAGCTTGACCCTCACTCGTCTTATACCACTGCCAAGGAGACGAAGGCGATGAACGAGTCGCTGAATGGCTCTTTCGAGGGCGTGGGCATACAGTTCAACATGCAGGAAGACACGTTGCTCGTGATTCAGCCCGTGGCAAAAGGCCCTTCCGAGAAGGTGGGCATCATGTCGGGCGACCGCATCATAGCAGTCAACGATACGGCGATAGCTGGCGTGAAAATGAGCCGTGAGGAGATAATGAGAAGGTTGAGAGGTCTCAAGGGAACAAAGGTCAGGCTCACCATAGCAAGGCGCGGAATTGCAGAAAAGCTCCATTTCACCGTGGTTCGAGATAAGATTCCCGTCAAGACCATCGACGGATGGTATATGGCTGACCCTTCCACGGGATATATACGTATCGGAAGTTTTGGAGCCACGACCTACGACGAGTTCATGACTGCCGTCAATGACCTTAAAGGCAAGGGAATGCGCAAGCTTATCCTTGACTTGCAAGACAATGGTGGCGGTTATTTGCAGGCTGCCGTGAACATAGCCAATGAGTTTTTGCGGAAAGGCGACCTCATTGTCTATACCCAAGGTCGCCAAGTGCCAAGAGCCGAATACGTGGCTAAGGGCGACGGCAAGCTTGTAGACGACAAGGTCGTGGTCTTGATAAATGAGTTCTCGGCATCTGCCGCGGAGATTGTCACGGGTGCCTTGCAAGACCAGGACAGGGGCATGGTAGTGGGAAGGCGTTCCTTCGGAAAAGGATTGGTGCAACGTCCTGTGGAATTTCCCGATGGCTCCATGATGAGGCTCACCATCGCACATTATTACACTCCGTCAGGCCGCTGCATACAGAAACCCTACGTGAAAGGCGCCCGAAAAGACTATGAGATGGAACTTGACACACGCTACAAGCACGGAGAGCTTTATTCTGCCGACAGCATTCATTTTGCCGACTCGTTGAAGTGTTACACCATTCGCAAGCATCGTGTCGTTTATGGCGGTGGCGGTGTCATGCCCGACTATTTCGTGCCTCTCGACACCACGCTCTACACCAGCTTCCACCGCAAGCTGATGGCGAAGGGAATTGTGATGGACAACGACCTCAAATACATGGACACGCACCGTAAGCAGCTCAAGGCGAAGTATCCACAATTTAGCGACTATCTCGAACATTACACGGTTCCACAACAGCTTGTCGACAGCATTATCAGTGATGGCAAGAAGCAGAAAATAGAACCCAAGGACAAGGACGAGCTTGAGCGAACCCTCGTTTACCTGCGTGCCCAGCTCAAGGCGCTTGTCGCCCGTGACATTTGGGACATGAGCCAATATTTCCAGGTCATGAACCAACACAATGACATTGTGAGAAAGGCGTTGGAAGTAATAAATAAACCTTGACGATGATTAATACCATGAAGAAAACAATCATATGTTTATCCTTTGCCATCTCTTGTCTTTCCGTTCATGCGCAGAAGAAGCCCATGAACGAGTTTGTAGACGACTTGATGGCCAAGATGACGGTTGAGGAGAAGATAGGCCAGCTCAACCTCATGCCGGGAACCGACCTTACCACTGGTGCCAAAACCAACTCGCCGCTTGTGGAGCTGGTAGAGAAAGGCATGCTTGGCGCGGTGCTTAACACGAAGGGGGCTTCCAAGGTAAGGACCTTGCAGGAGGTAGCGGTGAAGAAGAGCCGCTTGCACATTCCGCTCATCTTCGGGCTCGACGTGATCCACGGTTATGAGACGGTGCTCCCCATTCCCTTGGCACAAGCGTGCTCGTGGAATCCGCAATCAATAGAGGCTGGCGCGCGCATGGCGGCAGAGGAGGCCACGGCGAGCGGCATCTGCTGGGACTATAGCCCTATGGTAGACGTTGCCCTCGATGCCCGTTGGGGTCGTGTGGCAGAAGGTTATGGCGAGGATCCTTATCTCTCGTCGGTGATGGGCGTGGCTGCCATACGTGGCTATCAAGGCACTGGCGAGCAAAACGGATATGCCAAGAATGAGCTTATGGCATGCCTGAAACATTATGCTCTCTATGGAGCCTCTGAGTCGGGACGCGACTACAACACGGTGGACATGAGCCGCCAGCGTATGTATAATCAATACTTGCCGCCATACGAGGCGGCGGTGAAGGCGGGCGTGGGCTCGGTGATGTCGTCGTTCAACGTCGTTGACGGTATGCCAGCCACGGGTAACCGCTGGCTGCTGACCGATGTCCTCCGCGACCAGTGGGGCTTCAACGGTTTCCTCGTAACCGACTACGGTTCTATCAACGAGATGACAAGCTGGGGCTTCGGCGACCAAAAGCAAAGCACGGCGCAAGCCTTGAAAGCCGGAACCGACATGGACATGTGCTCCTCGGCTTATCTCATTCAGCTCAAGGCTTGCCTTGACAACGGCACCGTGACGATGGCACAGGTTGACCAGGCCGTGAGACGTGTCTTGGAAGCTAAATACAAGCTTGGGCTCTTTGATGACCCTTACCGCTATTGCGACGCAAAGCGCGAGAAGAAGGAGCTTTACACTGCTGAACACCGACAAACGGCACGCGACATAGCCGCCGAGACTTTCGTATTGCTGAAAAACGACAACGCCATCTTGCCCTTGAAAAAGCAAGGTTCCATCGCTCTTATAGGCCCTCTTGCCGACACTCGCAACAATCTTCCGGGATGCTGGTCGACAGGCGACAAGCCTGAGAAATACGCCACGATAAAGGAAGCCATGCAGCGCTATCTCGGCGACAAGGCAACGGTGGTTTATGCTCAAGGCTCTAATATATACGACGATAGCGTGCGCCAAGCCTCTGTGGACTTCGGTCGCCCTATACCACGTGGTGACGGCAAGCAAATGCTGGCAGAGGCTCTGAAGGTAGCCAAAAACGCCGACGTCATCGTGGCTTGTCTTGGCGAAATGGCTGAGATGAGCGGTGAAAGCTCGGCGCGCACCGACCTTACCATGCCCGACGCTGAGGCTCGCTTGCTTAAGGCTCTCGTGAGGACGGGCAAGCCTGTGGTGTTGCTCAACTTCGCAGGACGTCCAACAGTGCTCTCGTGGGAGAATGAGAATGTGGCTGCCATAATGAATGTGTGGTTCGCTGGGTCGGAGACGGGCGATGCCATCTGCGACGTGCTCTTTGGCGACAAGGTGCCAACGGGCAAACTGGTGAACAGTTTTCCACGCACCACGGGGCAGGTGCCAATCTATTATAACCATCTTAACACTGGTCGCCCGGTGGAAGACGGCAGCAAGGTGTTCCGCAAATACCAAAGCAACTATACCGACGTGACCCAAGGACCGCTTTATCCGTTCGGATACGGCTTGAGCTACACTACGTATAGTTACAGTCCGGTGAAGCTTTCTTCTTCAACAATAACCGCTGGTGGCAAGATTACGGCGACTGCTACCATAACCAATACGGGTAGTCGTGACGGCGATGAAATCGTGCAATTTTATATCCGCGACCGTTTTGCGAGTATAGTTCGACCCGTGAAAGAGCTTAAAGGTTTCCAGCGTGTTCACCTTGCTAAGGGCGAGAGCAAGACGGTTTCGTTTGACATCGACGCTGCCACTCTGAGCTTTTACGACAATGATGGCAAGGCGGTGCTTGAACCCGGCGACTTCGACATAATGATTGGCGCCAACAGTGCTGACGTGCAGACGGCAAAGCTCACGTTGATGAAATAAATTAGCCAACCAAAAACGATAAAAATGTGCCCCTTTGCGATACTAACGTAACGGCATTGCGATACTAACGTAACGGCAACGCCATTCTAACGTAACGGCAACGCGATACTAACGTAACGGCAACGGGGTGTTTTGGCACTGCAAAAATGGGGTGCGGAAAAACAAACAACAGGGGCGGTCCAAACGGGCCGCCCCTGATTGTTTATAGCGTGTGGTTAAAGCGTTGTTATTCTTGGTATCCGGCGTTTTGTTTCCAGTTGGTGTTTTCCTCCATCACAGATGTTGGCACGGGAAACACGCGGCGTTGCTTGTCGAAGTTGGCGTTGGCGAATCCTTTTCTGTGGAAGCCGTATTCGCTCTCGAAGGTTCCGAAGCGTATCATGTCGTTGCGGCGCCAGTTTTCGTCAAAGAACTCGCGGCCACGCTCGTCGAGGAGTTCTTGCAGCGAGGGTGAGTGGTCGAGCAGAGGCGCGTTAACGTAGGCGCGAATTTGGTTCAGCAAGCTCTGTGGCGTGTCGCCGTTGGTGGCGTTGGCTCCGCGAAGCATGGCCTCGGCTTTTTCGAGCAATATGTCAGCGTATCTGAATATTGGCACGTCGTTGCTCTGGTAGCGGTCGTGCTCGGCAAACTCGTTGGGATTGGGATAAAACTTTATCGACCTGTAGCCTTGTCGCCATCCGTCGGGGGTGGCTCCGGCATTGAGTTGTGCCTCGCCGCCGTTTTTCAGCGTTATGGTCTTGGTGAACTCCAGTTGCGAGCCATTATACATATAAGGTGTAGAAGTCTCCTCGCCTGTTATGGCATCGTGGATGAACACTTTTCCCATTAGTACGCATTTGTTGCGCTCATCTCCTTCGAGGGAGAAAAGGTCGCTGAATTCAGTGTTCATGGCGCAGATGCCGGCGCACGACTTTTTCATCAGCCCGTTGTAATAGCCCGTTGGCGAACCTTGGTCTATCTTCCTGAACGTGCGGAAGCGTCCGTAGAGCATGCCTTGCGCCGACACGCAGTCGTATGGCATGGCGTAGATGAAGTCTTTTATTTGCGCCCCGTTGTCGTAGAGGAACTTCTTGCGGTAGCTGTCGGAGAGGTTGAATAGCCCGCTCTTGATGATGTCGTCGCAATAGTAGACCGCGTCGTTGAGCTTAGCGTTTGCCGTGGTGTTGGGGTCATAGTCGGCAACGTTGCCACAGGTGTAAACTGCCCAGTTGACATACAGCTTCACCAGGAGCGCTTCCGCCATCCACTTGTTTGGCTTGCCGTAGGTGGATGCGTCGCTTGCCGTGGAGAGGTCGGGCAGACATTCTTTCAGCTCTTTCTCTATGAACTCTGCCACATCCTTGCGCGGCTTGCGCTCTATGGCCTCGTTGTCGTCGTATATCTTGTCCAATATTGGCACGTCGCCATAGCTGTCCATCAGTATGAAGTGGTAGAAGGCTCGCACGGCTCGCAGGTTGGCGATATATCTCTTCGTTGTGGCGTTGCTGGATTCCGTAAGCTCGTTAATGAGCTTGTTGCACCTTGTTATGCCTCCAGCCACGTCGCTCCACCAGTTGAGAGGCTTGTCGCTCGCGAGGAAGGTGTGCAGGGTAGGGTTGATGTTCTCAGCCCCGTCGTAGTAGTCGCCGTCGAAGCTCAGTCCCGTAGCCTCGTCCGAGGAGAAAGTCTGGTAGCGGTTGTAGTTGTTGCCCAGTTGTTCGCGGAAGGCATAATAGGCATCCGCCATCTTTCCCTCCAAGGCTATCTCCGACTCCGTAGGATATTGCGTTAGCTTGGATTTTACATCCACGTCGAGGTCGGTGCACGACATTGTGGTCATGGTGACAATGGCTGCCACCATTAAGTATTTTGTTTTTCCCATGATAGCTTAAACATTAAAAGTTGACCTTCACGCCCACCATGAACGTGCGAGTGTGGGGATAATAGCTGTTTCGCCATTGTATGCCAGGTGTCAGTCCGCCGAGATCCACCTCTGGGTCGGTGCCCTTGTAGCCGGTGACGGTGAACACGTTGTTGCAGGTGGCATAGACGGACAGCGAGCTGACCCAATCGCTTATCTTCCCGAAATCGTAGGCCAGGGTGAGCGTTGACAGGCGGAGGTAACTGCCGTCCTCTATCCATCTGTCGGATGGCGCTTGTGAGTTCACGTCGCCATATTTTTGATTTGTGAGACACTCCTTGAGCACGTTCTTTCCTTGCGAGATAAGGCTCACGCAGTTGCCCTGCGCACGCAAGGCGTTGAAAATCTTGTTGCCGAGCACGCCTTGGAAAAAGGCGTTGAGGCTCCACCGCTTGTAGGACAGCGTGTTGTTCCATCCGTAAGTGAGCTTTGGCTGTGCGCTGCCCGTCTTCACGCGGTCAGTGTCTTGGGGCTTTGTGGTCGTTGCGCCGGTGCGCTCTCCGGTTGCGGGGTCGTGAACATAAAACTGGCTGACCCCGTTGTCGTCGTAGCCCGCCCACTCGTAGGTATAGAACTGTCCGATGGGGCATCCTTCCATGATGCGCTGCACGCAGACGCCGTTGTTGCCGGTAATCATGCAGTCGGCCTCGTTGATATAGTTGACCGAGAACGTCTGGTTGGAGAGTTTCTCCACCTTGTTGCTGTTGTGCGAGAGGTTGAGCGCCGTGGTCCACTTGAAGTGTTTTGTCACTACCGGCACCGCGTTTATGCTCAGCTCCACGCCCTTGTTGCTTATGTCGCCCACGTTGGCAGTCATCGTGCCAAAGGCATAGCGGTTGGTCGACACGGGATAATAATAAATGAGGTCGGAGGTGCGCTTGTCGTAGTATTCCACCGTTCCCGACAGTCTGCCGCCGAAGAACCCGAAGTCGATGCCTATGTTGAACATTCCCGTGCGCTCCCATTTCAGGTCGGGGTTGGAGTTGTTTGTCGCCCCTATGGTGTGCATGTTGACGGTTTGTCCTTTCGAGTCGGTGTATTGGAACCATCCCGTGGAGGCGTAGGTCTGCAAGGCGGTGAAGGCGTCGAATCCAAGCGAGTTGCCGCTCACGCCATAGCCGGCGTGCAGCGAGAGGTTGTCGAAGACGTTGAGGTCCCTTATGATTTTCTCTTCGCTCAGTCGCCATGCCACGCTCACCGACGGGAATGTGGCCCAACGGTTGTTCTTGCCGAACGCCGACGAGCCATCGCGACGCAAGGTTGCCTGAAGGCTATATTTGTCGGCGAAGGAATAGTTGGCGCGTCCGTAGAAAGAAATCATGCGAAGGGTAGACATGTTGCCGCTTTCCACGGCGTCGATGCCGTCGATCTTGTTGGCAAAGGTGAGGTCATAATACTTCAGGTTGTCGTTGTAGAAGTCTTTCACCGTGAGTCCGAAACCGTCGTCCTGGTTGGATTCCTCCCATGAATATCCCGCCATGAATCCAAGCCTGTGGTCGTCGCCAATGTTGGCTTGGTAGTTGGCATAAGTCTCAAACACCTTCTTGTTGCTGAAGTAGGTGCTGCGTGTGGCTTGTCCGTTGCTTTGCGTGATTTGCGATTGGGTGGAGTGGTAGATAGACGTGATGTTCTGCCTGTCAGAGTAGGAGAACTGTGCGCTCCATGTAAGCCCCTTCACGATGTTGAGGTCGGCCTTGCCCGTGACTTGAACGCGTTTCTTCACATAGTTCATCATGTCCTCGTTGATCATCGACATGGGGTTGTAGTAGTGGGTGACGCTTGACGAGCTGAACCAGCTGCCGTCCTCGTTTCTTACCGGTTGTATCGGCGAATAATATGCCATGGCATCCGTGACGCCCTCTCCCCAGTCGCCACCGCTTGGCACGTCGTTGCTCTCTGTGCGGCTGTAGTTGACGCCGAGCGCGAGGTTAAGCCTGTCGTGCAGCACTTTCGACTGTGCCAAGGCCCTTGCCGAGAAGCGTTCCTTGTCGGTGCCTTTTATCACGCCTTTGTGGTTGAGATAGTTGAGGCTGACGTTGTAGCTCGACTTGGCTGTTCCGCCGCTCACCGACAGGTTGTGGTTGTGGCTGAAGCCCGTGCGCTCCACCTCTTTCTGCCAATCGGTGTCGGCACCCTTGTCGTCGGGCAAGGTAAAATTGTTGGCCTTGGCATAGTTGCGCAGGTCTGTGGCAGAGGCAAGCTCCAAGTCGTTGGACACGCTTTCCGTGGCTGCGTATCCCCGATAACTTATTCGCGCGGTGCCGTTGTGCCCTTTCTTTGTCGTCACTATGATAACGCCATTGGCAGCCTTCGAGCCATATATTGCCGTTGCCGTGGCATCGCGCAGCACGTCGATGCTTTCGATGTCGTCGGGCGACAGCAGCGAGAGATCCACTCCTGGCACGCCGTCCACAATATAATAAGGTTGCATGGCCTCGCCAGTGCGTAGCGTGGAGGCGCCGCGAAGGGTGACGGAAGGCTCGCCGTTGGGGTTGGCGGTGGTGGTGACAACGAGTCCGGGCACCTTGCCTTGCAAGAGTTCGCCCGGCGTGGTAACCACGCCAAGGTTGAGGTCGTCTTGCTTTAGGGTGGTGATGGAACTTGTCACGTCCTTTCTTCGCATTGTGCCGTAACCCACGACCACCACTTCGCTGAGCGTCTTGTCGTCTTCCTGCAATACCACTTGGCTGCTTCGCGCGGCGTCAACCGTCAGGCTTGTGAAACCAAGAAACGAGAATTGCAGACGCTGCGTGGGCGTCGCGTCGATGGAGTAGCGGCCGTTGCCGTCGGTGATGGTGCCTTTCTTGCTGCCTTCCACTCTCACCACCACTCCTGCCAAGGGGTTTCCTTTAGCGTCAACCACGGTGCCACTTATGCCGCTTTCAGCATATGCCGTGGAGCCAGCGATGAGGAATGAGCCTGCCAACAAGCAACGTTTCAAGTTCCTCATGCTGCATCTTTTATTGTTATACATTTTGATAATTTGGATTTCCTAAGTAGAATATTATTAATGTTTCATCGTTGTCTTCACCATTTGCCGATATGATGTCTTATCGAGAAAAATGCATGCCAAATGGTATAACGTTCTATCCTGCAAAGACATATTACGTATTGGGAAATAAGAAAAAAACTATTTCCTTTACATTGGTTTTGATAATTCGTCTAATCTCCCACGTGCAAAATTAAGTTTTAATAATGAATTGCGCAAATAATTAGGCATCTTTCGTCTTTTTTGTATGCAATTTTGCATGCATGAGGTAATTTAAATTGCAATAATATGCCTTTTGTGAAATGATAGACCGATTTTGTGCTTACTTATTGAATTTACGCCATTTGCATACTTATATAGAACAAGAATGACGCTGACAGGAAAACGCAACGCCCTGGAAATGCCGGTTGGCTTTTCCAGGGCGTGTTTGGGTTGATTCTTTTCTTGGTTGTCGCAGATGCTTAAGCGTTGAGCAGTTTCTCGAAATCGGCTCCAGCCTTGAACTTGGCAACCTTCTTGGCCTCGATGTGTAAAGGTGCGCCAGTGAGAGGGTTCTTGCCATCACGTGCGGGACGCTCGTTGACAGAGAAAGTGCCGAAACCTATGAGCTGAACCTTTTCGCCTGCGGCGAGAGCTTGCTTTATGGCCTCTGTGGTAGCGTCGAGGGCTTGCTTGGCCTGAGTTGCGTTGATATCGGCTGCTTCGGAAATCTTCTTGATGAGATCTGCTTTTGTCATGATTGTAATTATGTTTTTATGTGATTTGTCCTAAATACCTTATTCAGCGACAAATATAATGCAATAGTTTTAATCTACAAACAAAAAGAAAAGAAAAATGGCATAAAAGGCTTAAAAAACAGGTAAAAGCCGGGCGAAATGGGCTTTTAAGGGCTTTTTTTCGTAATTTTGCAACTGTGCCATCTCTTTTGTAACGCGAGGTGGCTTGATAATAGAATATTATAGTCATTATGCTTAGAATGCCAGCGGTAACGCGCAACCTTATTATCGTGAATTTCCTGTGTTTCATAGGCATGCTCGCCTTGAAGCAAGGTGGAATTGTGGACCTCAACTCCTTGTTTGGGCTGCATTTTCTGCTTGCCACCGACTTTCATGTCTATCAGCTCGTCACTTATATGTTCATGCATGGCGGTTGGGAGCATATCATCCTCAACATGTTCATGCTGTGGATGTTCGGCTCAGTGATGGAGCGTGTGTGGGGACCGCGCCGTTTCATTGCCTATTACCTCTTTTGTGGCGTTGGCGCGGGATTGATGCAGGAGATAGCACAGTTTGTGCAGTTTTATTTCATCTCTTCCGATGCGGGCTTTGGCTTTTCCCAACTGTTGCAATTGGCCGCCGCCAACGATTCGGCATTGAGCCTGTGGACCACCGTGGGTGCCTCGGGTGCCATCTATTCGTTGCTCCTTGCCTTTGGCATGATGTTCCCCGACGAGCGAATGTTCATCATCCCCATTCCTATCCCTATCAAGGCGAAATGGATGGTGCTTGGCTCAATAGCCGTGGAGTTTTTCTCGGCCCTTGCCCAGCCCGGTTCGCAGGTTGCACACATAGCTCACCTTGGCGGCATGATATTTGGTTTCTTCCTGATAAAGTATTGGCAGCGTCATCCTTATGGCGGTGGCTTGCAAGGCGGTTCGCAGATTTTCAACAACATGAGAAACCGATGGGAGCAGAGCAAGGCGAAACGGCAGCGCAATGATAATCCCGACTGGGATTATAACGCCAACAAAAAGGCTAAGCAAGAGGAGGTTGACCGCATTCTTGACAAGATACGCAAGAGTGGCTACGATAGCCTGACGCGTGACGAGAAGCAGACGCTCTTCGACCAAAGCAAAAAATGAACAAAATCTCAAGTGTAGTTTTTCAGGTGATAGGTGGAGCCAACGTGGCCTCCATCCTGTTGATGCTGCTCATCGGCAACGCCGACAAGGTTGACCCCATGGTGTGGCCGAAATTGAGCAACATGGGATTGTTCTTCCCGGTTATTCTTGCCATCAATGTCTTCTTCCTCGTTTTTTGGGCGTTGGTCAAGGTAAAGATGGTCATTATACCCTTGCTGGGCTTCATTGTGTGTTATGGCCCGGTGAGAAAATATTGCCCTTTCAACTTCCCGTCTGACCCACCAGAGGGTAGTATCAAGGTGCTGTCCTACAACGTGTTCAGTTATGCGGGATGGGAGGAACGCGACAAGCCGAACGCCATTCTCCAATATATAAAACGTCAGGATGCTGACATCGTGTGTCTTCAGGAATCGGCCGAGAATGAGGTTGGCAGAGTGCAGGTAGACTCTATCTTGGGAAAGGTCTATGAGTATAAGGACACCGCCTGCAACAAGGGTGACGTTATGACCATATTCTCCAAGTACCCTATACTATCCAAAGAGCACATACGCTATGAATCGAAAGGCAACATGAGCTGCGCTTTCAAGTTGAGGGTGCACCACCGTGACATCATAGTCGTCAACAACCATCTTGAGACCACGGCGTTGAGCCTTGATGACAAGGAGCAGTTTCAGCAACTCTTAAGAGGCGAGTTTAGAGGGACTTCTGTGACCCGTACGTCAAAGTGGCTTATAAGTCACCTTGGCAGGCAAACCAAGAAGCGCGCTCCCGAGGCGGATGCCGTGGCAAGGTATATAGCCTATCACCGTGGAGTGCCGATGATTGTATGTGGCGATTTCAACGACACGCCACTATCTTACGCCCACCGTACTATCTCCAAGGGTCTTGTCGACTGTTATGTGGAGAGCGGAAATGGCCCGGGCATAAGCTACCATAGATCCAGGATTTATGTCAGGATCGACAACATTCTTTGCACTCCCGACTTTAAGCCCTATGCTTGCAAAGTGGATAGAACCATTAAAAATTCAGACCATTATCCTATAATGTGTTGGCTCAAACTTTAAATTTCCATACATTTCTTCATTATAAATTAAAAAAACTTGTAACTTTGCACATATTATATATTTTGGTGAAATAAAACAACAAAAAATAACTAACAAACACAATGCAAAACAAAGGAATCGTAATCACGACAGCCGTTCTTCTGACTCTCGTGAGCCTCTTCTACTTGAGCTTCCCGATTGCCACAAGCTATTATGACAGTCAGGCGGCCAAGCGGCCCGATGCCGTTGCCCAGCAGGATTATAAGGATTCTGTGAAGTATCTTGGCATCTACAGCTACCAGAAGTGTCTCGAGACTCAGATTGGTCTGGGTCTGGACCTTAAGGGCGGTATGAATGTGATCCTTGAGATCTCCGTGCCCGACGTGGTGGAGAATCTTGCCGATCACAAGACCGACATCGCCTTCACTCGTTCCATGGACGAGGCTCGCAAGGAGTTGCAAGCCACACAGGGCGACTTCATCACTCTTTTCATCAACGCTTACCACAAGAACGCCCCTGGCCACAAGCTTGCCGAGGTGTTCGCCACGACAGAACTGCAGGGCAAGGTTTCTCCGACCAGCACAGACAGTGAGGTGGAAAAGACTCTTCGCTCAGAGGTGGCTGCTGCCATCGACAACTCTTTCAACGTGGTTCGTACGCGTATCGACCAGTTTGGCGTGGTGCAGCCTAATATCCAGAAGGTGCAGGGCGCTGAGGGCCGCATCTCGGTTGAGATGCCTGGTATCCGCGAGCCCGAGCGTATGCGTAAGCTTTTGCAGGGTTCTGCAAACTTGGAGTTCTGGGAGACTTACAACGCCGACGAGGTGCTTCCTTATCTCCAGCAGCTCGACCAGCGTGTCGCCAATGGCGATGCTGAGGAAAAAACTGTTGCCGACTCTACTGCTACCGATAGCATAGCCGCTGCTAAGGCTTTGGCCGAGAAGCAGGTTAAGCAGGCAAAGCAAGACAAGCCTAAGTTCCAGATCAAGAATGGCAAAGACACCAAGAAGGATATCAAGGCTACTCCCGACGCACAGCTTGAGGAGGCTAAGAAGCTTCATCCTCTGCTCGCCATGCTGCAGACCACAGGCCAGGGCCTGAGTGTTTGCGGATATGCCAGCGTGCGCGACACCGCCGCTATCAACAAGATTATCTATGGCAACCTTGCCAAGCAAATATTGCCAAGCGACCTCAAGCTCCTTTGGAGCGCCAAGCCTGCTGACGGCATCCAGGCAAAGAACATCTTTGAGTTGCACGCCTTGAAGGTCACTACGACAAGTGGTCGTGCTCCGCTGGAGGGCGACGTCGTGGTTCAGGCAAAGGATGAGTTCAACCAGCTTACTGGCCAGCCAGAGGTTTCCATGACAATGAACTCTGAGGGCGCACGCCGTTGGGCTGAGTTGACAAAGGCTAACGTGGGCAAGGCTATCGCCATCACTCTCGACAACGTTGTTTACTCCGCTCCTCGCGTAAATGGTGAGATTAGTGGTGGACAAAGTTCTATCAGCGGCAACTTCTCAGTGCAAGACACCAAGGACCTCGCCAACACTCTTAACTCCGGTCGTATGCCGGCTCCTGCCCACATCGTTCAGGAGGAAGTCGTTGGTCCTACGCTCGGCGCGCAGTCAATCCAGCAGGGTATTGTCTCGTTCATCGTGGCTTTCGTGCTGTTGATTGTCTTCATGCTCGCAATCTACAATATCATTCCTGGTTCTATCGCTATCGGCGCATTGCTGGTCAACGTGTTCTTCACGCTTGGCATCCTGACGTCGTTCCAGGCGGCATTGACCATGAGTGGTATCGCAGGTATGGTGCTGTCGTTGGGTACTGCCGTAGACGCCAACGTGCTCGTGTATGAACGTATCAAGGAGGAGCTCCGCAAGGGCAAGGACATGAAAAAAGCTATTTCCGAGGGTTATAGCAACGCCTTCTCTGCCATTTTCGACTCCAACCTCACATCATTGATTACAGGTATCATCCTTCTCGTGGTAGGTACTGGCCCAATCCGCGGTTTCGCCACCACTTGGATCATCGGTATTGTTTGTAACTTCTTCACCGCCATTTATCTCACTCGTCTGCTCTATGAGTACAAGCTCAACCATGGCAAGTGGATGCACTTGAAGTTCTGGACAGGTTTCTCTAAGAACCTCATGCAGAACACCAAGTATCGTTTCATGTCGATGTACAAGGTTAGCTTTGCCGTCTACGCTGTGGTTATCGTCATCTGCATTGCCAGCTTCGCCATTCGCGGTCTGAGCCAGAGCATCGACTTCACGGGTGGTCGCAACTATGTGGTGACACTCAACAAGTCGGTTCCTGTCGAGGATGTCCGTCCTGTGCTGCAGAATGCATTCGTCAATACCACAGGTTCCGATAAGGGCAAGCTTGCCACTACAACGGTTATCGCCCTTGGTACTGATGGCAAGACCATCCGCGTGAGCACCAACTGGGACATCGACAGCAACGATCCTAACGCTGACGACAAGGCGGAGACAATACTTTACTCTGCACTCCACAAGGGTGGCTTCGTGAGCCAGCCAAGTGTTGTTGACTTCAAGAACCCAGACATCCGTCAAGGCGGTTCTATCATCAGCTCTTCAAAGGTTGGACCTTCGGTAGCTAAGGATATCACCAGAAACGCCATAATAAGCGTTGGCTTGGCATTGCTCTGCATATTCCTCTATATCTTGCTCCGTTTCCGCAACGTCGGTTTCTCTGTCGGCTCAATCTTGGCATTGGCAGTAGACACGATGATTGTAGTAGGTCTCTTCTCTCTCTGCTATGGCTGGATAGGCTTCTCGCTGGAGATTGACCAAACGTTTATCGGCGCTATCCTTACGGTGATTGGTTACGACATCAACGACTCCGTGGTGGTGTTCGACCGTATTCGTGAGAATCTCCGCCTGCATCCTAAGGAGGACAAGCAGAAGTTGTTCAACGACTCTATCAACGAGACCCTCGCGCGTACAATCAACACGTCTCTCTCTACGTTGATCGTGTTGCTCGCTATCTTCATCCTTGGTGGCGACTCTATACGCTCGTTCTCGTTCGCAATGATCATCGGTGTCGTTGTTGGTACGTTGAGCTCAATCTTCCTCGCTTCACCTGTTGCTTACATCGTGTTGGGTAAGAAGATCAACAATATGCAAGAGTCTGAGCCTGTAGCTACAGAGCCAGTGAAGGCATAACACATTATTTATATATAAATGAAAAATCCCTGTTGTCGAAATGGCAACAGGGATTTTTCATTATTGCTATCAGCTAAAAGTTCACGCCTATTTTGAGTTCAGCTCGATTTTCCGGTCACAATTTTCTTTATCTCGTTGAGCTTGTTGAGCGCGTCCACAGGAGTGAGGTTGTTTATGTCAAGTTCAATAATCTCGTCGCGCACTTGTTTCAGCACGGGATCGTCGAGCTGGAAAATGTTGAGTTGCACGCCGTCTCTATCCTTGCCGATGTTTTCCACCTTTGCCTTGCCAGCGTTGCCCACTTCCGCATTGTCAGCCTCAAGTTCTTTCAGCACGTCGTTGGCACGTTTGACTATGGATCGCGGCATTCCCGCCATCTCAGCCACGTGTATGCCAAATGAGTGTTCCGACCCGCCAGGCATGAGCTTGCGAAGGAAAATCACCTTTCCGTCTATTTCCTTCACGGCCACATTGTAGTTCTTTATACGCTTGAAATGCTTCTCCATCTCGTTGAGTTCATGATAGTGGGTAGCGAAGAGTGTGCGCGCTTGTGAGCCACGGTGCTCATGCAGGTATTCCACTATCGCCCAGGCTATGGATATGCCGTCATAGGTAGACGTGCCTCTGCCTAGCTCATCGAAGAGCACAAGGGAGTGGGGCGACACGTTGTTCAGAATGTCAGACGCCTCGGTCATCTCCACCATGAATGTGGATTCGCCAAGCGAGAGGTTGTCGCTTGCTCCAACCCTTGTGAATATCTTGTCCACGATGCCTGTCCTCGCGCTCTCAGCCGGCACGAAGCAGCCTATCTGTGCCAACAGCACGATGATGGCGGTCTGACGCAGCAGTGCCGACTTACCTGCCATATTGGGTCCGGTAATCATCATTATTTGCTGTTTGTCAGTATCGAGATACACGTCGTTGGGCACGTAACGCTCGCCGATCGGCATCTGTGTCTCAATCACGGCGTGGCGGCCTTTGTGGATGTCGAGCACGGTGGTGTTGTCAACCACGGGTCTCACGTATGCGTTGTCTTCCGACACTTTGGCAAACGAGAGAAGCGCGTCGATATGGGCGAGAATGTTGGCGTTGATTTGTATTTGCGGTATAAACTCCTGCATGTCCACTATCAGTTCCGAGAACAGCTGCGACTCAAGCTCCAGGATCTTCTCGTCAGCCCCGAGTATCTTCTCCTCGTATTGTTTGAGCTCAGGCGTAATGTATCTCTCGGCTTGCGCCAGCGTTTGCTTCCTTACCCAGTCGGCAGGAACGCGGTCCTTGAAGGTGTTGCGCACTTCAAGATAGTAGCCGAACACGTTGTTGTAGCCCACTTTCAACGACGCGATGCCCGTTGTCTCAGCCTCACGTTGTTGTATCTCCAGGAGGTAGTCCTTGCCGCCTCGCGATATGTGTCTGAGCTCGTCGAGCTGTTGGTTGTATCCCTCGGCAATGACGTCGCCTTTCGAGACGAGCTGTGGCGGGTCGGGCTGTATCTCTTTCTCTATCCTGTCGCGCAGGCTCTCGCAGAGGTTCATCTGTTCGCCAAGGCGTTTCAGGCTTTCGTTGTTGGCATACAGGCATGCCGACTTTATAGGTTGTATTGCCTGCAACGCCGTCTTCAGTTGTACCACCTCGCGCGGCGTCACCCTGCCCACGGCCACTTTGGATATTATGCGTTCCAGGTCTCCGACCCTATGCAGTTGCTCGTCGATTATCTGTCTGAAGTTTGGAGCCTTGAAGAAATACTCCACCACGTTGAGGCGGTCGTTGATGTGCCTCACGTCTTTCAATGGGAACACGACCCACCTGCGGAGCATTCTACCGCCCATGGGGGTAATGGTGCGGTCTATGACGTTGAGCAGTGACTTGCCGTCTTCCTGCATTGGCTGCAGGAGTTCAAGCGAGCGGATGGTGAACTTGTCCAAGCGCACGTACTTGTCTTCTTCGATGCGTTTAAGGGCGGTTATGTGGTTGATGTTGGTGTGCTGTGTCAGCTCCAGATATTGCATTATCGCGCCCGATGCCACTATGCCGTCCTTGAGATGCTCCACGCCGAAGCCTTTCAGCGACTTCGTGCCGAAGTGTTTCAGGAGCTTCTGACGGGCGGTCTGCTCGGTGAACACCCAGTCGTCGAGCTCGAAGATGGTCAGCTTTGTGCCGAAATATTTTTCAAAGTCCTTGCGGCGTGTCTTGTCGTAGAGCACCTCCTTTGGCGAGAAATTGCCGATGAGCTTCTCCACATAGTCGTAAGTGCCCTGTCCGGTGAGAAACTCTCCGGTGGATATGTCGAGGAAGCTGATGCCGCACGATGCCTTGCCAAAGTGTACGGCGGCAAGAAAGTTGTTCTCCTTGTAGTTGAGCACGTTGTCGCCCATGGCTATGCCTGGCGTTACGAGTTCCGTTATGCCACGCTTCACCATCTTGTCCATCTCCGTGAGTCCCTTCTTGCCCTTTATCATGGCGCGTTTCTTCTTCGGGTCCTCCAGCTGGTCGCATATCGCCACCCGCTTTCCCGCCCTGATGAGTTTTGGCAGGTAAGTGTCGAGGGCGTGGTGTGGGAATCCCGCCATCTCGGCTCCAGCCGACGCGCCGTTGTTGCGTTTGGTGAGGGTAATGCCAAGGATTCTAGCCGCTTCCACGGCATCCTCGCAGTAGGTCTCGTAAAAGTCTCCACAGCGGAATAGAAGCAATGCGTCAGGATGCTTTGATTTCATGGAGAAGAACTGGCGCATCATCGGGGTGAGAGTGTTGTCTTTACTTTTCATGACGGTTGCCTCCTCGCGTTCCTCAATCCGAGGGGATATTTATTGTTTATAGTGTACTGTCTTGTCAGCATATAATCGGTGTTATTGTCTGTTTCTTCTTTTAGCCACTGCTTGCGTGTTTTACCTTTTACCCAGTCCGGCGAGCAATGCCTGTGCCAACGGGTTGTCGGCAAAGTCGTCTTTCTTCTTCTCTTCCGCGCTGTCGTCGGTGAAGTCGAGCCGTCGTGGGTCGCGCGGCACTATTCGGTAGCAAGAGCGACCGTGGATACGGCTCCGCGTGAATCCCGCCTCTTGCAGGGCGAACCCCACGTCCTGGTTCACGTGCTCGCCCGGTGTCCAATAGGGATATTCCTGCATCAGCCTGTCTATGATGGTGTCTATGTACACGGCTTTCGCTTTCTGTCCCTTGGGTGGGTTGGCATATAGCAGGCGTACCATTTTCACGAGATTGTCGGCCTCCTCGAACGGTGAGTTCTGTCCAGCCATGCGCTCGCGCTCGTCGTCGCTAAGCAGGTAATCGATGCCGCTCTCCAGTTCCTCTTTGAGTTGGGCGTAAAGCTGTTCGTAAGGAATGGGCGAGAGGTCTATCTTTCTACCAGCCTCTACGCAAAACAGGTGGGCAGCGCCAGCGGCATCAGTCATGGGATGAAGGTTTCCCGTCGTGGCTATGAAACCGGCGTATAGGCGTCGTGGCTCTTCTGTGGTGCCGTATGGACGGCGAAACACTGGTGTGGAGCGCGAGAAGAGGTATCTCACGAGAGGCTCTTGGAGGGTGCTCTCTTGATAAAACTCATCGATGTTGACAAGCAGGTTCGTGGTTAGTAGCTCGTAAACCTCTGCAGAGTTGCTGAGCTTTATCTTGTCGGTATAATAAAGCCGTAGCGCTGGCGGAAGGAGCTGATAGCAGAAAGAAGTCTTACCGTAGCCCCATTGTCCCACTATTACCGGCACAATGATGTCCCGGTGTGGCACATCCATGTCCATCCACCGTGCCACGGTTTGCAGCAGCCACTTATGGAATCGCTCAGCCCAGTCAGGGTTCGACGTTATGACACGCTGTGATAGCTCGAACACGTAATCTTCGCCGTCCCATTCGGGCAGTTCGTCAAGCCATTGCCTTGCCGGGTTCCACGGTTCAATGAGCGTGGAGTGTACGAAGCGCTCAAGAGTCTCTTCGCTCAGGCTCACGCCGTCGCGTAGGGCGTTCAGGATAATGGTGTTGGTTCCCTCTTTCGAGAGTTTGTGCCATCCGTCGGTGTCGGCGTAGAGCAGCTCGCCCGTCAACACGTTGCGGCGCAGCTGGTGGGAGTTTTCCAAATATGTTATGGCATCAGTCATCTTCTTGTATGTCGTTGCTTATCTTCTGCAAAGATAAGAAGAAAAAACGACAATGCCCAACAACAAAAAAGCCGCAGGCGGAAAATTCCACTTGCGGCTTTCTTATATTCTTATTTCTATGCTATCTCTAAATTTCTTTCCTCCTTCATTTCAAGGTCTTAAGCTCTTGCGCTCTTATCAGTGTGAACACCTACGAAAGCGATAAGACCGAACATCAATGCTGTTGTAGCGATAAAAGTACTAATTGTCATTTTTGTTATCCTTTCCTTAATTTGTTATATGTTATCCTGCAATTGCGCTGCAAAGGTAATGCCTTTGTGGGTTGTGGCAAAACTTGAAGGCGGAAAAGTTGCCGTCCGGCTTCCTTTCTTGACTGCGGTCAATTGGCTTGACGATGGTCAATTCTTGTCGGCGTGGCATTGCTGCAGCATGGCATGGCATACGAAAACGAGGTGTTTCGCACCCACTGTTGTGGCGAAAAGATAGGTGTCGCCTCCGTCTTTAAGCCGCAGTCGCTTTCGCAGCGTGTCGGCAGCCAAGGGGAAGTTGCGTGCCGATACGTTGGCTTGGCTTATGCCCTCCAGCGCCTTGCGCAAGTCTTTCTTGTTCATCGTGCTGACGCGCTCAATCTTGAACCGCCTGCCAGGAAATTCGGGTATGTCGTGTTCTTTTATATATAGATGCGAGTCGCGGTCGAGCATGCCGATGCCGTATTCTCGTGACACCTCGCCGAACACTCCGGCTTTCATTATCGAGGCGTTTGGCACGAGAAGACACATGCCCTTCGCCTCTTCCGTGTCGCCCTGCCAAAGGGTTGGCTTGCAACGTGAATCGTCTGTCTGGAACCGTTGGCCATCGTTTGAGCACACAATCCTTGTCGGCATCTTCTTGCCATAGGCGCGGCTCATCACTATCAGTAGTTCCTTGCACTCGTTTCTCGTGGAGACGGCGTGTACCTCGTAGTTGACATCGCCAATCCATGCCGGCACGTCATGGTCGAGCTTGTTCAACGCCATGTGCCAGTCGAGCATCGGCGATAACTTTATCATTACCACGTCGGCGCGGCTGAGCAGTTCGTCGCGAATGCCTATGATGTCGGGGCTGCAATCCTCTATGCGAAAGACCTTCTTGCCGTTGCCGTCCCTTCGCGCCGGGTCGAGATACACCACAGTGCGAGCCCCTTCTTCGGTCTTCATGGGAAGCGAGCCGAGAAACTCGGTTCCGTCGGCGCAGACTGCCGTGACGTTGCCCAGCCCGAGAACGCCGAAGTTGTGGCGCGCCACTTCCACGAGTTCCGCGTTGCGTTCCACGTATATGGCCTTGGCAAACGATTGTGACATTATGGAGAAGTCGACACCGAAACCGCCCGTGAGGTCTATGAGCGTCGATTTCGAGAGGTCGTAGTGCGACTCCAGGCATTCGCTTTTATATCTTGCCGTGGCCTCGCTGGAGCATTGCTCCATGTTGAGATGTGGAGGATACACAATACCGTCTGCCGCTGCCCATGAAGGCAATTTCTGCCTTGCCGTCTGCCAACCTTGAATCTGGTTCAGGGCAAACGCCATGTCCACGCCGCTGTTGGCGTCGCCTTTCAAGGCGAGAGTCCTTACGTCGTCGAGACGGTGGAGACGTATGAAATCGGCGGTTTTATCGGTGATTGTCATGGTCATTTATATATGAGGGTGGTCATTTTGCTTGGCTCGAAAATGTTGCGTGCCACACGCTGTATGTCCTTGGCGGTCACTGCATCAATCTCCATGCAAGTCTTCTCCACGTCGCGCACCTTGTTGCGGAAGAGGTACACGCTGCCGAGGTCTAACGCGAAGTTCTCGCGGTTGTCGCAGTCGATGGTAAGCTGCCCCCTAAGTTGTTTCTTCGCGGCGTTGAGTCGGCGTTGCGAAATGGGTTCTTTCATAAACTTGTCGAGCTCGCGCCTCACAAGGCGGAGGCAGCGCTTGATGTCGTGTTTGTCGCACCCGAGGTAAGCGCACCATAGCCCGGTGTCGCCATAGGTTATCATGGAGCTTTCTACCGTGTAAACGAGACCGTGGTGCTCTCGCAACACCACGTTGAGCCTTGAGTTCATGCCCCTGCCGCCAATTATGTTGTTGAGCAGGTAAAGGCTCATGCGCTCACGCGTCTTGTCGTCGCCCGCGCCATAAGAAGGGCAACCTATCATCACGTGGGCTTGGTGAGTGCCCTTGTCGCGCATGATGTCAGCGTGGGCATTCGGTGTCAATGTCGATGAAATGGGTGTTTTTTGCAAGCGAGGCTCGGCGTGAGAGTCGGTGTTGATTGGTATGCTGGGCATCTTCTTGCCGCCATACATGAAGAAGATGGCGTTGTCGGGCGTGTAGAGTCGCTTGGCGAACCTCAGGGCGTCGTCGGTGGTAAACGAGCGCACCCTCTCTGTGGTGCCGAGGATGTTGTGGCCCAAGGCGTGGCCATTGAACACCATGTTCTCGAAGTCGTCGTAGATGAGTTCTGCTGGTGAGTCGTTATAGCTCTCTATCTCGTCGCAAATCACCTCCACTTCCTTGTTTATCTCCTTCTGCGGATATGTGGAGTGGAACACAATGTCGGTTAAAAGTTCCACCGCCCGTCGCGTGTAGTGTTCCGGCACGGCAGCGTAGAACACCGTGCACTCTTTCGTGGTATAGGCGTTCAGGCTTCCGCCAACCGCTTCAAGGCAGTTGAGAATGTTCCATGCGCTCCGGCGCTCCGTGCCCTTGAAGGTCATGTGTTCGCAGAAGTGGGCGAGTCCCTCCTCGTTTTCCTGCTCGTCGCGCGAGCCAGCCGCTATTTGGTAGCCAAGATAGACCACGGGCGAGCTGGATGGCATGTGTATGGCGCGCAGTCCACAAGGCATGACCATTGTGGAGCAATTATCATTTCTCATGCTTCGTCTTTATTGTTTTGCGTGTAAAGGCAGTATTCCTGCCCTGCGTCTTTGTATGGTATACGTGATGGATGGCAAAGGTAAATAATAAATTGGATATAGCCTTCGTTTTCTTCGACATCTTGCTCATGCAAATGTGTTTAAGGGTATAAAAAAGAGGCGAAAAAATCGGTTGAAACAATGCGTTTGCCGTTACGTTAGTATCGCGTTGCCGTTACGTTAGAATGGCGATGCCGTTACGTTAGTATCGCAACGCCGTTACGTTAGTATCGCAAAGAGGCACCTTGGGGGGCACGTTGAAGACACGTCGGCATCTTAAAAAAAGGTGGAGAGTTTGGTGTTGTCTTTAAAAATTGCATTATCTTTGCCTTCGGTTTTAACAAAGACAATATATCATGCGCAAAGTAATAGGAATTGGCGAGACTGTTCTCGACATCATTTTCAAGAACGAGCAACCCATTGGCGCTTACCCCGGCGGTTCAGCGTTCAATGCCACTGTGTCGTTGGCAAGAGCAGGCGTGTCTACGGCTTTCATTGGAGAGGCTGGTCACGACCGTGTGGGGCAGTACACCATCAACTTTCTGAAGGACAACGGTGTCGAAGCGTCTAACGTGACGGCATTTCCTGGCTCAAAGTCGCACGTCTCGTTGGCGTTTCTCGACGACAACAACGACGCTGAATACATTTTCTATAAAGACCATCCTCACGACAAGCTCGACTTTGTTTATCCCGACATTCATCCCGATGACATCGTGCTTTTTGGCTCTTTCTTCGCTGTCAACCCTGTGGTAAGGCCCCAGGTGTTGGGCTTGCTCGAATATGCCCGTGCCAATGGTGCGATAATATATTATGATGTCAATTACCGCATGTCTCACAGGGACGACGTGCTGAGAATCACGCCCAATTTTCTTGAGAACCTTGAGTATGCCGACATCGTGCGTGGCTCTCGTGAGGACTTTGATGCGCTTTACAAGCTCAAAGACCCCGACAAGGTTTACCAAGCCGAGATAAGTTTCTATTGCAAGAAGTTCATTTATACCGCAGGCTCAAATCCTGTAAGCCTTTACGCTGAAAATGGCTTGCGCAAGACTTACGACGTGCCACCGACGGAGACCGTGAGCACTGTTGGCGCTGGCGACAACTTCAATGCCGGTTTTATCTATGGAATGATTAAAAACAATATCACTCGTCGTGACATTGAGAATGGACTGACGGAGCAGCAGTGGGACGACTGTGTGACCTCCGGCCAGCGTTTCTCGGCAGAGGCTTGCAAGACCATCTTCAACTATATCCCCACCGACTCGCCCCTTTGCAAGTAAAAAAAAGGTCTATGTTGATTCATGTGGGCGTTTCCATTTCCCATGTTTTTTCTCACACGGATTTTCAAGATTTCAAAGATGTCGGCTTCGCCGATTGCGCATACCGTCTTTCAGCTGCCGCTTCGCATCATGGTTATTAACCATCGCGTAGCCGCTTGCGGCGTAGCAATCTTTTAAATCTTTAGAATCCGTGTGGGGAAGCAATAATCCGTGTGGTGCTTGTTGGCGTTTCCATTTCCCATGTTTTTCTCACACGGATTTTCAAGATTTCAAAGATGTCGGCTTCGCCGATTGCGCA
>CAVBXD010000010.1:0-105892 GCA_963599465.1 Oscillospiraceae bacterium | reverse complement strand
GCTTGCGCCGATGGTACTGCAATGCAATGCGGGAGAGTAGGTAGCCGCCTCCTTTCAACGAAGCCTCGATTACTTAGGTAGTCGAGGCTTTTTTTTGGTTGTCCACGAAGGACACGGAAAATTCACGAAAGCATAGTTGGTGTTTTTGTCCACGAAAGGCACGAAAATACACAGAGGTTCAACACGATGTTTTTGTCCACGAAGGACACGAAAAATCACTAAATGGAGCTGTCATATTTGTCCACGAAAGGCACGAAAAATCACAAAATGGAGCTGTCATCTTTGTCCACGAAAAACACAAAAATTCCGGAAGGCTTAATGGTTGCAAATTCGTTAGATTAGTAAGATTCGTGGTTTGATAAAAAACAATACGACGCATAGTGGTTAATGAACCACGAATTTATCGAATCTAACGAATAACACCCAGTACATCTTTGTGAAATTTCGTGTGTTTCGTGGACAAAAACATCGTGTTGAACCTCTGTGTATTTTCGTGTCTTTCGTGGACAAAAACATCGTGTTGAACCTCTGTGTATTTTCGTGTGTTTCGTGGACAAAAGAATATCGTGAGCTTTGTGGATAAAACAATGAGTTGAGCATTCGCGATTATCTGGCAGAATAATTCTTGTTGATTTTTTTGAGGAAAATATAATAAGAAAATAAAAATTTAAGGTTTTTGCTTCAATTATTGCATTTTTTATAAGGTTTTTATTAAAAAATGTTTAACTTTGCACAAAACGTTTTGATTACAAGTTTTTGTCAATAAAACAACGTTGTAGAGAGATTATATCGCCAGGTTGAAACCTGGCTTTTGTTGATTATAAATATTAAAGTATGAGATTTTCTACACGATTAATGTCTGTAATGCTATTTAGCTTTACAAGTGTTGTCATGTCTTTCGCTACCGAAAAAGGCGAATTGAGATTTGAGAACGCAATTCAGAAAGGTTATTCCCAAACTTCTACTCCATTGGTTGTTACATCTGATGGAAATGTCGTTGTGACTGGAATACAGATTAATGGTTCAAAACTTGGTTCTTTTGTTGCATTGTCATCTAAAGAGTTGCCTTCCACTCCTTTGTGGAAAGTAGATATTACAGGCGGACGTAGTGTGGTGAATGCCATTGTTGCTGACAATAATGGCGGAGCATATATTGGTGGAGACTTTAATGATAAGATTAGCATAGGTAATTTTTCCTTGGAAGGCAAGAGCTCTTCCAGTTACGCTAAAACAAATGCTTTCGTAGCGCATATCAATAAGGACGGAAAAGTCGTTTCAGCTAAAGCGTTCCGTGTGAAGGCAAATCCTGATATGACAAGCAACTTTGATACTTATACCGAGGGCGACAAGGTTTACTGCAATCTCAATAGCCTTACGTTCGCCAGCGGTAAATTGTATGCAGGAATGATCTTTACAGACGTCTTGACATCGGGAGAAATATCCATTACATCCGGCAGTTGGAATCTCAACAGTTGGGGTATGGGTGTTGGTTCTGACGCTGACTTCGTTGTAGCGGAGCTTGACCAAGAAAGTCTGGAAGCTACTTCGTTCCCTGTGGTTTTTGGCGGTCCTGGTACTTATACCGATTCAAGCTATATGGGCTTTAATGTAGAAACAGCCAAATTGACAGGTGATGGAAATAGTCTTTATTTTGCTTGTTCCGTTGGTGGCTATTCTTCCAAAGGAGTGCTCAAATTGAATGGCGAGCAAAAGGATGAAGCAACATTTAAATATAATGGAGGTCTTAATGCAATTTATGTTGTAAACCTTGACTTAACAACCAATACCGTCGTGTCTAAGGTTTATGATGGTGAGTATGGTTGGGTGTCAGGTGCTTCAAATTTGGTACAGCCTGGTGTAGTGTCTTTGTCGGTAGATGGAGACAATTTGTATGTCGGCGGTAGTTTCCGACAAAAGTTGCCCTTCGACAAGAGTGTTACTGCAGTAGGAAACACAGACCTCTTCTTTGCAAGTCTAAAAAAGATTGATCTCTCTTTGCAGAAGGCACTGACTTCAGGCTTTGATGAGAAGACGGCAGATGCCGATAATGAGGAAAAATTCGCCGGTTTCTCTTTTGATGGTGGCAAACTGGATATTTATGGTGCTGTGTCAAAGAGAGCGGATGCCTATACCTCAACTTCTACCATGTCAACTCCATTGCAGTTTGCATCTGACGATTTTTCCGCATCAACATCTTTGACTTATGTAGAATCTGCAGATTACACAACCGGGGCGGCATCGTCTGCCGATGGCAAATATAAGTATTTTGCTAAGTTGGATGCAGGACAGACCAACCTGTTCTATGAATATAATTATACAGAGACCCCAACCGGAATCAAAGCCTTGGAGCAAGATGCTACGAAGAACGCTTGTGTTTACAATATGCAAGGCGTAAAACTACGTGCGCCCCAGAAGGGTTTGAATATCATTGGAGGTAAGGTAGTGTTGGTAAAATAATTTTTTTACCAACTTTTTGAAAAAACAGATAGAATAAAAAGTATAGATGCAAAAACATTTTTTCGCAACCTTGTTGATGACAACGCTCGTCCTGAATGGTGCACAAGCGCAAGGAACAGGAGTGACAGTTGTTGTCAATGATGGCACACAGACTGCCAATAGCATTAGTGGTATAGTGCTTTCCGCTGATGATAATGAGCCATTGATTGGAGTGCAGGTAAAGGTGATCGGTGCCAATGTGGCAACAATCACTGACGTAAACGGACGTTTTTCCTTCAAGTCGGTTGCGCTCAAGGGTCAGAAGCTGTCCTTTTCGTATGTAGGAATGGAAACGCTGACAGTAAAAGCCGGTCACAACATGAAGGTCGTGATGAAGCACGACTCTAAGCAAATCAGCGAGGTTGTGGTCAACGGTTATTTTACCCGTAACAAGCAGACATTTACTGGTGCTGCAAAGACGATAACCGGTGACGAGATACTTTCGGTTTCTCCAACCAACATCATGCAGACCTTGGCAACGTTGGACCCGAGTCTTAACATCCAGCAGAACAATGCCGCGGGTTCAAACCCAAACAGCGTTCCAGATTTGGTAATCCGTAGCACCACCTCATTGGCAACCAACGACGAGGTTGGATTGAACGCTCCGCTTATCGTGATAGATGGTGTGGAGCAGAGCCTTTCTGCCTTGTACGACATTGATATTCATGACATTGAACGAGTGGATATCTTGAAAGATGCTTCTGCCACCGCTCTTTATGGTGAGAACGCCGCCAATGGTGTTATCGTCATAGAGCGTAAGCGAGTGAGCCAGTCGCCTGTTCGCATTCGTTATACCTTCACTCCACAGTTTAGCTTTGCCGACTTGAGCAGTTACGACTATTGTAACGCCGCCCAGAAGCTGGAACTGGAGAAATTGGCAGGGCTTTACACTTCCACCGATGGCAGCTTGGACAAGAGCTACTATGAGAAGTTGGCCTTGGTGAGCAGCGGACAGAACACCGACTGGAAGTCGAAGCCTATCCGCAACAGTTTCTCCCATGACCATTCCCTCTCTGTCTCCGGACGTGGTTCAGGACTCGACTATAACGTCACAGCCCATTATGCCAATACGCAAGGTGTGATGAAAGACGATGGGCGCAAGCGTTATGGCATGAACATTTACTTGTCTTATACAGCCATTGACGACTTGATTCTTACACTTCGTGCCTCGCACGACCAGTTGAGCACCAATAATTCTAAATATGGTAGTTTCTCCGATTACTTGAAATGTAATCCTTACGATTCGCCTTACGATGAATATGGCAACCTGCGCCGCAACTTGTCGTACGACATGAACAATCCGTTGTATGAGGCTTCGTTGAGCAGTTTCGGTAAGTCGGAGAGCCGTACGCAAGACATTTCGCTCGATGCGCGCTATAATATTATGCCGACATTCTATGTCACAGGCCAAGTGTCATATTCTACCAGCCGTGGAACGAGCGACTCTTTCACATCTCCAGAGTCGAACCTTTACACCAACACCACCGTGCTGAAAGAGAAAGGCTCTTACACTTTGGGCAACAGCAAGACCGACTCATGGGCAGCCAAGTTGATTGCCAACTACATACACAACTTCGATAAGGACGGTACCATGCTGACCCTCAACCTCGGAGGAGAAATCAAGCGTACAGACAGCCAGTCGAACACCTTGCGTGCCACAGGTTTCCTCAATGACAACCAAAATGATTTGGCTTATGCGACAGCCTATCCCACAAGTGGCAGTCCGGCAGGCTCAGAGTCTCTTTCTACAAGTGTTGGCGCATTCTTGGCAGCCAACTTCATGTGGAAGAACCGTTATGTAGTGGACGGCTCTTACCGTTTGTCCGGTTCATCCAAATTTGGAACAAACCACAGATATGCGCCGTTCTGGTCGGTAGGTGTTGGCTATAATCTCCACAACGAAGAGTTTATAAAGAAACTCGGATGGGTGAACACGTTGCGTGTGCGTGGCAGCTATGGTTATACGGGTAGTGTGAAATTCGATGCTTATCAGGCCGTGACAACATATAAGTATAATAGCGATTACATCAGTTATACAGGTGTTGGTGCCATTCCATTGGGTATGGCGAATCCCGATTTGAAGTGGCAGACCACTAAAAAGTTTAATGTTGGTATCACTTCCTCATTCCTTGGCGATCGTTTGAACGTGAACGTTGACGTTTATAACGAGAAGACCTGTGACATGCTGATCGACAAGTCGTTGCCTCCATCATCAGGTGCTACGTCTGTCAAGGCAAACTTGGGTTCCCAGACCAGCAATGGTATCGAATTCTCACTTTGGGGAAAGATTATCAAGACAAAAGACTGGGATTGGAACCTCTCTTGGAACGGCTTGCACTCAAAGACAACCATCAATAAGATTTCAGAGGCCTTGAAGCGTAAGAACGAGCAGAACGCGACGGGACAGACTTCAAGCGGCACCATTTCGTCTTCTCCTTTGTCACAGTATCGTGAGGGAGAGTCGCCCTCTGCCATTTACGCCGTTCGTTCGGCAGGCATAGACCCGGCAACGGGTAAGGAAATATTCATAAAGAAGGATGGCAGTTACACTTACACTTATGATTCAAAGGATCAAGTGTCGTGTGGCGACACCAATCCATTGTTGCAGGGTAGTTTCTCCACAATGCTGAAATATCGTCATTTCTCCTTGAGCGCAAGTTTCTCTTATCGCTTTGGCGGCGACATGTATAACTCTACCCGTGCTTCCAAGGTTGAGGGTATCAACCCAAAATACAACTGCGATGTGCGTGCTTTCACCGAGCGCTGGAAGCAACCAGGAGACGTGGTGCCTTATCTCAACATCTCCAAGGACGGCGGCAGCTCCGATGTCTATACCAGCCGTTTCGTGGAGAAGGACAACGAACTTTGGTTGTCGAGCGTCTATCTGCAATACGACGTCCCGGCCGCGTTCCTCAAGACCTTGCATATCCAGAAACTCTATGTCGGCATAGGCACGGAAGACCTCTTCCGCATTACATCGGCAAAGTATGAGCGTGGAACCTCTTATCCTTACAGCCGCAGCATCAACATGTCTGCCAGCTTGACGTTCTAAGAGGGAGTTATAACTAATCAACGATATTAACAATAATAACAATGTGTAAAAGACATTTCAATATACATTCCGCAAGATGGATCTATGCTTTGTTGCTTGGAGCGACAATGCTTACCTCTTGTAATGACTTTCTGGACGTGCGTCCCAAGTCAGAGAAAGTGGAAGATGAACTGTTTGAGAATGCCGATGGATTTGAATCGGCCATTTATGGTGTTTATGGTTCTTTGCAGGCCAGTTCTGCCCTTTACGGCAAGGACTTGCTTTGGGGATTGACCGACTGCATGGCGCAGGATTTCGACCAAAACAGCGTGGACGCTGGAACAAGGGCCGCGGAGCGTTACCAATATGACAATTCATATCTCAAGACACGTTTGGCTAATGTGTGGACCACAGCCTACCTGAGCATAGGATATGCCAATAATGTGCTGAAAAACCTTGAGGGACGAACCAAGACGGAGCTTCCGCTTTATAATCTCTACAAGGGCGAGATGCTTGCGGTAAGAGCTTATCTGCATTTCGATCTCCTGCGTCTCTTTTGCTCTACAAACGCGGAGAAGCAGGGCATACCCTATACCACAACTTACTCGATGCAGGAAAACGAGTTCAAGACGGTCGGAGAGGATTATAACCTGATATTGAAAGACTTGCTGGAAGCCGAACAACTGCTTGAAGAAGAAAAGGATGTCATTGTATATCCTCGCGACAACAACCAGTATTTCAAGTTCCAGAACTATCGCGAGACCCACTGTAACTATTATGCCGTGTTGGGAATGTTGGCAAAGGTCTATTGGATGAAGGGCGACATGGAGAACGCTGGAAAATACGCGCAGATGGTGATAGACAGCAAGAAGTTCCCCTTGGCAGAGTCTTCTGAAATCAAGGACTTGTTTGCTGGCAAACTCTCGTCAAAGGAAACCCTTTGGGGCCTTTATTCCAACACCTACAATGAGACCGCCAATAGCTATCTCTACAAGTATCAGTCTTATTTCAGCTATGACCCATATACGGATGAGTCTGGAGCGACACATCTCATGCCATACGACAAAGTATATTCACAAGACGTGACAGGCATAGACCAAGACTTCCGCAAGAACTGGTTTAAGAAAGGCACAGGAAACGTGCGTTGCTTGAAGACCGTAGATTACTACACGATAGAGGACAACCAGAATGTTCCTACCGATTGGGCGACCCGCATCTCAGGCATCAACATGCTGCACGTGTCGGAGTTGTATCTTATTGCGGCGGAGGCATTGTTGGAAACCAACTATACCAAGGCACTCGAATACTATAACGCGGAGACAAATTCAAGAGGCTTGCCCGTGTTGAAGGCTGATACCAAGCTCACCAAGGACATGATATTCAATGAGTATCATAAGGAAATGTTTGGCGAAGGCCAAGTGTGGTACAACATGAAGCGACTCAACAAGGACATCATCTCCAACTTGGACAGCAAGACCATTCCAGCCAGCGAGGATGTCTATGTGATACCTATCCCACAAGATGAATTGAATTACAGAGACTAAAAGAAGCAAAGTGATGAGAAAAAGAATATATTTATTGTCAACTCTTGCCATGGCTTTGCTCCTGGCAAGTTGTGAGGACGACTATAAGTTGTATGACACGACCCAGACCGACTCCGTGTTTTTCAACTACCTGAACGACAGCCAGACGGCCGATTCTGTTATAACTTATAGCTTCGACTACGACATCGCACAGTCGCATGTCGTCGAGATTCCCGTGTCGTTGATGGGCATTCCAAAGGCAGCGGCACGCAGCATCGACCTTAAGGTGATTGCCGACTCCACCGACATGGTGGAAGGAGTCAACTACACGATAGAACGTGCCGAGATGGCTGCCAACGAGGTGAGCGATACCGTCAAGATCAAGCTCTTGCGTGACAAGGATTCCGAAATTCTGACAAAAGAGAAGAAACTTCGCATTGCCATCGTTGCCAACGACGACTTGCGTCCTACCGGGCAAAGCACTTTTACCATCAAGTATTCTGATATTCGCCCTGGTCGTCCAAAGTGGTGGACTACGTGGGACGCGCTCCCAGTGTATAGTTATGAGAACGCACAGTTGTTCTTCAAGTACTTCTATGAGTTGGCGCCTAAGGCCAACAAGGATGTGTTCGACGAGATGATTAAAGTTTATGGTGAATATTTCGTAAAGGCTAAGGACATGGATCAGGGCGGCCCGATGGCATTCTACGATGCTTTCTTGGCTAAGTATGTCCTCATCCCGATGTATAAAGACACCAAGGACCAGATTCAATGGCAAAGTGTGCCAAAAGTGAACTAACGCATGTAACCCTAACAAATGATTATGACAATGAACAAAAAACATATTCTCACTACGTGGGCATTGACCATGTTGCTGTCTTTGTGCATGTCTTCCTGCATTGATGACGAGACTGTAGAGGGCAACATGAGTTCTCTTTCTACATTGACCATCAAGGGAAGCGACGACACGACGATGCCGACCTATAACTTCGACTTGGGTGAAGATGTGGTCATCACGCCTGAGATAACTTATGATGGTGATGAGTCGAACCTGTCTTACAAATGGCAGATGGGAACTTATACCAACGGCCAAAAAGGAAAGTTGGCAGAGGTGAGTACCGAACGCAACCTCGTGACCAAGGTAAAGGTAGGCGGCTCTTACTATTTTCACCTTACCGTGACCGACGGCAAGGTGGGACAGAGCATGGATTACAAGGTCAACCTTAACCGATCTTTCGAGGAAGGCTATCTGTTGACATCCTTTGACAGTGATGGAAAAGGAAACCTCACGTTTATCAAGATACCTACTCCCGAGGAGATTGCCGCCGACAAGAAGATCGTTCCCGTGGAGCATTGCATGGAATTGATGAACGATGGCATTTCCGAGGCCGACTTGGTGAAGGCAGTGTGTGGTTCCGCTAACCTGTGGGATGGCAAGACTTCTTCCGTGTTGAAGCGTATTCTGGTGTCTACCAAGGATTATTGCTATTTCCTGGATCCTAACAATTTCACCGTTCTCTCGGAGATCAAATATGCCGACCTTTATCCTGGGTTCAAGGCATCGGTATTCATGACCGATAGCTGGATGCCTTACGCCTATGATAAGGATCTGAAGAAGTTTGCCCATCTCAACCTGAAGTATATGTTCCCTTACGAATACGAATACTTCAAAGGCGGGGAATCAGAAGATTACATCTTGTGCAAATATAGCTCATGGGGTTCGGAAACCTCCCGCACATTCTTCATGAATTATACCAATAACCAAGTGGCTATCTTCTCATCTTACGCACCTTGGTTCGGCATTAACTCTTACTTCCCTAATGCAGGTAAGTTGCTGGAAGGTCAGAAGTTGATTACAGCCTTTGGCAATGGAGACGGAAGCACTGCCTACATCATGTCGCAAAACGAGACAACGGGCGCGGTCAACCTGTGGGCTAATAGCAATAGCTACTATTATATCAACGACACCGACTTCTCGGGTCAATCACTTACTCCTACTTCTGAGACGGCAATGCCTGAGCAAGGCGCCCGATTCGTGTATTCTTCCAAGTATGACCGCCATTACTACAGCATAGGCAACAAGGTTTATGTATATCTGAGCAACAACAAGTTTGCTCTGCCCGACAAAAACCAGTTTGCCATCCAGTATGGTGCCGACGAAGACGTGACCTTCATGGACGTGAACCTCTCTACCGATGAACTCTATGTGGCAACCTACAACAAGGCAAGTAAGCGAGGCAGTTTCCGTATCTATGATTGCAAGGACGTGCGTACCGACAACAGTGGTGCCGTGCAGCCAAAGAAGGAATACAAGGATTGCTGCGGCAAGATTACTTACTTGATATACAAGCCAAGTATTCAGAGCTAAAGAAAGATGAGAATCTGATGAAGAGCAAGATATTATGTTTGTGTTGGCTCATGCAGGCGGTTGTCTGTACGGCATTGGCACAATCTGTTCAAGTAGCAGGCACATTGAAAGGCAATGTGCCTGACGACTTGCGACTTTACATCATGCCTGCAGAGCGGCTTTGGGACAAACCAGACTCTGTTGCCGTTGTCAATGGCAAGCTAAGGGCAGAGACATCTCTGTCCTCCTTGCAGGTGTATAAGGTGATAGGAGTTTACCAACAGCGACAAATTATCATTCCTTTGAGCTTAAAGGTTACGGAAGGTAAGGCGATGCTCAATCTTTCGTTTGTCGCAGATGGAAACTTGCAGGTAGACAATCCCAGCGCCGAAACTTCCGCGTTGATGGCTTTCAATGCCTTATACGTGAGTCGTGCCAAGCAGATGTGGATGGACGGCAAGACTATGGCTGACAAAGACCTACACGATTTGGTGTTGGGTTATACCGCATCCGCTGACAGTTTGATTAAAGTCTATCATCCTTCTTCCTCCGTGGCGCAGTACCTTCGCTTGTGGGCGGCAACTTTCAACTATGAGGGATTGGAGAACGTGAAGTTTGCCACAGGGCGTGACGTGGCGAGTCTTGGCATAGACCCAAAGGTTGAGAACGAGAAGCTCTTGACCCTGGTTGACTGCGGCTTGGCTTCGGCTTTCGACTCTGCACCACGCTTGGCTTTGGCTACCATTCCGCAAGGCAGTTTGGCAGAAAGAGTTACGGCGATAGAGGCAAAGGTGAAAGACAAGGGACTGAGGGCGAGAGTAGAAGACTTGTTGTTGAACAAGTATATCTCTACTTTCAATTACGCTGACAACTATTCTGATGGTCTTCAGGAACTCACTTCCCTTACTGAGCGTTTTCAGCTGAATGGGAAATATCTAGGTGAGTTCAAGGTGCGCAAGTCGTCTATTGCCGGTACTCCATTCCCAGAGGGCATACAGCTCGAAGACCTGCAAGGCAACAAGGTAGACTTCGGTAAATACCGTGGCAAGTACGTGTTTATAGACCTTTGGGCATCTTGGTGCGTTCCCTGTGTCAAGGAGATTCCTCATCTTAAACAGTTGGAGAAGGAATTACAGAGCAAGGAAGTGGTATTCCTTTCTATTTCCATTGACAACAATGTCTCAGCATGGAAGAAAAAGGTGGCTGCCCTTGGTTTGAAAGGAGAGCTGTTGATCAACAAGGACAACAAACTCTGCGAGTCGCTTAACGTGAATGGAATTCCTTTCTTCCTGATTTACGACAAGGAAGGTAAACTGTACAAATATAACGCTCCGCGTCCGAGCGATATTCGACTGAAACCTTTGCTTGAAAGTCTGAAATAACAAAATCCCAATAGAGGCGGTGTCAAAACATTTGGCATCGCCTCTATTGTTGAAATGAGTTAAGAGGTTTTATCGAAAGAGTCTGTAAAATTGTCATATACTATGCTGACACATGTGTCACATTTTTTCTGTGATGACTATTTGGCACGGTTTTCGTATATACAATGGCGGACGACATAGAGTCCAAGAAAGTTGAATCATTAACACTTAAAAGATAAAACAACTATGAAGATTAAACCATTAGCAGACAGAGTGCTGGTACTTCCTGCACCAGCCGAGGAAAAAGTAGGTGGTATCATCATTCCTGACACAGCAAAGGAAAAACCACAGCGCGGCAAGGTCGTGGCAGTTGGCGGCGGTACGAAAGACGAGACAATGGTGCTCAAAGAGAACGACACAGTGCTCTATGGCAAATATAGTGGCACAGAGTTGGAGAGCGAAGGCGTCAAGTATCTCATGATGCGCCAAAGCGATGTGTTGGCAGTGGTTGAGGACTAATCAATAAAACAATTCATAAAAAAGAATTCATACTATGGCTAAGATTATCAAATATAATACAGATGCCCGTGAGCTTCTGAAGAAAGGTGTAGACCAACTCGCAAATGCCGTTAAGGTCACACTTGGCCCTAAGGGTCGCAACGTCGTGATTGAGAAGAAGTTCGGTGCTCCCCAGATTACCAAGGACGGCGTGACGGTTGCCAAGGAAGTGGAACTTGAGGACAAGTTTGAGAACACCGGTGCTCAGCTCGTAAAGAGCGTGGCTTCCAAGACTGGCGACGATGCCGGTGACGGAACGACAACGGCTACAATTCTTACACAGGCAATCGTTACAGAGGGGCTGAAGAATGTCACCGCAGGTGCAAACCCAATGGACTTGAAGCATGGTATCGACAAGGCCGTGGCAAAAGTTGTTGAGTATATCAAGGCAAACGCTGAGGTCGTTGGCGACAACTATGACAAGATTGAGCAGGTGGCTACAGTCTCTGCCAACAACGATCCTGAGATTGGCAAGCTCCTCGCTGACGCCATGCGTAAGGTTTCCAAGGACGGTGTTATCACTGTAGAGGACAGCAAGACCCGCGACACATCTATCGGTGTAACAGAGGGTATGCAGTTTGATCGTGGTTACCTTTCAAGCTACTTCGTGACCGACACCGACAAGATGGAGTGTGTGATGGACGATCCTTATATCCTTATCTACGATAAGAAGATCAGCAACCTCAAGGAGTTCTTGCCCGTACTGCAGCCAGCAGCCGAGAGCGGCCGCCCATTGCTTGTCATCGCCGAGGATGTCGATTCAGAGGCTCTCACTACACTCGTTGTCAACCGTCTTCGCGGTAGCTTGAAGATCTGCGCTGTCAAGGCTCCTGGCTTTGGCGACCGTCGCAAGGCAATGCTTGAGGATATCGCCGTTCTTACCGGTGGCGTTGTCATCAGCGAGGAGAAAGGCTTGAAGCTTGAGCAGGCTACACTTGAGATGCTTGGCTCTGCAAAGAAGGTTACAGTCAACAAGGACAACACCACAATCGTTGGTGGTGCAGGCTCTAAGGAGAATATCCAGGATCGTGTCAACCAGGTCAAGAACGAGATAGCAAACACTAAGAGCAGCTACGACAAGGAGAAACTCCAGGAGCGTTTGGCTAAGCTTGCCGGTGGCGTTGCAGTGCTCTATGTCGGTGCCAACTCAGAGGTTGAGATGAAGGAGAAGAAAGACCGCGTAGATGACGCTCTTTGTGCAACACGTGCTGCAACAGAGGAAGGTGTCGTCGTTGGTGGCGGTACGACCTATATCCGCGCTCAGAAGGCACTTGAGGGCTTGAAGGGTGATAATGCCGACGAGCAAACAGGTATCAACATCGTTTGCCGTGCCATAGAGGAGCCTTTGCGCCAGATTGTTGCCAACGCAGGTGGCGAGGGTGCCGTGGTTGTTGACAAGGTTCGTCAGGGCGAGGGCGATTATGGCTACAACGCTCGTGAAGACAAGTATGAGGATCTTCGCAAGGCAGGTGTCATTGACCCAGCAAAGGTAGAGCGCGTGGCTCTTGAGAACGCCGCTTCTATCGCTGGAATGTTCCTCACAACCGAGTGTCTTATCGTTGACAAGCCAGAGGAGAAAGCTCCTATGGCAGCTCCACAACCAGGCATGATGTAATTTGAAAATGTTGTAGACAACATAAAACAAATTATCCGCGCATGGGTTAAGTTCCATGTGCGGATATTTTTGTTTATGCCATCTATCTTTTCGTGTCAAGCCTCGAGTTTTTCTTTTTACACACTTTCTTCAATGCACATCCATAGCATTGATCGCCAGTCTTCACGCTCAATGCTTTCCTGATGCGCCAAAGGGCGTAAGCAACACACGCAATCAAGACAATGGTTATTATGATGTATTGTGTTATCATCGTGCTAGCTGTTGTTTTGTGATTTAAAATTACGAATAGAGTAAACCTGCAACTGCAAAATTACGAATAAAATCTTGGTTTTGCAGTTTATTGTAGCTAACTTTGCAAGAGCTATTATGGTTTGCCCTCAATCGGGCGATTAAAAGGGAACCATGTTGGAATCATGGACAGTCCCGCTGCTGTGTGTGGCATTATGGGCAAGCACAATGTCACTGAGACGCTTGCTTTTAGCAAATTCGCAATCCTTTTTGTTAAGGCGCATGTTCTTGGGAAGACGCTTGTTTTCAGCCACGAGCCAGAAGACCTGCCTATTAGCGTTATTGTTTCAAGTTCTCGAGGAAGAATGAGGAAGTATGTTTGTTGTTTATTAATGATACTGTGCTCAATAATGACATGGGCACAGCGAGATAGCTTGCGCACCCGTCAACTGGCAGGTGTGGAGGTTGTGGAATCGCGTGCACGTAGAAATCTTACGAGTCCGGTGCCTCTGCATGCCTTTTCTTCAAGCGACATGCTGAAGCTTGGTGTCACCGGCATCACGGATGCGCTAGGACGCATGCCTGGTGTCACAGTGCGCGACTATGGTGGCGCCGGCGGCATGAAGACGGTTTCGGTGAGAGGGTTTAGCGCGAAATACACAGGTGTAGTGTATGACGGGATTGCGCTTTCCGACTGTCAGACTGGCGAGACCGACCTCTCGCGGTATTCACTGCATAGCGTTGATTATATTGGCATGACAGTGGGTGACGGTGCCGACATATTCCAGCCGGCACGACAGAGCGCATATCCGGCGTTGTTGACAATAAAGACCCAACTCAACGCACCAACAGATTATAAAAGTCATCTTGTAAGTCAGGTGGAGTGGGGAAGTTTCGGTTTTGTGAGTCCTTTCGTGAGATACGCCAAACGATTGTCATCAAAGGTAGACGTCTCGGCAATGGCCGAATACACCTATTCGGAAAATGATTATCCTTTTACTATCCGCAACGTTACGGAGGTCATCCATAAGCGTCGAACTAATTCTCGCATGAACAGTGGGCATGGCGAGGTAAACTTTAGGCTTGTCCCTTCGCGATATAGTTCGTTGATGATAAAGGCTTATTATTATGACAACGACAGGTTGTTGCCAGGCATTGTAAAATATTATACGGACATCAGCGGAGAATCGTTGCGCGACCGCAACTTCTTCGCTCAAGCCATTGGCACGGTGACCAATCGCCGTGGCGACTTAAGCCTAAAGTTTTCAGGACGTTTCAACTGGGTGGCGAGTTTCTATCGCGACAAGATGTATTCAGGGGGAGTGAACGACGCTAACTATTGGCAACGCGAGAGCTACGCCACGGCAAGTCTGCTCTATGAGCCAAGTCGCAATTGGACTTTTGATATTTCCGCCGACTATGCTTTCAATAATCTTAACAGCAGCCTTGCCACATACACCCGTCCTTATCGACATTCTCTTTGGCATAGCGCTACGGCGAAATTCGCAACCGACAGGTTGACAATGCTTGCCCGCTTGCTTGGCACGGAGATTTTCAACAATGCCCAGCATGGAGAAAAGGCTCGTGACATGAGCCGTTTGTCACCATCTCTCTCCTTGAGTTACCGGCTTCTTGATGGTAGAGACATTTATGTCAGGGCATCATACAAGAACATCTTTCGCGCTCCCAACTTCAACGAAAGCTACTATTACCATTATGGAAGCACGACGCTTGATCCAGAGACAACAGACCAGATTAACCTTGGGCTGACCCTTGGCGGACACACACCGGTAATGAGCGGGCAGTTGCTCATAGATGCATATTATAATAATATAAAAGACATGATCGAGGCCGTGCCATACAATATGTTTGTATGGACATGTGTCAATGTAGGCAGAGTGCGCTCGTTTGGGACAGAATTGACAGCAAACGGCAGTGCGATTATCGGGCGAGGACAATCGCTGACGTTTCAAGGCAGTTATAGTTTCCAGCGTGTAACCGACCGCTCCACCAAGTCGTCGAGTTCGTATGGTTTTCAGATTGCTTATATACCTCAGCATAGTGGTTCCGTGAGCGTTGGTTGGGAGAACCCATGGGTCAACTTGAGTTTGCATGGTTCGGGCGTGAGCAGTCGCTGGCCAAACAATTCACATTATGACGGAACACTCGTGGCAGGTTATTGGGATACCGGTGTCACCATGTGGCGTGAATTTCGAACTCTTGGTTGCAGATGGGTGTCACGTCTCGATATAAAAAACATCTTCGACAAGCAATACAGCATCGTGAGTCATTATCCAATGCCAGGGAGATGCTGGACGTTGAGCTTGAAATGTGAGATATGACAAATGACCTGTGTTGGTATATGATGCGAATTATTAATTTAATCAATAAAAACATGAGAAAAAACATTATCAAGTTGAGTCTTCTTTGTGTTGCGGCTCTCTCGTTGACAGCATGTAATGATGAAGCCGACCACGTGTGGACTCCTACGGATGAGGTGTCAACCAGCAATGGCTTGTTCGCCGTTGGAAGTGGTTCTGTTTACGGTGGCATCTCTGGCGATCTTACCTATTATGATTATACCAGCAAGAAGTCAACGCTTAAGGCTTTCAAAGGTGTAAACGGTAAGAACCTCGGCTCCAACCCCAACGCTGGCATTACCTATGGCAGCAAGGTTTACCTAACGGTGACTGAGGAAAACGTGATAGAGGTGCTCGACAAGAACACGCTCAAGGAAATTTGCCAAATCAAGACCACCGACCAGCTTGGCTCTACGCAAGGCTTGAAACCCCGTCAGCTTTTCGCCATGAATGGATATGTTTATTACACCACTTATGGTGGCGAGAACGGTTCTGTAGCTGAAATTGACACGACCGACTTTAAGATGAATCGCAGTTGGACGGTTGGCTCTTACCCCGAGGGTATCACCGGCTCGTCGGATAACGGAGGCGTCTTGTTTGTTGCCAACAGCAATTATGGTGGTGGCAAGGGAACGCTTTCTTGGATTGACCTTTCCAATGTTGCCAATGCCGTAAACGCAGGCGTTACGACCAAGACCGTGAAAGGCGTCGAGAACCCTTCGCAGGTGTTTATCTCACAAGGCCAATATTATGTTGTAGACCTCGGCCATTATGAGACGACAGCTCCCTGGGCTCAATCTGGCAACGGCTTGAAGAAGATTGCCACAGGCAATTCCGAATATACGTCGGAGACGGTGGCTCCAGCTACAATGGCAGCCCACCTCAATGGCACTTTCTATACTGTTGACGCACCCTATGGCACAGGCAAGGTCACATATAACAAATATGAAGGTGGCCAAGTGACATCACTCTCTGGTATAAGCGTTGATTCTCCATGCGCCATGAATGTGGATCCAATCTCTAAACACATCTTTATCGCCTCATATTCCATGGTTGGTGGTTATGCAAGCTACACGACAAATGGTTATGTGCGTGAGTTTACCGAGGATGGAACGCCCGTCAGCCAATTTGAGAGTGGCGTGTCAGTTTCTTGCATTTTCTTTAATACCAGCTTGTTGTGGCAGTAATAAGGAGACTTCTTTGGCTTTTCGCCCTTCCGCTTTTGCTATGCGCATGCGGAGGGCGGACTGCTGTTAACAAGAATGACGCTCATTCCCAATTCCGCTACGCCCAACTGCTTACAGTTAATGCCAAAGATGGCACCGTCAGCGTGGAGGACCCATGGCGGCAAGGTGTCACTTTGCAGACCTTAAAGCAAGATAAACCTTTCAGGCGTGTCGTGGTGTTTACCACTTCCCATTGCCAGCTTATGGAATATCTTGGCGTGGCAGACAGGATTGTTGGCGTTTGCGATTCAAAATATATCCTTGTCGAGGACATACAGCGACGGCTTTCGCTTGCTAAAGGTGCAGAAGGCAAGATAGAGGATTGTGGCAGTTCGATGAACCCCGACATGGAGCGAATAATAGCCTTGAAGCCCGATGCCATCATTCTGAGCCCCTATGAGGGCATGAACCTCCAGAAGATTGAGCGTTTGGGTATCCCGGTCGTTCTCGCTGCCGACTATATGGAGACATCCTCGCTAGGGCGTGCCGAATGGATGCGCTACTATGGCAAATTGTTCGGACAGGCAGTTAGAGCCGACTCTTTATTTCAAGTTGTTGACTCTACATACCGAAGCCTTAAATCTTATGCTGCCAAACTGTCAAAAGGGAAGAGTGTCCTGACAGAGCGCAAGACTGGGGCCGTGTGGTATACCCCTGGCGGCAAAAGCACTGTGGGTGTCACTATCCGTGATGCCAATGGCGGTTACGCTTTCGCAAACGACAATCATAGTGGGAGCCTTGCGCTAAACTTTGAGACCATCCTGTCGAAAGCTGGACAGAGCGACGTTTGGGCATTCAAGTTCAATGGTTCGCGCATGATGACCAAAGCCGACATCTTGAGAGAATTTAATGGCTATGCGGCGTTAAAGGCATTCCGCACGGGAGAGATATATGAGTGCAACTGCACGGAGAAGCCTTATTTTGAGGAAAGCAGTTGGCGTCCCGACTATCTACTGCGCGAGATGATAATTCTCCTGCATCCTGACGCAAAACTCGGGAAGTTGAGATATTATCAGAAGTTAGGTTGAATACCGTTGATAGAGAGTGGATGTTATCCTTATGAGTGAATTTATATCAAGGCGGCTAAAGCAGCGGTTGCCGTTTGTGTCAAGAATGGTAAAATGCTTTTTGCTTATCGTTCTTTGCCTGCTCATGTTCCTTGTCTCGTTGTTTCATGGCAGCGTAGACATTCCTGTTGGTGATGTAATAAACACCTTGCGTGGTGAGGGAACAGACACAGCGAGGTATATCGTGGTTTTTTCCCGCCTGCCACAAGCCATTACCGCCTTTTTGTCAGGTGGCGCGCTTGCCGTGAGTGGATTGTTGCTTCAAACGGCATTTCGCAATCCTTTGGCAGCTCCCGACATCTTCGGCGTGACGAGTGGAGCCTCGCTTGCCGTGGCCCTGCTCACTCTTACCCCGTGGTTGGTGGTTCCTGGAGTTGTTGGTTTTTTGTCGTCGGTTGCCGCGGCTTTCATCGGAGCCATGACTGTTACGGCCTTGATATGGTTTTTGAGCAAGCGAGTGCGCAGCTCGGTAATGCTCATTATCATAGGAATGATGGTAGGCTATCTTTGTTCTAGTGTCATTACCTTGCTCAACTCCATCGCTACAGACGAGGGGGTACACAGTTTCGTGGTGTGGGGCATGGGCGACTTTTCAAGTGTGGGCATGGAGGACATGTGGCTTTTTGCTCCCTTGACAGTGGTTGCCACACTGTCCACCCTTCTTCTGGTAAAGCCACTCAACGCCTTGCTCCTTGGTCCACGTTATGCTGAGAGCATGGGCGTAAACGTAAGGAAGGCACGCAACGTTCTTTTGTTGTTGACAGGCATCCTCACCGCATTGGTTACCGCTTTCTGTGGTCCCATTGCTTTTGTCGCCCTTGCCGTGCCTCATGTTGCCCGACTTTTCACTGGCACGACCGATCACCGTACGCTTCTGCCCATCACAATTCTCATGGGCAGCACTATTGCCTTGTTGTGTAATGTCATAACCACTCTGCCGTCCAACGGCACCGTTCTCCCCCTTAATGCCGTCACGTCGTTGATAGGCGCGCCTGTCATCGTATGGGTTTTGTTGAAAAGGAAATAGTTTCGTTAGCTTATCGGTGAAACGACAAAGGCCTTCAACAGAAAAGCTATTTCAAAGGCAAGCCGACAGCTTTTCACTGATGTGGACGTTTGACGCAATTCCGCGCAATTGGCGTATGAAGTCTTCCTTGTGTTTGGGTGAGACTATCAGCGTGTCGTGAGAGAAGTTTATTTCCAACCTGTCCAATGAGGCGGCTGGAGCCGACAGCAATGTGTGAGTGGGCTTGATGGAGCGTATGTCGTTTATATCGTAGGTATGGGTGAAAATGCCGTCTTTCACGATGAGGCTTGAACCACGAATAATATATTTGATGTTGAACATATAAATCGTGATGGGTACAATCAACACTGCCGCGATGATGACGCTTTTGGTAACATCACCTGAATAGCCAATGGGCACAACGGAAGCGATAATGACTGCATGGATTATTAACAAGAGCCAGGCGTCAACTTTAGAACGATACGTTTTATCCATATGGGTTTTTAGGATTGTCAAAAAAGCAATGTGCCGAAAAACAAATTAAGAACGAAAAGTATAAGGAAGGAAAATGGGCGGTCATGTGAACATGATCGCCCATTTATATAGTAAAGGATATCAATATGCGCTCTTGAACTCGTCGAGGAAACGAGTGTCGTTCTCGGAGAACAGTCTAAGGTCGTTTACACCGTATTTTAGGTTGGCAATGCGCTCCACGCCCATGCCGAAGGCATAACCGGTATAAACCTCGGGGTCGATGCCGCACGCTGCGAGGTCGTGAGGGTCAACCATGCCGCAACCGAGAATCTCAACCCATCCAGTGTGTTTGCAGAAGTTGCAGCCCTTGCCGCCGCAGATGGTGCAAGAGATGTCCATCTCGGCACTTGGCTCGGTGAAGGGGAAGAACGACGGACGCAGACGGATCTTAGTGTCGGGACCGAACATCTCGCGAGCGAACGTGAGAAGCACTTGTTTGAGGTCGGTGAAGCTCACGCCCTTGTCTACGTAAAGCCCTTCCACCTGATGGAAGAAACAGTGGGCACGAGCAGAAATGGCCTCGTTGCGGTAAACGCGTCCGGGGCAGAGCACGCGGATGGGCGGCTCGTGGCACTCCATGTAGTGAGCCTCGTCGCCAGAGGTATGAGAGCGCAACAATACGTTCTTTGTAACGTCGTTTTTGTTTTGTGAGATGAAGAAAGTGTCTTGCATGTCGCGTGCCGGATGGTCGGCAGCGAAGTTGAGCATGGTAAAGACGTGCTTGTCGTCGTCAATCTCAGGGCCATTGTATAGCGTGAAGCCCATGCGCTGGAATATCTCTATGATCTCGTTCTTGACAATGGTAAGCGGATGGCGCGTGCCAAGGCTAATGGGGTAGGGTGTGCGAGTCAGGTCAAGGCTTTCCTCGCCAGTCTCCGTAGTCTCCACGGTCTCGCGAAGCTCGTTGATCTTTTCCGTGGCCGTTTTCTTTAGCTCGTTGATTTTCATTCCGAGCTCCTTTTTCTTGTCTTTCGCCACGGTGCGGAACTCTTCCATGAGCTCGCTTATCTCACCTTTCTTGCTCAAGTATTTTATCCTGAGCTTTTCCACGTCTTCCGCGTTCTTGGCGGAAAGTTGCGAAACCTCCTTCAGAAGGTCATCTATCTTGTCTAACAACATGATTGTATAATTATCTATTCCTAATACTCTTGTCGTGTATGTAATTGTTGTGTGCAAAGTTACTAATTTTATCGCATAAAGGATATTGTATCTTAAAAATTATGCGTAATTTTGCGCCCGTTAATTAGTAGGTTATGAGAAAATCATTACTTTCGATTGTTTTATCGTTTCTCATTTTCATGTTTACAGCTCCTATGGGTTGCACGGACAAGAAGCCCCGACAGGAGAATGACACGACAACCGATTCAGTCTTGAACGACACGTCTTCCATTGACTCTACGGAGGCATTGATAGAGGAAACCCCAATGCCAAAAGCAGCCGATGAGCTTTTCGACGACTTCATATTCAACTTCGCGGCAAACCGCAAGCTGCAGAAGGCGCGCACCGTTTTCCCGTTGAAGGTGTATAGAAACGGTAAGTTGGCCAGGGAGATACCCATAAACAAGTGGGGAATGGAACATTTCTTCATGCGTCAGCAGTATTATACGCTTGTCTTCGACAACAAGAAGCAAATGGATCTTGTCAAGGACACGGCAGTGAGCCATGTGGTGATAGAGAAGATCTTTTTCCGCAAGAAGCTTGTCCAGCAGTTTATTTTCAATCGTGTCGACGGAAAGTTCATGTTGACATCGCTCAACTATGAGTCGTTGCACGCCAATGGGAATGCCGACTTCCTTACTTTCTACGACCATTTCTCGCGCGACTCTGCGTTCCAGGTCGCATCGATGGCAGACGAGGTGGAGTTTACCGCCCCTGACCCTGACAATGAATTCTCCAATATAGATGGTATAATGATGCCACAACAGTGGCCCGATTTCAAACCAGCCATTATTCCGCGCGATAAGATTTACAACATTGTCTATGGGCAGAAATGTACGTCGAAGAAGCGTAAGTTGTTTGTCATACGAGGCATCTCAAACTCTTTGGAAATAGAGATGTCGTTCAGGAAAAACGGAAACCGATGGACGCTTGTCAAGTTTAACGCTTAATAGGAATAAGAAGGATGCTGATAGAGAAAGACCACTCGCTGCTGTACGATAACACCTTCCACATAGACCAGAAGTGCGACGAGTACGTGGTTTTTGCCAATGAAGGCGAGGCCATGGAGTTGGCAAGGAGTTTAAAAGAGCCGTTTCTCTTGTTGGGAGGCGGAAGCAACTTGCTGCTGACAGACGACTACCATGGGAAGGTCGTCACGCCGGAGAAACGTTTCGACATAGCCGTTGAACTGCGTTATGGCAGCAATGAGCCATGCTTGAAATGCTGGGCCGGCACGACGTTTGACGACGTAGTGGCTTATGCCGTGCGCCATGGCTATCACGGTTTGGAGAACCTGAGCTTGATACCAGGCGAATGTGGCGCGTCCGCGATACAGAACATAGGTGCTTACGGCGCGGAGATAAAAGATGTCTTGGTAGAGGTCGAGGCCGTTGAGATAGGTACTGGAAGGCTTGTTAAAATAAAGGCGGAAGACTGTGGTTACAGCTACAGGCAAAGCAAGTTCAAGCATGAATGGAAAAACAAGTACATCGTAGTGTATGTCACATACCAGCTTCATCGCCTTTTCCAGCCAGAACTTGATTATGGCAATATAAGGAAACAACTTGCCGACAGAGGAATAGAGGAAAGCCGATTGACAGCGGAGATGCTCCGCGACATAATCATCGATATACGCCAGTCTAAGTTGCCCGACCCTGCGGTGAAAGGCAACGCTGGCAGTTTCTTCATGAATCCCATAGTGGACGCGTCGGTCTTTGACCGGCTCAAGGAATCGTACCCAGACCTTCGCTATTTTGAGGTGCCCCAGCCCGACGGGGAAATGAAATACAAGATTCCGGCAGGATGGATGATAGACCAATGTGGTTGGAAGGGCAAGTCGCTCGGTCGTGCGGCAGTCTACGACAAACAGGCTCTTATCCTTGTCAACAATGGAGGAGCGTCGGGAAAAGATGTCGTGGAACTGATGAAAGCTGTCCAAAAAGCCGTTTCAGACAAGTTCGGCTTGGAGATAACCCCAGAGGTAAATATCGTTTAACAGAATGTTTTAGAGTTTAGGTCATGAGGTTGACGTTTCTTGGAACAGGCACATCTACGGGTATTCCCGTGATAGGTTGCAAGTGTGGTGTCTGCATGAGCAAAGACCCGCGCGACAGGCGTTACCGCACCGCGGCGCTCCTGGAGTCGGATACCACACGTGTGCTTATAGATTGTGGGCCCGACATTCGCATGCAGTTGCTTCGTGTGCCATTCAAGAAAATAGACGGAGTGTTGCTCACCCACGAGCATTATGACCATGTGGGCGGTCTTGATGATTTACGTCCCTATTGTTATGCTTTTGGCGACCTCGACATCTACGCCAACGCCCGCACCGTGGAGAACGTTCGCCATAACTTCCCCTACTGCTTTGCAGAGAATCCTTATCCTGGCGTGCCGTCGTTTAACCTCAAGGTCGTGGAAAAGCATAAAGAATTTAATATTGGAGACATTCGTGTCGTCCCAATTGAAGTGATGCACGACAAGATGCCTATCTTTGGCTATCGCTTTGGCTCAATGGCTTATATAACTGACATGAAGATGATTCCTGACGAGGAGTTGCCCAGTCTTAGGGGAGTAGAGACACTCGTGGTCAACGCTTTGCGATGGGAAAAGGAACATCACAGCCACATGCTGGTAAAGGATGCCGTGGCGTTCTCAAGACGCATTGGCGCAAAAAGAACCTATCTGATCCATGTCACTCACCAGATAGGATTATACGATGATGCCAACAAGCGGTTGCCGCAGGGTTTTCAAATACCATGCGACGGTATGCAAATTATCGTTTGAACTTGCGGTAAAGTTTCCATACCAACAAAATGCCGTCCAACACTCCGGCTCCGGTGCTAATCATGCCCGTGATGCGTTGTGAAGGCGTGGCTGGCCTTGACAAGGCCTCTGGTTTCTTGAACAAAGAGTGCCATTTCTCCTCTATCTTGGCGCTGTCGGCCTCAATGTCCTTTAGCAATGCGGCCTTGCGCAACCTGATCTCCTCTATCGACTGGTAAGACGATTCCGTTGAAAAACTTTCTTTCATCTTTTATTTTTATTGACTTGTGCCTTTCTGTCTCTCAACTCAAGAGAAGCCCCGACAAGAAACGCACCAATGGTTTCTCTATCCAGCTCTTCCTGAAAATGATGAACAAGAGGAAGACAAGGAAATATACGCCTGCCACAATGGAGAACGCCGCCACCAGTCCCATACAACTTGAGAGGGCGGACACCACGGCGAAACTCAGGAAAATCAACACGAATACCAAAAGCAGACCAAGGATGGCAGTCATGGCTATTGCCGTGAGAATCCTCACAGTCTTCTCCACGGTGCCAAGCTTGATATACTCTTTTTGTAGGCCAGCGTAGTGTTTGAGCACATCTACAAGCTGGCCGATAGTCTCAATGTTCTGATCGTTTGAAAACATCGAACCCTAAAATTTAAGCCTTCTCGTCCTCAACGGCCTCCTTGATGTCGTCTACAAGGTCCTCGGCATCGCTACGGTTAAGCTTGATGTCGTGTTTCTTGCAGAAGTCATCCACTGTGTCGGCAATCTTGGAACGAACGTCAGAACCTTTCTCGGGGGCAAGCAGCAAACCAACGGCTGCACCTGCGATAGCGCCGCCAATGAACGTGGCAATGTAACCAAAAGTCTTCATAATAAAATCCTTTCTTTAGTAAATGTCAATAATGTTCACAAGCCGCCAGGGACTTGTGGCTTTCTAATTGCAAACTTAATTGTTTTTTCTAATATATCGACGTTTAAAGACTATAAATGTTGCCGGAACAGTCATAAATTATATTAACCGATTGAAAAATACTTTATTACTTGAACCTTTAACAAACTTTATGCATGGCGGAATGTCCTGTTTATAAAGAAATTTGTAATTTCGCAAGTAAAAGTATATTTCCCACTAAAAAGGAGAATCTAAAACAATTACTTAACAAGAAGTATGAGAAAATATTTGGTAATGGGCGCTGCCCTTTGCGTGGCAATCGCTTTCACAAGTTGTAAATCGCAGGAGAGTGCATACAAGAAGATGTATGAGAAGGCGAAAGCTCAAGAGGAGCAGCAGACCGCAGCTTCCAACGCACAGGAGCAGGCCACCGTCACTCCGATGGTTACTAAGCAGGCAAGCCAGACCACGGTCAGCAATGTTGACAATACGCCGGTTCGTTCGGAGGATGTTACGCTCATCAGCGGCTCAGGTTTGAAGCAGTTTAGCGTAGTGGTGGGCAGCTTCGGTTTGAAGTCGAATGCCGAGGGAATGCAAAGCTTGTTGAAGCAGGGTGGCTACGACGCGCAAATAGTCTTCAACCCACAAAACAGCATGTATCGCGTGATTTCCGGCACTTACGACAATAAGAGCCAGGCGGTGCAGAGCCGTGACGCCATCCGTGGCAGCAAGTTCAACAAGAACAGCGATTCTTGGCTTTTGTTTAAGAAATAAATGCCGAGAGTCCTATCCATAGACTATGGCAAGAAGCGCACGGGGTTGGCAGTGACCGACCCTTTGCAGCTTATTGCCAACGGCTTGACAACAGTGGAGACAAAAGATTTGCTCGACTTCCTTCTCAAGTATGTCAAAGACGAGGAAGTGGAACAAATCGTAATAGGGAAACCTATGCAGCCAAACGGTCAGCCATCGGAGAATCTAGCGAGGGTTGAGGCTTTCGTAAATCGTTGGCGTAAGGTCTCACCGTCTGTCCCAATAGTTTTTTACGACGAGCGTTTTACCTCTGTGCTTGCCCATAGAGCCATTATTGATGGAGGTGTGAAGAAGAAGGCAAGGAGGGAAAACAAGGGCCTTGTGGATGAAGTCAGCGCGACAATCATCCTTCAAGACTATATGAATTCAAAACGATGATATTACCTATTTACACATACGGGCAGCCAGTACTTAGAAAAGTTGCCCAAGACATTCCGACCGACTACCCCGAGCTCGACAAGCTTATCGCCGATATGTATGAGACCTTGGATGCCTCGTCGGGCGTAGGTCTCGCCGCGCCACAGATAGGAAAGGCCATACGTGTCGTGGTTATCGACTTGGACGTGTTGAAGGAAGATTTCCCACAGTATGCCGGCTTCCGCCATGCGTTTATTAATGGTCACATCCTTGAGGCAGACGAAAATGCGGGCAACGTGTCTATGGAAGAAGGTTGTCTCTCTATCCCGGGTCTCAGCGAGGAAGTGTCGCGCCCAAAGCGCATTCACGCCACATGGCTTGACGAGAACCTTCAGCAGCACGACGAGTGGGTTGACGATTATCAGGCAAGGGTGATGCAGCACGAGTTTGACCATCTTGAGGGCGTGCTCTACATAGATAAGGTGTCGCCATTCCGCAAGCAGATGAACCGCAACAAGCTCAAGGCAATGGCACAAGGAAAGTTCCGTGCCTCTTACCGGACAAAGCCTGTTCGCAAGTAAGACTTTACAACACAAGTAAGACTTTATTATTAGATGAAAAGCAGGATAATCGTTTTCTTAGTGGCCTTGCTGTCTGTCGTCAAAGTCAACGCACAGTATAATGTTGATCGTCTCATCATGAATGGTGAGGTGGCGTTGCATTATGATGATTATGTGCTTTCCATCCAATATTTCAATAAGGTGTTGGCTCTCAAGCCTTACCTTTGGTTGCCATGGTATGATCGTGCCGTGGCAAAATTTTATCTTGACGATTACTTTGGCTCGGAGACAGATGCGTCGAAAGCCATAGAGTTGAATCCTTACATTGAGCAAATATTCGATTTGAGGGCAATAACACGCATTCGCCAAGAGAAATATCAGGATGCGGTCAGCGACTACAACCGTGCCATCAAGCTCAACCCCTCCGTCTCAAGTTTTTGGGTCAACCGTGCGATATGCCGAATGAACCTGCAAGAGTTTGACCAGGCGTTGCTCGATGCCGACACGATAATAAAGCGATGGTCGAACATCTCGACCGCCTATTCCTTAAAGGCCGAAGTGTATCTTGAAAAAAAAGACACCACTCAGGCTGACCGTTGGCTATCCCAAAGCCTTGACATCAATCCCTACAACGCCGACGCTTGGACCACGAGGTCATACATAGCGTTGAACCGCAAGCAGTGGCACACGGCCGACACTTGCCTTGGCAAGGCCATTCACCTTAGGCCAAAGGTGGTTAACAACTACGTGAACAGGGCGTTGGCAAGGCTCAATATCAATAATCTTAAAGGTGCGCTTGCCGATTATGACATGGCGATAGACCTTGAACCGAAGAATTTTCTCGCACATTATAATCGTGGATTGCTGAGGGTGCAACTCGGTGACGACAATCGTGCCGTGGAAGACTTCGACTTTGTGATTAACATGGAGCCAAGCAACTTCATGGCAATCTACAACCGTGCGTTGCTCAACGACAAGATAGGCAACCTTCAGGCGGCAATCAGAGACTATACTAAGGTCATTGAGCAATTCCCCAATTTCTGGACTGGCTTGTCGGCAAGGGCCAACTGCTATCGACGCCTTGGCATGACCAATCAAGCTGAGATGGACGAGTTCCGCATATTCAAGGCGCAGAACAACAAGCATCTTGGCATCCAGCAGAGATGGAGCAAGGCCAAACTGCGTGAAGTGCGCAAGCGTTCGGAGATAGACATATCGAAGTATAACGAGGTGGTGGTAGAGGACAAGCGCAAGGTTGAGCACACTTATTCGGGTGGCATCCGTGGAACAATCCAAGACCGCGAGGTGGAAATAGCCTTCTTGCCTATGTACCAACTCTCTTATTTCTCATATGCCAATGCTGTTGAGGGTTATCAGGCTTACGACACGGAGGTTGACAATTTCAATGCCAAGTGTGATCCGCTGCGCAAGCTTAATCTTACGTGTAACGCCATGCGTGAACAACTTACGGCTGTGCAGTCGAAGCAGATATTCCAGTTGATAGACGCACTCACGGCAGGCATCAACGAGGAGAAAGACCGTAAGGCGCGTGCCTCGCTCTTGCTGCAGCGTGCGGTGGCTTATTCGGAAGCACAGAACTTCAGCGATGCCATTTCCGACCTCGATGATTATCTGTCCGTTGACACGGCCTCGGCGATGGGCCATTGGGAACGCGCGGTGTGCCAGCAACTGCTCAACAGTTATGAGGCTTCCAAAGGCACAAAGACTGCAATGAAACTCTCACAGGTTGAGGGCGATTTCGCTGTTGCCATACAACTGCAGCCCAAAAACGCCTATACATATTATAATAGGGGAAACCTCTTTGCCGCGGAGAAGAATTACTCGCGTGCCATTGCTGATTACACCCATGCCATAAGCCTCGATCCGAACATGGCGCAGGCCTATTATAACCGTGCTGTGGCCCACTTCTATTCAGGCGATACCAAGTCGGCGCAAAGTGACCTTAGCCATGCAGGGGAACTCGGGCTCTACAATGCTTATGCGCTCAGCAAGAAGATGACGGAGTCGCAACCTAAGAAAAAGCAATCGCCAACTAAGAAATAAGCGTTTTTGCATATCCTATTAAAAAAATAAGTAGTACTTTTGCAAGCGATTTAGATAAACTAATTTGTAGTATGGTTAAAATCACATTTCCCGATGGCTCCGTTCGTGAATACGAGAATGGGGTGACGGGCCTTCAAATCGCAGAGAGCATCTCGCCTGCTCTCGCCCGTGACGTTGTATCTTGCGGGATTAATGGCGAGACAACAGAGCTCAACCGTCCAATAAACAGTGATGCAGCTATTGAGCTTTACAAGTTTGATGACGAGCAGGGCAAACACACGTTCTGGCACACGTCAGCCCACCTGCTTGCAGAGGCTCTTCAAGAACTTTACCCTGGCATTCAGTTTGGTTTTGGCCCTGCCATCGAGAGCGGCTTTTTCTATGATGTCATGCCTCCCAAGGGAACAGCCATCTCCGAGAACGACTTCCCGGAGATCGAGGCTAAGATGAAAGAACTCGCCAAGAAAAACGAGTCAGTGGTTCGCAGCGAGGTGGCAAAGGCCGACGCTCTCAAGGAGTTTGAGGCTATGGGTCAACAGTATAAGGTGGAGCATATCTCTCAGGATCTTGAGGATGGCACCATCACCACATACACACAAGGCAATTTCACCGACCTTTGCAAGGGCCCCCACCTTTTGTCAACGGGCTCTATCAAGGCAATAAAAATTACGAGCGTTGCTGGTGCGTTCTGGCGTGGAGATGCCAAGCGTGAGCAGATGACACGTATCTATGGTGTGACATTCCCAAAGAAAAAGATGCTCGATGAGTATCTTGTCATGCTGGAAGAGGCCAAGAAGCGCGACCACCGCAAGATTGGCAAGGAGATGGAGCTCTTCATGTTCTCAGAGCGTGTCGGCAAGGGTCTGCCAATTTGGTTGCCAAAGGGCACCCAATTGCGTCTGCGCCTGCAGGATCTTCTCCGTCATGTGTTGAAGCCGTATCATTATCAAGAGGTCATTACTCCTGGTATTGGTTCAAAGAACCTCTATGTCACATCTGGACACTACGCTCACTATGGCAAGGACGCTTTCCAGCCAATCCACACTCCGGAGCCAGAGGAAGAGTACATGCTCAAACCAATGAACTGTCCTCACCACTGTGAGGTGTACGCTCGCAAGCCTCGCTCATATAAGGATCTGCCTCTCCGCATTGCTGAGTTTGGCACGGTGTTCCGTTACGAGAAGAGCGGTGAGCTTCACGGACTTACGCGTGTGCGTACATTCACACAGGACGATGCTCACATCTTTGCCCGCCCTGACCAAGTGAAGGCCGAGTTTGAGTCAATCATCGACATCATTCTCAAGGTGTTCAAGATTTTCGGTTTCGAAAACTATGATGCACAGATCTCCCTTCGCGACCCCAAAGATACCGACAAGTATATTGGCTCAGATGAGATATGGGAGGAGAGTGAGAATGCTATCCGTGAGGCTTGTAAGGAGAAAGGCCTCAATACCCACGAGGAGATAGGCGAAGCCGCTTTCTATGGTCCAAAGCTCGACTTCATGGTCAAGGACGCTATCGGTCGTAAATGGCAGCTCGGAACTATTCAGGTAGACTACAACCTTCCTGAGCGCTTCAAGTTGGAATACACTGCCGAGGACAACTCCAAGAAGACACCGGTGATGGTTCACCGTGCACCGTTCGGCTCTTTGGAGCGTTTCACGGCAGTGCTCATAGAGCATACCGCAGGTCACTTCCCATTGTGGCTCGCTCCAGACCAAGTGGCAATCCTGCCAATCTCTGAGAAGTTCAACGATTACGCCAAGAAGGTACAAAACTATCTCGACTCAGTAGACATTCGCAGCTATATCGATGACCGTAACGAGAAGATAGGCCGTAAGATTCGCGACAATGAGTTGAAGCGTGTGCCTTATATGTTGATTGTGGGCGAGAAAGAAGCAGCAGACGGTCTCGTCTCCATGCGTAAGCAAGGCGGTGGCGAGCAAGCCCAAATGCCAATGGAAGAATTCGCAAAGCGTGTAACCGACGAGGTGAAGAACCAACTCAAGGCACTTGACGAATAAACAAGTTTGTAGATTGAACATTAATAATAAAGGGGAAGCGTTTTCGGACGCTTCCCTTTTTTTTTATTATTGGTGCCGTGTAAGAATCTTATATGATGTTGTAGACAACGAATATCTTGTCTTTTGCAAAGCTCTTCCATTATGGTGCTTACTGGTGTGAACTCGACAGGCATAAAATGTGCCGCGAAAAGGTCATTTCGCTTTCCAAAGGCTCCCCGTTGCCGTTACGTTAGTATCGCGTTGCCGTTACGTTAGAATGGCAATGCCGTTACGTTAGAATGGAGATGCCGTTACGTTAGAATGGCAAAAGCGTTTCAGTGGCAAGCTGGAACGTGCCAAAATATGCTTTGTAAAAGTGTTGATATAGAGCTGTTTATGCTTTTGCACGCTCTATTGCGTAAAAATCAAGCCCGGAATCCTGTAGTATCGGATTCCGGGCTTGATTTTTTTTGCTCTTTGGAGTTTTAGCAGACAGCAATAATTGTTTATTTTGCCGTGTCTTTTGAACTTCTCTTATCTCTGTGGTAACTGCGATATTCGTCGAGAGGAATCTCCACGTCAGGCTCCTGCAATATACCTTCGTGTGGCAAGCGAAAACGCAAGTAGCGAATGTTCAAGCCTCGTTCTATCCACATCCCCTCATAGTAAGTATGGATGTCGAGAAGAGGCGAGCCCTGCAAGCTTTCTGGCGTGGAATGATATAAGTCTTCCGTGCAATAGTCAACAGGCAGGTTGTTTTTCTCTACTAAGAACCGTGTATAGGTGAAGAGGAAGTTTGAATCTGTTTTGAGGTTTACAATGCCTCCGTCAACGAGAAAACGGCGATAACGCTCCATGAAATATGATGACGTGAGACGCTTGCGTGGATTTTTCATTTGTGGGTCGGAAAACGTAAGCCAAATCTCCTGGACTTCATCTTTCGTGAAGAACCTGTCGATTATCTCAATGCTTGTCCTTAGGAAAGCCACATTGTCGAGTTTCTCTTCCAAAGCCTGTTTTGCGCCGGTGTACATACGTGCGCCCTTGATGTCAACCCCTATGAAATTCACGTTGGGGTATCTCCTCGCCAGGCCTACCGCATATTCACCCCTTCCGCATCCAAGCTCAAGAACGATAGGGTTGTCGTTCTTGAAATATTGCTCACGCCAGTGGCCTTTCATCTCGAATGGCACGTCGCTGATGACAGAGAATGGATATTGGAATACATTCTTGAATGTCTCCATCTCAGCGAACTTCTGTAGTTTTCCTTTTCCCATATTAATGTATTGTTACGACATTTGCTCAATCACGCTTGTTTCACGTTGAAGCCGTAAAAGTCTCATTTAGATTTCCGCGATACACTCAATCTCCACACGTGCGTTCTTGGGAAGAGTCTTTATTGCCACGGCAGAGCGGGCAGGGAACGGAGTTGTGAAGAATGTGGCATACACCTCGTTCATCTCGGCGAAATCGCTCATGTCGGCGAGGAAGACAGTTGTCTTTACAACGTGAGCCATGTCAGTGCCCTCGGCCTCAAGAATAGCCTTGATGTTTGACAGGCTCTGGTGTGTAAGTTCCTTGATGCCGCCCTCGGCGAAATTGCCAGTCGAAGGGTCTACGGGCAATTGTCCGCTGACGAAGATGAGGTTTCCTGTGCGAATTGCTTGACTGTAAGGACCGATGGCTCCAGGAGCCTTGCTTGTGATAATTGCTTTCATATTGTATGGTTTTAATGTGTATTTTGTGTTGTATATACAGGGAATCTATTATTTGCAGTTATGCAAAAGTAATTGTTTTCTTTCATTCTGCCAACATTAATCGCAATAATATTGCTACCTTTGCAATCGTAAAGATAAGACAAGGTAAGGTAAAATGATTTCAGTAGAGCAATTAAATGTAGAGTTTGGCACACGCCCGTTGTTTCATGACGTTAGCTATGTCGTAAACGCCCACGACCGCATCGCGCTTGTGGGCAAGAATGGTGCAGGCAAGTCTACGATGCTGAAAATCATTTGTGGCATACAGAAGCCAACGTCTGGCACTATTGGCATTCCCAACGATTGTGAGATAGGCTATCTGCCACAGGTGATGAAATTGTCGGACGACACCACCGTCATAGAGGAGACACGCAAGGCTTTTTCTGGACGCAACAAGATGCAAGAAGAACTGAAGAAGATGGAGCAAGAGATGGCCGACCGTACCGACTATGACAGCGACTCTTATATGCAGCTCGTCGAGCGCTTCACCCAAGAGCATGAGCGGTTCCAACTCATGGGAGGCGACAATTATGAAGCTGACATAGAGCGTACGCTCACGGGATTAGGTTTCGACCGCTCAGATTTCGACCGTCCCACGCGCGAGTTTTCCGGAGGTTGGCGAATGCGTATTGAATTGGCGAAGATATTGTTGCGCAAGCCAGACGTGTTGCTTCTCGATGAGCCTACAAACCACCTTGACATTGAGTCTATTCAATGGTTGGAGCAGTTTATCATCAACTCTCAAGCGGCATTGCTTCTTGTTAGCCACGACCGTGCTTTCATAAACAATATCACAAACCGCACTATCGAGATAACTTGCGGACATATTGAAGACTATAAAGTCCCTTACGATAAGTATCTCGTGCTAAGGCAAGAGCGTCGCGAGCAGCAGATTCGCGCTTGGCAAAACCAGCAAAAGGAGATAGCCGATGCCAAGGCTTTCATAGAGCGCTTCAGATACCAAGCCACGAAAGCCGTACAGGTGCAGCAAAAGGTCAGGCAGCTTGAAAAGATAGAGCCTATCGAGATTGACGAGGTTGACAATAAGGTTATGCACCTTAAGTTTCCGCCTTGCCTGCGTTCGGGCGATTATCCTGTCATATGTGACGATGTGGAAAAGGCTTATGTCAACCACACCATATTCTCTCACGTTGACCTTACCATAAAGCGTGGCGAGAAGGTGGCTTTCGTAGGCAAGAACGGCGAGGGAAAATCAACGCTTGTCAAGTGTATCATGGGTGAGATACCTTTCGCTGGCAAACTCAAGATAGGACACAACGTGGAAATAGGCTATTTCGCACAGAACCAAGCTCAGATGCTCGATGAGTCTCTTTCCATCTACGACACCATCGACGAGGTAGCGACAGGTGACATGCGACTGAAAATCAACGACCTTCTCGGCGCGTTCATGTTTGGTGGCGAGGTGTCGGAGAAAAAGGTCAAGGTGCTCAGCGGAGGGGAGCGATCCCGCTTGGCAATGATAAGGCTTCTTCTCGAACCTGTCAACCTGCTTATACTCGATGAGCCCACAAACCATCTTGACATGCCTTCCAAAGACGTGCTTAAGGAAGCTATCAAAGCTTTTGATGGCACGGCTATCATCGTCAGCCACGACCGCGACTTCCTCGACGGTCTCGTGTCAAAGGTATTCGAGTTTGGCGGTGGTAAGGTGAAAGAGCATCTTGGTGGAGTCTACGACTGGATAAGGAGCCAGAACAATGTTGACGCCCCCTCACTATCCAAATCCGCTCCCGCGGTTGAGGCTCCTGCCAAACAAGTGGCAAGCCCAAAAACCGAACAGGTTGAGAGCGCCGGGTCGTATGCGGAGCATAAAGAACGCCAGAAGAAGATAAGCAGGGTGAAAAAGGCCATAGCGGAATCGGAGAGGAAAATCGCGGAGATGGAATCTCGCCTGAAGGAACTCGACACGTTGCTTATGGATCCTAAAAACGCCTGCGACATGAAACTCGTTACAGAGTATACCACAACCAAGGAGGCTCTTGACAAGGAAAACGACCACTGGATGGAGTTGTCGGAGCAACTGGAAGACCTCTAAGATGGTTTAAACACAGACAATCACTTATATTCTAAATCATATTATGAGAATAGCACATTATTTACCCATGATCATGATGGCTGTCGCGCCAATTATTGGCACAGAGGCTAAGAGCAATGTCTCGAAGTCGGGTCTTGACCTTACCAATCTCGACCGCAGCGCGAAGCCAGCTGATGATTTTTACCAGTTTGCCACAGGAGGATGGCAAAAGCTTCATCCGCTCCCTGCGGCATACAGTCGTTACGGCTCTTTCGACATGTTGCAAGAGAGTGTGAACAAACAAGTGAGTTCTATCCTCACTTCGCTGGCCAAGGGAAAGTTTGCCACGGGAACCACCGAGCGCAAGTTGAGCGATTTCTATAAGCTCGCGCTTGACACGGCTCGCCGCAATCGTGAAGGCTTGGCTCCTGTGGAGCCTTTCATGAATGAAATAGAGTCGGCAAAGGGACTCAATGACATTCAAGCCTTGCAACTTAAATATGCCAAGATAGGCCTTGGACAACCTTATGGCTCTTACTTCGGTGCTGACGAAAAGAATGTGACAAGGAACATCATTCAGCTTTCCCAAGGCGGCCTTACACTTGGCCAGAAAGATTGGTATGTCAACAACGATGAGGCTACGGTAAAGATAAGGGAGGCTTATAAGAAATATCTTGTGAAGATGTTCGGAATCTACGGCTTTGACGCTAAGGCCGCAGCAAGCAAGGCAGCCGCCGTCTTCCGCTTTGAGACAGAGCTTGCGCTCATTTCAAAGAGCAATACCGAGCTCCGTGACCCGCAAGCCAACTACAACAAGATGACCCTCAAGGAGTTTGAGGCTAATTACCCTAACATCCACTTCACGCAAATTGCAAAGGCCCAAGGCATCGACGAAAGTTGCATACAGGAGATGATAGTGGGTCAGCCTGCGTTCTTCAATGGTCTCGACAAGCTCGTGTCTCTTCTTGACGTGTCGGAATGGAAAGCACTCATGGAATGGGATTTCATCAGTGCGTCTGCCACAAGCCTTTCCGACAATATACGCGAGGCGCATTTCGACTTCTTTGGCCGCACGATGTCAGGCCGTCTGGAAGACTATCCATTATGGAAGCTCGCCACCAACACCGTGGACAACGCCATGGGCGAGGCACTTGGCAAGATGTATTGCGAGAAATTCTTCCCTGAGTCATCTAAACGCATGATGGAAACACTCGTTAAGAACCTTCAGACAAGTCTTGCGGAGCGCATCAAGGTGCAGGCATGGATGAGCGACACTACAAAGAACAACGCACTGGAAAAGTTGTCAAAGTTCTATGTCAAGGTAGGCTATCCTAACAAGTGGACAGATTATTCAAAGTTGGACATTGATCCCAACAAGAGCTTCTTCGAGAATATCCTCGCCACTCGTGTCTTTAAGGTAGAAAAGCATATAGCAGAAAAAGCCGGCAAGCCAGTTGACCGCGACGAGTGGCATATGACCCCGCAGACGGTAAACGCCTATTACAATCCCACCACAAACGAGATTTGCTTCCCTGCCGGAATCTTGCAGCGTCCGTTCTTTGACCCCAAGGCTGACGCGGCTTTCAACTATGGAGCCATTGGCGTGGTCATTGGCCATGAGATGACTCACGGCTTTGACGACCAAGGCCGTCAATATGATGCCGACGGAAATCTTCACAACTGGTGGACAGCCCAGGATGCCAATAATTTTGACGAACGTGCCACCATGTATGCCAACTATTTCGATTCGATAGAGGTTTTGCCAGGCCTTCACAGCAACGGTCGTTTCACCCTTGGCGAGAATCTTGCCGACCACGGAGGCCTTATGGTGTCTTTCAACGCATTCAAGGAAGCCACAAAAGACCATCCTTTGAACAACGCTGATGGCTTTACTCCCGAGCAGAGATTCTTCTTGGCCTATGCTGGCGTGTGGGGACAGAACATCACCGAGCAGGAGATACGCAACCGCGTGAAGCGCGACCCACATGCCTTGGGCGAGTGGCGTGTCAATGGCGCATTGCCACATATACAGGCCTTCTACGACGCTTTCGGCATCAAGGAGGGAGACAAAATGTACCTGCCCGAGAGCCAGCGTCTCCAGCTTTGGTAATAAAGATAAAACTGATTATACAATATTGTGTCGGCGCTTTTCATTAGCGCCGATATCATGAAATTCACGGCACGAAATCACAAATTGACCTTTATTTGTGATTTCGTGCTTTTTTGTTTTTGAGTTAAGGGAAGAATTTGCTACCTTTGCGAGGTAATAAACACTTATATAACAAGAGCATACCCCGCTGCCATCAGCAAGGGCGCTACCATTGATATGAAAGACTTTAAGAAGATAGTGCTGACGGGAGGTCCCTGCGCGGGGAAGACCACAGCCTTGGTGAAGATCATGGAGTATTTCTCAAGCAGAGGCTTCAAGGTTTTTACTATTCCCGAGATACCCACAATCTTTCTTCAGGCAGGAATGGACTATCTGACGAAAAACGAGCAGTGGTTTTATGAGGGCGAGAAAGACACGTTGAAGGCCCAACTCTCTTTCGAGGACTATTTCTCAGCGATGGCTCAAACCATCGACAAACCCGTTGTCATAGTTTGCGACCGTGGCGCCCTCGACATTTCTACGTATCTTCCCCATGAGATGTGGGAGAGGATAACCAGCCTTTGCGGTGTTACCAACCAGCAACTTCTTGACCGTTACGATGCAGTTTTGCATCTTGTTTCTGCCGCCGACGGCGCGGAACAATATTATAACACCACCACCAACGAGGTGCGGACAGAGGGAATCGACAAGGCAAGGATGCTCGACCGTAAGGTGGTGAAAGCATGGACTGGACACCCACACCTTCGTGTCATTAACAATCACGACAACTTCGATACCAAGATAAACCGCGTGCTAAAGGAGATAAGCAGCGTGCTTGGCTTGCCACAACCCATAACAGAGGAGAGAAAATACATAGTCAAGGTGCATGGCGACAACATACCCAATGCCGTTGACAGCGAGATTTGGCAAACATATCTCGTGTCGGAGCCAGGCTCAGAGGTACGTCTCCGCCGTCGCGTCTGGGACAAGGGAAAGTTCATCAACGTGCACACCACGAAGCGCAGAATAAACGAAAACGAGGAGATTGAGACCGAGCGCCAGGTGAGCAACGCCTTGTCGGAGTCGCTTTTGGCACAAGCCGACCCTTATCGCCATACCATACACAAGAAGCGCGCGACGTTCATCTACGAGGGACAATATTTCGAGCTTGACGAATATCTCGACAGGTTGCAAGGACTTGTGATCCTGGAGACAAAGGGAATGGCAGAGGGTGAAGCCGTGAAATTGCCGGAGAACATAGAAATAGTGAAAGACATAACCGGTGACAAGAATTATTATAACTACAATCTCAGTTTGAAATAATGCACGTCGTCATTGCAGGAAACATAGGTAGCGGGAAAACAACCCTGACAAAGATGCTGGCAAAGCACTATGACTGGGACTTGAGGTTAGAGAGCGTGGCATATAACCCCTATCTTGAAGACTATTACAAGGACATGCCGCGATGGGCGCTCAACTTGGAAGTCTATTTCCTTAAAGAGCGCTTCAGAGACTTGCTGGAGATAAAGAAGTCTGCCAAGCCTGTCATTCAAGACAGATCCATATATGAGGGGGTGTATATTTTTAGCTCCAACAATCATGACATGGGCAATATGTCCGATCGCGACTTTGAGACCTATATGGGGTTGTTCAACTCCATGATGATGGTGATGGAAAAACCTGACCTCATGGTTTACCTTCGTGCCTCGGTAGCGCATCTCGTAGACAATATCCATAAACGCGGACGAGAATACGAGCAAAACATGAGGCTCGACTACTTGAAAAATCTCAACGACAGATACGACAGGTTCTTTCAAAGGCAATACAAGGGACCGAAGATTGTGGTGGACGTGGAAAACCTCGACTTCTTGCACAACAAGCAAGACTTCGCGGCTATCACCTCTTCCATAAACAAAAAAATAGACATGAGCGACAGAAGCTTGTTCATATAAAATAAGATTAAGGATATGCATATTGCTATTGCGGGAAACATAGGAAGTGGCAAAACCACATTGACAAAACTCCTTGCCGCTCGATACGGATGGATTCCACGTTTCGAGCCAGTGGACAACAATCCTTATCTTGAGGATTTCTATCATGATATGAGCCGGTGGGCTTTCAACTTGCAGGTTTATTTTCTAAACAAGCGTTTCAAGGAAGTGGTGGAAATTTCCAAGAGCAAAGACACTATAATCCAGGACAGGACCATATATGAGGACGCATGTATATTCGCCCCCAACCTCCATGACCAAGGATATATGTCTGACAGGGACTTCAAAAACTATACCGACCTCTTCCACTTGATGATGTCGCTTGTGAAGAAGCCACAACTCATGATTTACATTCGTTCTTCGATACCCACTCTCGTAAAGCACATAGAAAAGCGTGGGCGCGACTATGAGAAGTCCATTAGGATAGATTATCTCACAGGACTCCAGAAACGTTACGACGAGTGGCTCTCCACATACGATGGCGAGCTTATAACCATTGATGGAGATAAGATCAACTTTGAGGATAGTCAAGAGGATTTCAGGAAAATAACAGACATGATTGACGCGAGTCTTTATGGGTTGTTCCCCATTGGATAAGCGATAAGAAAGAATGATTGTTAATCGACTTTTTTAATATCATAAGGATATGGAATTCAACAACTCAAGCATTAACACTATTGCCACCGGCAAGGCCAGCGGTAAAGAAATACTGACCATCGGACTTAAAGAAGCCTATGCCGCAAAGCCCAATTGCCAGCGATACATGCGTCAAGAGTATGAACGCGGTAAAGACCTCGACAGCAACTATATATTCAAGTTCATTGCCTTGAACGATGACACGGAAAAAGGCACGGTCGTGGTTACTGAGTGGGAAGACTGCCGTAATTTGACAGATTGGTTGCTTGAGGGACATTCCGCCGACGAGAGTAAAAAGATATTCAGGCAAGTGGCAAACGCCATCGATTATATTCACTCTAAAGGCCTGGTTCATGGTTGTCTCAATGCTGCTAACATCTTCGTTACGCGCAAGGGCGATGATGTAAAACTCCTCACGTTCAAGGTGCGCTATGCCGACGTGTTGAAACAACCTCAAGAGAGCCTTAAATATGCGGCTCCAGAATCAAAGGATGGCACAGTGAGACTCGATGCGCGTGCCGACATCTACTCACTTGGCGTATTGCTTAAGACTCTTGGGCTTGGTGCGGAGTATCATAATGTGATAGAGAAATGTTGCCGCTTCGGACGCAATGAGCGCTTCGACAACATAACCTCTCTGTTGGAATGCATAGACAAGCATCGCTTCAACCGTCAGGCGGACGAACTCATGGATACTCAACCAACGATCTCAAGCAACAAGAAGATGGCGGTCATCATTGCGGCTATTGTTGTGCTTGTGTGTGTCGCTGTATCGCTATTTTTGACACAGTCGGGTAGCGACCAAGGTCAGAACGATGCTCGGCAAGAGCAAACAGACTCTGCGATACAATACAATCAGAATGCGAACGCTCAGTCGGGCTCGACATCTAACTTTGAGCAAGCACAGGGTGAAAACGAGTTCCTCAACGAACTTGTGCCACAGATGCACACCGATCTCGACAAGATTTACAATTCGGGCGACGACCTGGCGACTGTAAAATCACGCGTAGCCACTTATTACAAGGGCTTGCGTCGTGTGTTGAAGAAGCAGCACAAGACAAGCGAACAGCTTGATGCCTTCGACAAGGCTTTCGCTGAGTATGTCAATCAAAAGAACCAATGAAGAAATCATTATTGGCATTGATGTTATGGATCCCGTTAGGGAGCATGGGTCAAACCACAAACCCTCTTCGCGATAGCCTGAAGGTTGCCTCGGATAAGTTGTCGTATTTTCCAGACTCTGTAGACTTGCGATTGCGCAAGGCGTCTTGGTACATACAGTTGGAAGAGTGGCAGAGCGCGAAAAACGAGTATGACTTCGTGTTGCGGCACAATCCCGTCAATATTGCCGCGCTTTATTATAGGGCATATGCCAATGAGCGGCTTGGCCGATATAAATTCTCACGTTTGGATTACCAGAACCTGCTGACCATTGTGCCTGGCAACTTTGAGGCTCGCCTTGGCCTTGCCCTGCTCAACGAGAAAGACAAGCACTACACTGAGGCCCTTGATGGCATGAACCAGCTTGTCGATGCTTACCCTGATTCTGCTGTGGTATGGGCGGCGAGGGCCGGTATTGAGAATGAGCGTGGAATGTTGGAGTTGGCGGAATACGACTACGGCAAGGCCATCAGTTTGGATCCAAACAACAATGATTTCATCTTGTCGCGTGCGGATCTACGTATAAGGCTCGGTGAGTTTCAGGATGCCCTTCAAGATCTGGATTCGCTCGTGAAACTAGGCACTCCAAGGGCGGCATTAAAAGAATGGTATGCCAAGGCGCAAAACAGGAAGAAAAAATAGAGAAATTAGCTTTACATTAAAAAGGCAACGTCATTTTAGTTGGATGCCTAATTGCTGATAATAAAGGTTATGGAATCCATCTTCTTGTAATGGAAACGACAATGCCATCCTTTATAAGCACCTTGGTATTTAATTGGCTAAAATTCTTCTTGTAGTCTTCAACCTTCTTCAAATAGTCCTCTTGAGCTACTCTTATGGTGTCATATGGATCTGTAGGATTTTCACCACAGTCAATCAACAGAAAATCTCTTGCCAATGGGAGAGTCACCTTGCCGAGTTTTGTATAAATGGAATGGTCATCTAATTGTACTCCTCTGTAAATTCCACCTTGTTTTGCCGTCAAGTCAGCTCCGCCTTCCTCTATTCCACCATTGACTGTGACAAAACTGTCTTTGACTTTTACGTCTTTCACTATAATAGGTTGACCTGAAAATATCAAGGTGTCACTTGCCTTTAGCCCACTTATCTGTATGGAATCATATATGTCTTCTGAAAATACCTCCATAGACAGCTTGCCCTCCTTCCAAGAGAAGTCTTCGACAGAGAACGAGGCGGAAATTGTAGCATCCTTTAATTGATCTATCTGAAAAGCTGAAGGCAACGGCTTTACCATTTGGTTGACAGGTTGCTTAGAACAAGCACATATAGCCATTATCAGTGCACTAATAAAACGAACTTTCTTCATAACCTTAATGTTTTATTATAACCTTAATTTCTTCTTCAGAAAGACCCGTGGCAACAGCTATGGTCTTAACATCCATTCCAATGGCAAAAAGTCGTCTTGCTGTTTCTGCCTTTTCGTTTTGTATACCTTCTGCTCTTCCTTCTGCTCTTCCTTCTGCTCTTCCTTCTGCTCTTCCTTCTGCTCTTCCTTGTGCTCTTCCTTCCGCTAAGCCGTCTTGCTTTGCGCCTTCAAGCACAGATAATGTATCGCGATATTTTTTCAATCCGACGTCGTATTTCATGCGATCTTGTCTTGAAAGCGAAGCAACATCTGCAATCTGTTCCAGTTTTTTAAAGACTGAGCTTTTTGCCGCCCATGGCAATCTTGTTAAGGTCTCCATATTCTTTAGCACATAAATCCATTTATCGAAATCCGTATCACACTCGTCGGCTTCCTTGGTGAACAAAGGGAGCTGCATGAAAGTCATTCTCGCCTTGTCTGAGAATGTTTTTCCATTTTTCCTGTCAACCAATCCTACATCTGTGCGAAATTGCTTCTCAAAGTCCATTGGACAGAAATTCAGGAATGCCACGAGATATACCGCATCAATTTTGTATTGCCAGTCAGCTCCCTTTTCCCCTTGTCTTGCAATGGCTTCTGAAACATAATAGATGCTTCTGTTTTTGAAATACGGCTGCGACTTGTTTTGCATCTCAACGATAATGTTCTCGTTCTTGTCAGTTTCGCAATAAATGTCGTAGATGAGCGAGCGGTCATCATCAAAGAGGGCAGGCTGCTCCTTGTCGAGGAATGTGATGTTTGTGATGTGTTCCTCGCCCGCCATAAGACTGTTCAGGAAATCTAATATCAACGGCTTTGATATCTCTTGCCCAAAGATTCTCTTGAAGCCGATGTCTGTAAATGGGTTGATGAATCTTGCCATAATCCGCGCTTCTTTGTTGGTTGGTTTGCAAATATAGGCAAAAATCTTGAGATTATAAGCCACTCAAGAAAAAAAACGAGAATTTATTTTGCAGTCTTGTTGAAACTGTCAACAATGAACAATAAAGGCAACGACTCTTCGATGGAAAAGCATTGATTCCATGGAACAACCGTTGCCATTATGTTGTTAAGTATTGAGTATTTAAGCGTAACTGTGCATGCCTGTCAAGAAATAGTTTACGCCGAAATATGTCATGACTATGCTAAGGAACGCGAAGGTAATATACACATGGTATACCAGAGGTTTGCGGAAAGCGGGAAGCGTCTGGGTATGTACTACCACTGCATATATCATGAAAGTGATGAGTGCCCATGTCTCCTTGCTGTCCCAACTCCAGTAATTGCCCCAGCTCACGTTTGCCCAAATAGCGCCAATGAAGATACCTATACCCATGGTAGTGAGCGCAGGATAGAGAAATATGCGACTCAAGGCTTGTAATTCCTCGCCATGCGAACGGAGGATGATGCCCATGATTCCGCATATGAAGGTCAGTGATAGCAGTGCGTAACTCATCATGATGACGCTCACATGAAGGCTGAGCAACGGACTGTTCAATACTGGCATCATTTGCCCTATTGCTGGATCCATCTGGTTGATATGGCTCACCAAGAGGAAGAATCCTGAGAGGAGGAAACCGAAGACCATGACTATGCGAAGCCTAAACTGCAAGATCATGCTGATGAGCATGACAAACCATGCAACGGTCAGCATGCTCTCATATCCATTAGACATTGGCACGTTGCCGCTTATTATCCACCTCAATGTCAGGCCGAAGGTAAGGGCAAGAAATGAAGCAACCAACAATGAAGGCAACGTATAGTTGAGAACCTTGATCTCCTTCTTTGTGGTCATGCGATAGATGGTGTAGAACAGTGCTATGAAACCCAAGGTGAGGTTCAGCATGAAGAGGATGGTGGCAAAAGGGAAGGCGTTGTTTATTCGCTCTGCCTTATATTGCTCAGACGAGGGTAACGAGGTTCCACCGCTAATCTTCTGATATTTCCTCATCTTGTCGAAGAACACGTTTACACGTTCCATCTTCCCCGTTTTCACGTCATTGTAAATCAGAGGGAACACATTCTTTATATAAAGTGCATGTTGGTGTTCTACAGCACGAGGCAACTTGTCTACAGGGGAAAACCAAGTGGTTGTGCCAGCCTTTATGAAAGGATGAACCTTGGTGGCTCTCACATGCTTCGTGAATGTATAGGGCAATACCTTGAGAGACATGCCATGTCGAAGCTCCATGATTATTTGGATTTTGCCATCGATGTCGGCAACCTCCTTATGGAACTTGTCTTGTTGACCATCATAGTATTCCTGAACATATTGCCCTATGGTGTATCCACCCATCTCTTTGTTGAAAAAGATGTTGAGCGAGGCATAGTCAGGAAGATTCATTGATGTCTTTAACTCTCCGCTTTTAATCTTGATGAATGGTTCGTTGTTCCAAACCTCACTGTAGAACAACCATCCGGAAAGCACCTGCTCGGCAGTAAGGCCATGATAGCGGCGTGAGCCATATATCTTCTTGCAGAAGTCGAGTGCGAAGGTCTGGACAGGACAAATGCGGTCGTTGTAGAGAATCAACACTTTTCCAAACTTGTCGGCAGTCTCTTTAGGTAACACGGCATTCTGAAGATTCGGCGATAAAGATTCTGCGTACGCCGGTTTTGCATGGCCTAAGCTTAGCAAAAGTGTTATTGCCAATGCACCTTTCTTAAGCAATGGACTTCTTAATATCTTCCTATAACCACCCTTAGGGTCAATAAGCATCCATATCAAAGAGATGAAGAGCAAGGCGTATCCCGTGTAGGTCACAGGAATGCCGTAAGGGTCTGCGTTGATTGCCATTATGCTGCCCTTACCGTCCTCGTCGTAGGACGACTGATAAAAACGGTATGAACGATGCGAAAAGACATTGTTCATCGAAACCTTGCCGTCAATCTTGTCTTTTCCGTCTGTCACCGTGAATTTGGAAGAATAATCGGCAACGGCGTCTGTGCCATCATGCATCTTTGTCTCGAATTTTTGCAAGCAGAGAGAGAAAGGTAACTTTTCCTCTTTCATGCTCTGCTGCTCATCGGAAGCCATATAAGTGTTTATTGGCTCGCCGACACGTAAGTGTATCATGCCCCTTTTTGCTGAGACGTGAGTGAGGAAAGCGCCAATGAGGATAATAACAAAAGCAAGATGAATGGCAAGGGTGGATGCGCGCCTTACCTTCATCTTGACGATATGGAAAACCCCAAGGGCAGCAAGCACTGCCCAAATGAGAGTAAACCACCATGCCCCATAAATGTGGGCGTGGACATAACTTGTGCCTTGGCTTTTTTCCACGATAGTGGCTACTGCCATACTGACTAGCACAAGAATGTAGATGATGAATAAGATTTTCTTAGTCATGATTATATTGAACGCAAGAACTTGACCACTGCGTCACGGTCCGCTTTTGGCAAGTTGTAGAACTTGAGTGCAGACGCATATGCCTGGCTATTCTTGCTATAAGCGTGCCACATGATAGCTTCAACCTCGTTGCGTGCACGAGCGTCGTGTAAACGGTCTTCTGCGCCACTGTTCAACAGCGACAAACCACGTCCCCAGAGTGGAGTGGTGCGGCACCATGATCCATGGATATCGTTTATCATGTCAAGCTTGTGCTGGATGAAGTCTGAATAAGGATAAATCTTTTGGCCAGCGTATTGAGGCAACTTCTTGCCTTCGATGATTTTGGAACGTCCGTAGTTGTCGGGGCCTGTCGTCCAACTTGCCTTGTGACAATTGGCGCATCCCATGCTTGTGAACAGTTCCTTGCCGCGTTGCACCCGTGGGTCGTTCAGGTTTCTGGCGCGAGGCACGGCGATGCCTCTGTGCCATACGATGAACGAGTGATATTGGTCATCGGTCATCTCCGGTTCAAAGTTGTAGTACTTGTTGTCGTAGAGGTTTACGTCGTCGCTGGGCGACAGCAGGTAGGCCAGTGCCTCTTTCACGCCCTCCTTGGTACCGTCGTAGTAGTATGGATGAAGGTAGTGGGATTCGGCTTTGCCGTCTTTCAGGATGGTGTTGATTACATCCTCGTTCTCCGACATGGCCTTAGCCCATGCCGTTGTAGAACAGATGTGCTTGATGTCGGAACGCAGGATGTTCAACTCGTCCCAAAGTGCCACGTCGTTTTCAAGACATCCTTCCAGCAGGTCATAGTTGAAACGCTTCACGAACTTCTTGCCGAAGGCGTCTTCTGCATAAGCATCGTCCTTCAATTTCTTTGTTGAGTTGTCCCAAAAAGCAGGGTTCAACTCAGCGTGTTCGCTCTCAGCCTTATATTGTGCCTCTAAGTCTTCATTGGAGATGGCGTCAATCAAGCCAAGTCCCTGGAAATTGCAGGAGGCAATGAGGCGCACCGCATAGTTCTCGGGTCGTGGGTCCACGTTGAAGGCATCTTGTGGAATGCTTACCTCAGGGTATCTCAGCGAGAAGGCCTCTCCATCGGCAAACTTCATCGATAGTCCGCTGGGCATGCTTGTCACTTCGTGCCAGCTGATGGTTACCTTGTTGGGATCCAGCGGTGGCAGAAATGGAGACTGTGCCATGGTCATGGTGAATGTGGTGAGCTGGTCGATTGGCTCGCCGTCGTTGCTGCCAGGTGCGTCGGGGTAGTACACGGATACGATGTAGCCGTTGCCCATTACAGGGTCGAAGTTGTTGCGGCTGTGTCCGTGGGCGTAGCCACCAGCGTGGCACTGTTCGCAGGCACGGCGCGAGGCACATGGTCCCCAACCTCTGTAGGGCTTTGTGCTCAAGGTAAATTGTTTGCTTGCCAACAGGTCTCCCTCGTTGAAACGGTCGCTGAAGCCTTGTTCCGTCACGGCAGGTGTCTCGTCTTCGTAGCAGTTGGATGATACGTTCTCCGTAGTACCGAGCTTTCCGCCAGGATACCACTCTTCCGCTGTGAAGTTGCCCACGTCTTTGCCCACATATGCAGCGTCTGTCTCTACGACATCAGAGTCTCCTGTGTCCTTGTCACTGCATGAGGCAAGGGTGAGCATGGAAGTCAATAAGAGAAATGACGTTTCGTAAGCTGGTCTCATAAAATATCTTTTATTGGTTGTTGTTTATAACGCATAATTCTACCTTCGGTTTCCCGAAGGTAGAATCTTTATAATATGCTGTTGTTTTAGATGGAACGTAAGAACTTGACCACTGCGTCACGGTCAGCCTTCGAAGCCTTGTAGAAGTTGAGGGCAGAGTTGTAGGCGTGGCTCTTCTTGCTGTAGCAGTGCCACATGATTGCTTCTACCTCGTTGCGGGCACGGCAGTCGTGCAAGCGATCTTCGGCACCTGTGTTCAGGAAGCTAAGTCCGCGTCCCCAGAGTGGAGTGGTGCGGCACCATGAACCGTGGATGTCGTTTTTCATGTAGAGCTTGTGCTGCACGAAGTCGGAGTAGGGGTAGATAGTCTGGTTCTGGTAGCGTGGCAACTTCTTGTCTGCGATATACTTGGATGTCACATAGTTGTCATCGCCTGTCTGCCACTTGGCTCGGTGGCAGTTGGCGCAGCCCCAATCCATGAAAAGCTTCTTTCCCTGCTGCACCTGTGCGTCGTTAAGATTGCGGGCACGAGGGATGGCGAGACCGCGATGCCATACCATGAAGGCATAGAAGTCGTCCATGCTCTGCTCGGGCTTGAAGTTGTAGATGTTGTTGTCGAACTGGTTGGTCGATGGGTCAAGCAGTGTTGCCACGGCGTTGCTGATGCCCTTGTCGGTACCGTCGGCATAGTAAGGAGATGTGGGATCCTTCTTGATGGAGGCTATAACCTCAGCGTTCTCAGACATAGCCTTTGCCCAAGGTGCCGTGGTGTAGAGGCAAGGACGGTCTTGACGAGACACGTTGGTGATGTTCCAGATGGCGTTGGCACCGGGACCATCCTGCAGTGAGCCGCGGGTCAAGGCATAGGTGTAACGCTTCACGAGCTTTTTGTTTCCATCACTGGTGTTTGGGTCAAAGGTGCTGCCGTCGGCATGAACACCGCCAGTGGTATATTTGCTATCCCTGCCGAATGAAGTGTAGTAGGCACCGGCCGTCATTTCCATGGTGTTTCCATCAAACATGTTTGGGTTGATGTACTCGCTTACGTCCATTCCTACGCTTTTGAAGTAGGAAGCCTCTGACTTATACTGTGCCACGATGTCCTCGCTGGGGATGGCGTCAATCAAGCCCGTACCGATGATGCCGATGGTTGACTCCAAGCGAACGGCATAATTGGAAGGCACTGGGTTGGTGTTGAATGCTGTCTGAGGAATGCTAATCTCTGGATAGATGAGTTCGAATGTCTCGCCGTCAGGGAACTGCATGGATGGGATGTCCTCTGTCTCCATCTTGGCGATGCGCTGCCAGCTCAGGTTAATCTGGCTCTCGTCGATAGGGGGAAGGAATGGAGATTGTGCCTGAGTCTGTGGCATTCCAGTAACCTCAGAAATATAGCTACCGTCGTTAGAACCCTCAGATGTTGGGTGGTAGATTACGAGCAAGTATCCGTTGCCATTTCCGTAGCGTGTTTCATATTGGTTCACACGCTTGCCATGACCGTAGCTGGGATGGCAGTCGAGACAAGATGAGCGCACAGAGGCTGGGCCGAGACCCTTGAATGCACCGGTATTCCAAGTGTATTGGCGCTCGAACAACTGCTCACCAATCTTGAACTGCTGTTCCATGTTTGCGTCAGCCAAAACTGCCGGCGTCTCGTCTGAGTAGCAATTGGATGAAGTGTTGTCGGTGGTTCCTAATTCACCGCCTGGATACCACTCATCGGCTGTGAAGTTACCCACAGCCTTGCCTATATATGCGGCATCGGTTTCTGTGATTGTGTTGTCGGGGTCGCCGTTGTCGTCCTTACAACTTGCCATTGTCATTGCCGTCGCTAAGGCAACTGACAGGCAGGCGTAGTTCTTGAAATTCTTAATCATAATGTGTTTTTATATATCGTTCCTTATATCAAAATGCGTAGCTTTGTTCCTTGAAACAAAGCTACGTAAATGATAGACAAATTGTTATGCTCGATTACTTGTTGGAAACCTGAAGCTTGCTGAACCAAGTGCCAGCATTGTTAAGTTCCTCGTCCAAAGTAGTGATTTTCTCGATGCAGTTCTTCACCTGTGCGTTGGCTGGGTCGTCCACGAAGGCTACGCCGCTGTTCTTAGCTGTCTCCAGTGCTGCGATTGCATTGTCGAGGGCAGTGCTCAAAGCGCTATAGCCGCTGTAGTTGTACTTCTTCATGATGTACATCATAGAGTTTGTGTTAGGCTCTTTGGCGCTGATGTCACGAGTTCCATAAAGAGAATTCTTGATGGAGTAGATGTTGTCCTGATAGTCGATGAATGAGCGCTTGCTGTAAGGAGACTCGATGTAGTCGATTGACTCTTTCTCGCCATCTTCAGTTGTGCCGCCCTTACCTGTTGCTACACGATATGCCTGGCCGAGCTTCTGGCTGTAAACCTCGTTGCAGATGTCAGAGCAACCGCCCTGAAGTGCGTTTTGGAAAACCTGCTGCCATGTTGGGAACCAAGCGTTGTCGCCAGTGGCATTGAGAAGGAACTGACCGTATCCGAGAGTTGTGGTAGCAAGACCATTGTTCTTGAGGTCTTTGTTCACCCAGTTGCAGTTGGTGCTCAACCATGTTGCGAGTGATGAATCAGCGTTCCAGCCATAGTGGAGCAAGGTTGTCATGTTGTAGATGTCGCCTGCTGTGGCTGCGGCGAAGGCAAGCTCGTCAACACCCTTTACGGTCTTCATGTCCTCATCGGTGTCGTTGGCCATCAACATGGCTGCGGTACGGGTCTTTCCCTCACGGAAGATAACGAACTCCAAACCGTGGAAGCCGATTACTGACTGGAAGTCACCGTTCTTGCTGTAGATGAACTGTGCAGGGTTGTCGCCATGGATACCTGAGAGAAGTGAGGCATCGTTGAGTGCCTTCACAAGCTGGTCTCTGTCGAGTGGCCATGAGTCGATATGTGGGTCAATCTCGTTGTTTGAAGCTGCACCATAGAGGAATGCCTCGCTGCGCTCCCACTCGCGACGTGCGTTCTTGAACGCTGTGGCGCAAGCCTCCATGTCAGCGTCGGTCAGGGTTCCAGCCTGAGAGTGATTGTATGCTGTTTCACAAGCCGTCTTCAACTCGCCAGCGTATGTGCGTAAGTCAGCGTATGTAGCATATACGATGTCGTTGACGTATGTGTTGGCAACAGCTTTTAATTCTGTTGCTGTTACTATTGCTTGCTCTTCTTCGTTGTTGTCGTCGCTACAAGAAGTAAAGCCCAATGGCAAAGCCAATGCCATGACGAAAAGGATCGCTTTTGTGAAAATCTTTTTCATTTGTGTCTTATTATTTGTTATATGCTTTGTATATTTTTAGAAACTTGGAATCCTCCTGCTGTTTATTAGAGGAAGAAGCCTTGGTATGCGATACCGATGTTGACGGCAGGCTCATTGTTGTAGCCCGACTTGAGTATGCGGTTGCTGTACTCTGCTTTCACGCAAATTTGTGGCAAGGGGAAGTAGTTGATACCTGCAGCCACAATCTTACGCTCTGTCCACTTGGCCGTAGAGTTGTGAATGGATGAATCGTAGTATTCGAAATGGCCAAACACATACATTTTCTGATTATGTGCACGAAGCGTTGATATTTGAGAGAACACGTCGTAGCCTGCCTCAAGCATAGTGGCAATGGCGTGGCTGCCGAAATATTTGCCGCTTCCCGACTCGTTAGGCTTCACGTTGGAAGTACCGGGATATACAAGGCTTGTTATGGCTGCAGCATCGCTCACATAACCATAGTCGGCGTTGCCTCTGATTTTCCAGTTGTGATTATTGTAAGTGAAGTCGATGGCACCCACGTAAACATTGCCCTTGATGTTCTTGTAATTCACATCGTTGGGGGTAGTGTTGCCCACTGACTTGCCGTAGTAGCCACTCAAACCAATGCGCAAGCCTGGTATGCTATAGTTGTCTATGCGGGCAGATACGGCATACTTGTTAGCCACCTCGAATTCATAAGGACTATGTGCGCCGTTCTGAATCCAATTGCTGCGGCTGAAGCGGTAAGCGTTCAGACCTCCGAGGAACTGTGCCTCGTAGCGGAAGTCACCGCTTTTACCCCAGAAGCTTATACCCGTCTGGTGCCACGTACATGGAAGAATGGTGTTCTCGCCCTCTGGACGATAAACAGTAAAGAAGTTCAATGGCTCATGGTAAGCATTTGTCAAGCCCACGGGTACGACAATGTGACCCGCCTTGATGTTAGCGTATTTGCCGAAGGATTTCTGCAACCAGAACTGTTCCAATTCTACCTCACCGCCTTTCTCGGTCTCCTGCTCATATTCGATGGCTTCCTCTGCTTCGTATTCAATAGATTGGCCAGTGCCGCCGTGTTCAAACTCAATCTCGGTGCCCATGGTCCATCCCTTGCCGAAGTCGTAACCCAAGTAGATCACTGCGTGAGGGATGTCAAAACGCCCGTGGTTAGGAGAGTTTTTGTAGGCGGAAGCGTTGGAGTAACGCTTGCCGGCGTCTGTATAAAAATTACGCGACATTGCCACTTCGCCGTAACCGCCTACGCTAAGGCGGTTGCCTTTGGCATGGTTCATCACTGAATCGGCAGCGTTTTGCTGCGCCTTGACACTCTGCGAACCACCCAATAATATTGTTGTAGAAAGGAGTGAAAGAATAAATTTGTTCATCGCTATTGATATCCTTAATTTTCGAGTGCAAAGGTAAAAGTTTGTATAAATGTATGCAATACTCAAAAATGGGTAATTGTCACTCCAAGCCTAATCATCATTTTTGGGTATATGGGCAAATAAGTAATCATACAGTAACATACTAAAAAGGGCAGAAACAGCAAATGCCGTTTCTGCCCTTAATATAACTTTACGTCATGTGGACCTGCGGGGAGTCGAACCCCGGTCCGAACAAGGAAGCCATATGCTTTCTACACGCTTATTCCAGCCTTAATTTTCGTACGGCAGCAAGACCTGGACCACCAACTGCCGTCTTATCCTCTAAAAAGTTTCGCCAAAGGTTCGAGGCCACCAATGACTATTCCCGATTTAGTCTGCACCGCTTGATCTCTGGATTCGGAAAAACATCCTCGGAGCGATGTCTCGTCCCCGCGCCTGGCGCAGGGATTAAGCCAGTAACCTACTGTACTTCAGTTAGGCAGCGAGAGCGTAGTTGTTTTCGCCAATTAAATTGTTGTTCACTCAGATTATGGAGCTAGCCAACGAGGCTCCGCGTGCTTACATACAATTTCGTCTTGCCGTCAAATCCATACAAGCCCATTGTAAGTGAAGTTTGGCAAAGTTACGTCTTTTCCACGTAACTGCCAAATTATTTTTTCATGTTTTTTTATGTCACTAATCAATAACCAATTCTATCGGACAATGATCGGAGCCGAAAATCTCGTTATGTATTGACGCGTTGGTTATGCGTTCACGCAAGCGGTCGGAAGTGAGGAAATAGTCGATGCGCCATCCGGTGTTGCGTTCGCGTGAGCGGAAGCGATAGCTCCACCACGAATAAGTGACCTCATCGGGGTGAAGCGTACGGAACGTGTCGGTGAAGCCATTGTTGAGCAACGTTGTCATCTTGGCTCGCTCCTCATCGGTGAATCCCGCGCTTAGATGATTTGTCTTGGAGTTCTTGATGTCTATCTCTTCGTGGGCCACGTTCATGTCGCCACACACTATTACAGGCTTCTTTTTGTCAAGGTCATGGAGATAGGCTTGGAAATCGTCTTCCCATTTCATGCGATATGGCAATCGGCGAGGTTTCCCGCCCTTTGTCTCAGCCTCTTGCGAGTTGGGTGTGTACACGCACACGAGATAGAAGTCTGGCATCTCCAGAGTTACCACGCGTCCCTCGTGGTCGTGCTCCTCAATGCCAATGCCATAACTGACGCTCAGTGGCGTGTGGCGTGTATAAATTGCCGTCCCGCTGTAGCCCTTTCGCTCGGCATAGTTCCAAAACGACTGGTAACCCTCAAACTGCAAGTCGAGTTGCCCTTCTTGCATCTTGGTTTCCTGAAGGCAGAAGAAGTCGGCATCGAGTTCCTTGAAGTAAGTCTCAAACCCCTTGCTCTTTATGTTGCCCTCGTCGTCGGTCTTTGGCTTGACGCAAGCACGCAAGCCATTGACATTCCATGATATAAATTTCATCATATTCGTTTTGCCTCGCCTCTAAGAAGACTCATGAACTCCTCGCGCACCTTCATCGACTCGAACACCCCACTATAAGCAGATGTCGTGGTAACGCTGTTTTGTTTCTCCACGCCTCGCATCTGCATGCACATGTGACGTGCTTCTATAACAACCATCACGCCTTGCGGCTTGAGAGTGTCGTTTATGCAATTCATTATCTGCTCGGTGAGGCGTTCCTGCACTTGGAGCCTGTGCGAGAAAATGTCGATTACCCTCGCTATCTTGCTGAGTCCTGTTATATGTCCATTGGGGATGTAGGCCACGTGAGCCTTGCCATAGAAAGGCAACATGTGGTGTTCGCACATAGAGAAAAAGTCAATGTCCTTGACTATTACCATTTGGTCGTACTTCTCCTCGAAGAGTGCGTCGGTGAGCACCTTGTGTGGGTCTTGTGTATAACCTCGCGTCAGAATCTGCATAGCCTTTGCCACGCGCATAGGAGTCTTTTGCAGTCCTTCGCGTTCCGGGTCTTCGCCTAAAAGTGAGAGTATTGACTTATAGTGTGTGGCAAGCTCATCGAGCCCGTCACGGAATTCTGTTTCTGGATTCATCTTGTATTATATATGATAATGTATATATGGAATGTATATATAATAATGTGTAATGTGAAGTCGTGTTATGAAAGGCGTGTCTTGTGTCGTAAGGAATGTGTATAGCTGTTTAATCGAACACGGTTATTTGTCCTTTCACGATGACCGCCGCCTTATAGCCCATGCCTTTTATGGCGTTGAGCATGTGTGTTGCCTCATTTAATGTGCGATAGTTTCCCACTCGGCAAATCCATCGAGGCGAATAGAAATGCACGTAGATTGGTTGGTCGGGAAATCGCATCTTTATGTCGTTTCCGGCTTGTTGAGCCTTGGTCTTGTCGGCCCGCGTGTTTCCGCCTGCAAAAGCCTGCACACGATAGCCGGTAACCTTGCGTGCCCCGCGCATGACCTTCTTGCGCATGTCTACAGTGGGTATATGCAGTTCAGTCTCTGCTTCCTCCTCTGAGGCGGTTTTTTCTGTTGCTTGTTTCTTGGTTTCTGCAAGTTGCCGTTTTTCCTCTGCGTTCTTTTCCGCTATGCGCCTCTGCAATGTCAAGGCATCCTCAACGGGGTCTTGCTTGGCCTTTTGCATTTTCAGCCTCTCTTCCTGCTCGCGGGCGTGGGCTTTCTCCATGCTGTCGTTTTTTGCGGCATTGGCAACAGCGTTTGTGGTTGTGTTGACGTTTTTCTTTACCGCCTGTTTCTGTGCGTCTGCGGCTGTCGTACTCGGCGCAATGTTGCCGTTGACAAGTGCGTCTATGTCACGGCTTTGCGTGATTGATACCTTACCCTTGCCGGCCTGGGCTTGTTGCAAGTGTTGCGTGAAAGTCTGCGCTTCCACCGTTAGCATCGCACTGACGATTGACAAAAAAAGAAAAACGAATCTCTTCATTAATAAAATGCGTATTTTTTGGTGTGGTAAAGCGGAAAGAGATGCCCGCTTAGTTCCCCCTTTTTTACTATAATGCCGATGATGCCTGTGGGACGATTGTTTTCCCACGGCATCATCGGTTGTATTAACGAAACGTTAGTTATACATTTTACTTCTTCCAAGCGTCGATGATGCCCTTGAAGTCAGCAGCCTTCAATGAAGCGCCGCCAATCAAGCCGCCGTCGATGTTTGGCTTAGCGAAGAGCTCAGGAGCGTTAGATGCCTTGCAGCTGCCACCGTAGAGGATAGTTGTGTCCTCAGCCACCTCTTTGCCATACTTGTCGGCAACGATAGAGCGGATGTAAGCGAGCATCTCCTCAGCCTGGTCAGATGTAGCGGTCTTGCCTGTGCCGATGGCCCAGATTGGCTCATAAGCCAGCACGATGTTCTTCCACTCCTCAGCAGAGAGGTTGAACACGCTGCCGTCGAGCTCAGCCTTCACGACCTCGTTCTGCTTGTTGGCCTCACGCTCCTCCAGTGTCTCACCGCAGCAGAAGATAACCTTCAAGCCGTTGGCAAGGGCGAGCAGAACCTTCTCTTTCAGCACCTCAGCAGTCTCGTTATAGTACTGGCGACGCTCTGAGTGGCCGAGGATGACATACTGAGCACCTGTTGACTTTACCATGGCGGCGCTCACCTCACCCGTGTAGGCACCCTTCTCCTTGTCGGCGCAGTTCTCGGCACCGAGAGCCACGACCTCCTGGTCGATGACCTGGGCCACGCTTGCCAGGTGAATGAATGGTGTGCAGATGACGACACCGCAGTTTGGCTTGTCAGCCTGCAATGCCTCGTTGATCTCCTTTGCCAGGGCTACGCCCTCTTGCAGGTTCTCGTTCATTTTCCAGTTGCCTGCTACAATTTTCTTTCTCATGATGATTAATATTATGATTAAAAAATAAAATGAGCTGTCAGTTTTTCCGCTTTCTTCTCAAGTATTTCGTCCAAGCCCATGTGCGGTCGGCGAAGACAAGGAGGATAAGCGGAATGAAGAACCAAAGCACTACCTTCATGATGGTCTTGCCCAAGCTGTCCGACGGCATAGTGCCGATGTCCAGTTTCGATAATGGCGCGTTCAGGCTTGCGCTCGACGGCAGGTCGTTGTGGCTCCATTTCCGTATTATGGTTCCGTTTTTGAGCAGCAGCAATCCCGGGTTGCTGCGTATGATAGTCTTGAGCGTGGTCTCGTCGGTAAAGCAGAAAGGATATTCCGCTCCCGTGATGTCCGCCCAGTGGTTTATGTCTTTCTTTCCTGAGGCAGTAAGGCAATAGAAGGGTATCTTCTGTTCTTGGCAATACTCATAGAGAAGGTCTATGTCGCCAAAGTTGGAGTCGTCGGCCTGTTCAAGATGCGGCGACACGAGGAGAAACACATACCCCTTTGCCGTGAGCACGCTATCGGTGATGTCGTCGCCGTTAGGCTTCTGTATCGAGAAATCATGGATTGGCGGCACATAGCCTTCCTTTGTCTGCACGGTCTTGGAGTCGACAAACTGCCATGATGAGTCGGGATAGTTGTCGAGCGTAAACTCTTTCTTCACGCCGTTTTTCTGAAGTATGAACGTCGTGTCAAATTCTGGCTGCGGGGCATTCGCCGGTATTTCCATTCCTTTCTTTATGTTCATGCCTATATGGTATGGTCGAAAGTCGATCAAGGGCAAATGGTATAGGCAATGGGCGCTGAGCAACAGCACGAAAAGGATGGTGTAGTTGATTGCAATCCACTGTGTGGAGCGCGTGAGAAAGCGATACATATGTAGTGGCTTCCAAGCCAAGACTGCAGAGGCGGCGAGAAGCACTATGTTCTTGAGCAATGTCTCAGTGTTGGTCAGGCGCAAAGCGTCGCCGAAGCATCCGCAATCTTCCACGGGGTTGAACAACGCGATCCACAACGTGATGAGAGTCATCACGACCATGAACGCCACTATTATCTTCGACACGAGATGGCGGCGGATGGCAAACAATACGAACACGCCGAGGCTGAATTCCAACGTGGCAAGGGCCAACGACGCAAGAAGCGTAACGATGTCGGGCACAAATCCGCCCATGCTGATGGCGGAGAGATAATCTTGAAGCTTGTATTGGGTGCCTATGGGGTCTATCGCCTTTACAAAGCCGGAGAACACGAAGGTGGCACCGAGAAGGAAACGGCAGACATTCACCAGCACGGTCAATGCTACTGCCTTGACCTTGTCCTGACTTTTTTGTGTTCTGACCGTTGCCATTATTTTAAGCGTATCGCTCCAAAAACTGAATAATTGATGATGTCGAGCAAGTTGGAGTCAACACCCTCCGACACCAATGCATTTCCGGCTATGTCCTCAAGTTGCTTTATACGGGCTATCTTTGTGAGTATGAAGTCTGTATAACTGCTTACGCGCATCTCTCGCCACGCCTCTCCGTAGTCGTGGTTTTTCCTTGCCATCAACTCAAAAGCCTCGTTTGCGATGCTGTCGTACAGAGCCAACGCGTCTGTGGCGTCCATGTCGGGGGTTAGCACGGAAGGATGCGTGAGCTGTATCAAGCCAATGATGCCATAGTTGACCAAGCCAATGAACTCAGGGCGAATGCCTTCGTCAACCATTGCCTTGCCCGTGGTCTCAAGGTCACGAATGCGACGGGCCTTTATGAAAAGCTGGTCGGTGAGCGATGATGGGCGCAGCAAGCGCCATGAGGCTCCATAGTCGTGGAGCTTCTTGGCGAAAAGGTCGCGACACTCGCTCAGGGTGTCCTTGAACTCTTGGTTTGTATTGTGTTCTGCCATAACGGTATCTTCCTTTAGACTGCAAAGTTACGAATTTTTTGAGAGTGTATGGCAGAAAACTTGTTTTTTTCTTTTTGGCCGACTTTGTATCACTCGCCTGCCTGCCTTTTGTGTATCACCCTTACCGTGCCGCAAAGGGCGTCGTAGCGCACTTGCAGGGAATCGCGTTTCACGCCGAGCATGTTCTTCTTGTACAAGTCTTTCTCCGTGCCATATTGTGCAATAGTGGCTTGCAAGGCCGAGTCGGTGCGGGCAATGTCGGCCTGCGCCATCTTGAGCGAGGCATCTTGCCATATCTTTATCGCCTTTTCCCGGCTTTCTATCGCCTTGGGATGGTTGGCGCGCAATTGCGTTATGGCATTGAGCGTGGCTTGATAGTTGCCGGCCTTGTAAAGCGAGTCAATCTTGTTCATGAGTGGCGCTGCCTTTTGGTCTTCGCTCTTTTGGCATGAAATCAGAAGGGCTACCGCCGCGACGGTCAGCAATGTTATCTTTTTCATTTTCGATTCGTTTGGTGATAATGTTGTCTTCTTTGAAGCTGCCTTCCTCCTTTTATTTTTTCACTAGCAGGGCGGAAAGCTCCCAAAGAATGTAGATTGGCAGGAACACCGCAAACAACGTGAATGGGTCGGACGACGGGGTAATAAACGCTGCCACGACAAGCAGCGTCACGATGGCATGACGACGATAGCGGTTGAAAAACGAGCGGTGGAGCAATCCCAGTTTCGACAGGAGCCACGAGAGCACAGGCAACTCGAAGATGATGCCCATCATGAATGTGAGCATCAAGAAATTGTCCATGTAGCTGTCGAGCGACAGTTGGTTGGAGATAGACGGTGAAAGCTGGTAGGTATAGAGGAAGCGCAGTGTCAAGGGGAAGACAAGGCCATAGCCCACCGTGCAGCCGGCATAGAAAAGCACGGTGCCGAGGACGAAAGTGAACCTCACGCCTTTTTTCTCGTTGCTATAGAGCGCGGGGCATACAAAGCGCCAAATCTCAAAAACCATGTAGGGAAAACTGACCAACAACGCGAGCCAAAACGACAACTCGCACTGAAGGAAGAATTGAGAGGCCAACCGGAGGTTGATTACCGACACGCTGAATGGATTGACGAGGTCGCTTGGCACTGGTGCTAAATGATCCGACAAGGACACGAGCCAGCGATATAGGAAAAAGTCGTTGGAGGCTGGTGCCATCACCACGTGGTCGAAGAGCCACGGTATGAAAGCGAATCCCACAATGAGCACTACCGCCCATACCGCGACGATGCGCACGAGCATCCATCGCAACACTTCAAGGTGGTCCCAAAACGAGATCTCACCATCAACGCTTGTCGGTGTCTGTGGCTGGCTTGTCGCTCTTGTCATCGGCATTAACGGTCTTGTCAATAGCATCGTTGATGCCGTTGACTCCATCCTTGAAACTCTTGACTCCCTGTCCCATGGCTTTCATTAGTTCGGGAATCTTCTTGCCGCCAAATAGCAACAACACGACTATAAGAATAATGATGAGCTCGGGCGTGCCAAGACCGCCAATGAGCATGAGTGTTGATATTGTCATTTCTTTTTGTTATATGGTCTGTGCAAAGTTAAATCTTTTTATTTGAAACACCCAAGTTTTTGTCGTTGTTTTTGCAATATCTTGACCCTCTTTTTGCATGCCACAGTGAAGCCAAAACCATACTAACGTAACGGCGATGCGATACTAACGTAACGGCGATGCGATTCTAACGTAACGGCAACGCCGTTCTAACGTAACGGCGATGGCATGCATTTTGGTAGTCGCGCCATGCAAGTCATGCGATCGTTTTCCTTAGTTGTTCGCGCTTTTTTTTAAGTTGAAAAGATTGGAAAGGCGCCAAATATTTATTCAGTCTGAGCCTTGTGGGACAATGTTTTTTTGTAACTTTGCAAAAGTGATGTTAATAAATAAACGCATTTTTAATTTTTTATGATGAAAAAGATTGTATCATTCATGCTGCTTTTTGCGGCAATAATCTCTACGGCTGTTCTTGCGTCGTGTGGCGACGACAACGATAATCCTTCTGCGGCTTCTTCCGTAGCAGGCTCTTATAGTGGCAATGATGCCCTTAAATTCTCGTTTCAAGGTCAAGATTATTCCACGATGGCTGTTGGTGCCAAATATGACATCTCGGAAAACAAGGATGGTTCCTTGAATGTTGTTTTCCCGGAGGAGACTTTCGATTTCTCATCGCAAGTGCCCATGGTTGGCAAGATAGTGCAGGGCAGCTACGTGGTCAAGAACATTCCTTTCGACAAGGCCAAGAATGCTTATTATCTCGACTACTCCGGAAAAGCCAAAGCGGATGTCACCGTGTTTGGCAAGACAGACAACTACGAACTTACGGTGGGAGAGGTGACTGTCACTTTCAATGATAATAGTGTTAAGGTTGTCAATGACCATAAGTTTGGCAAGATGCCTTTCCAAATGTGCAATACCTTTGATGGCGCAAAATAAAATTATCTTCAAGACATGGAAGGCGGCTACGTTGTCTGTGGCGTTGTTCTCCTGCCTTGATTCTCCAGCCCAGTATGCTTGGCAGCGCGGCGTTGGGGCAGGGGTGTTGCAACCATTTTCCAATGTCCAGTATGAGGCTGAAGTGCAAGGCTCGTTCTCCTCTGGTGCTACACCGTTGTGGCTCAACGCCAACAAGTATGGCCTCAGTTCGTTGGAGTCGCGCAACGGCTATCTACGAGGGGCGCTGTATCGAACACTTGAAACAGACTCTGCCCGCAAGTGGGGCTTGGGCTATGGTGTCGATGCTGCCGTGGCAAGCCATTATTCCAGCAAGTTTATCGTTCAGCAGGCATATGTTGAGGGACGGTGGCTCCACGGAGTGCTGACAATAGGCGCGAAGGAATGGCCCATGGAGCTGAAAAACCAACGCCTCTCCAGTGGCTCTCAAGCTCTTGGCATCAATGCGCGTCCAGTGCCACAAGTGAGAATAGCCGTGCCCGAATATTGGACGATACCCGTTCTCGGACGTTGGTTCGCCATTAAGGTTCACATGGCTTACGGTATGTTCACCGACCAACGATGGCAACGGCAGTTCACCAATGGCGGCGTGTCACCATATAACGAGAACGTGCTCTACCATTCCAAGGCTGGCTACTTGAGGATAGGCAAGCCGGGCGAGAAACCGTTGAGCGTGGAGCTGGGCTTGGAGATGCAGGCGCAGTTTGCTGGCTCTAAGGTGACGCTCACCGACGGTAAGCCAACGAGGATGAAGCTCGGAGGCAAGAGCATAAAAGACTTTTGGAATGTTTTCATACCTTCCGGCTCGGATATAACCGATGGCGAAGGCTATGGCAATATAGAAGGGAACCAGAGTGGCGCATGGCTCGCCCGTGTCAACTATGATGCTCCGGCGTGGAAGGTGTCTGTGTATGCCGACCATTTCTTTGAGGACCATTCCCAACAGTTTCACCTCGATTACGATGGCTATGGCGACGGTGCCGACTATCAGAAGAAACAGACCAGCCGATACTTTCTCTACCCCTTGAAAGACATATTGCTTGGAGGCGAGCTGTGTCTCAAGCACTGCCAATGGCTGAAGGGCGTGGTGGTGGAGTATCTGCACACCACATACCAGAGCGGTCCCGTATACCACGACCGCACTTCGACTATCCCCGACCACATAGGAGGTCGAGACAACTATTATAACCATGGCAACTATATGTGCCTGCAACATTGGGGGCAGGTGCTGGGCAATCCGCTCTACCGTTCTCCTGCCTACAATGCCGACGCCACCTTGCGTGTGGCGGACAGTCGTTTCGTGGCGTGGCATATGGGTGTAGAGGGAACTCCGTTGCCACGTCTCGATTATCGCGTGCTCCTGAGTTGGCAACGAGGATATGGCACCTACGATGAGCCATATACATATCCCCACCACAACACGAGCATATTGGCGGAGGCAAGCTATAGATTTAAAGGAGGTTGGGCGGTAAAGGGAGCCTTCGGGATAGACTCCGGCTCTTTGCTTGGCAACAACCACGGCTTGCAGTTGACAATTTCCAAGCGTGGCCTTTTGCGTTGAGACAATGGGTTTAAGGCAGCGTGGTATATAAATAAAATTCCCCATCCCTTGGTCTCACGACACGAGATGGGGCACCTTTTAACCTTTTAAAAACTAACCTAAACCTATTGAAATGAATTAACTCGACAAAAATAGGAATATTTTTTGGAAAAAACGTCAAACTTCCCGAAAATTTTCATTAAGGAGCGAAAAAATAAATTCCTTTCACATTTTTCATCATTTTGTAAGATTGATTTTTCAAGTTGGCATAATTATTGCAATTCTTTAGGCGGAAAATAAATGAAAAACAAAACTGAACAAAAAATGAAGAAAGGCAATATCGGGGTTACTACCGAGAACATCTTCCCCGTTATCAAAAAGTTCCTCTACTCAGACCATGAGATTTTCCTTCGCGAGATAGTGTCTAACGCTGTCGATGCCACGCAGAAGCTGAAGACTCTCCAGCAGAAAGGCGACTTCAATGGCGAGGTAGGCGACTTGACGGTGCGCGTAAAGCTTGACACAGACGCAAAGACACTGACCATCAGCGACCGCGGCATTGGCATGACAGCCGAGGAGATAGACAAGTATATCAATCAGATAGCCTTCTCTGGTGTCACCGACTTCCTTGCAAAATACAAGGATGAGGCTAATGCCATCATAGGTCATTTTGGCCTTGGCTTCTACTCAGCCTTCATGGTGTCCGACAAGGTGGAAATCATTACCAAGAGTTACCGTGATGGTGCGCAGGCTCAGCATTGGACGTGCGACGGATCACCTGAGTTTACGCTTGAGGAGACGGAGAAAGCAGACCGTGGCACCGACATCATCCTTCATGTATCTGACGATTGCAAGGAATACCTGGAGAAGAACAAGATCCAGGCTCTGCTCAACAAGTATTGCCGTTTCATGCCCGTGACAATAGCCTTTGGCAAGAAGACGGAGTGGAAAGACGGCAAGGAGGTTGAGACGGAAACCGACAACGTGATAAACAATGTGGAGCCATTGTGGACAAAGACACCGTCGACGCTTAAAGACGAAGACTACAAGAACTTCTATCGCGAGCTTTACCCAATGCAGGACGAGCCTTTGTTCTGGATTCACCTCAATGTAGACTTCCCGTTCCATCTTACCGGCATACTCTACTTCCCGCGTGTGCATAGCAACATTGACCTGCAACGCAACAAAATACAACTCTATTGCAACCAGGTGTTCGTGACCGACCAGGTAGAGGGAATCGTGCCCGACTTCTTGACACTGCTCCATGGTGTAATCGACTCACCCGACATTCCTTTGAACGTTAGCCGCTCTTATCTTCAGAGCGATGCCAACGTGAAGAAGATTTCCACATATATCACGAAGAAGGTTGCCGACCGTCTCCAGCAGACATTCAAGGACGACCGCAAAGATTACGAGGGCAAGTGGGACAGCTTGAAACTCTTCATCAATTATGGCATGCTGTCGCAGGACGACTTCTACGATCGTGCCAAGGAGTTCGCGCTCTTCAAGGACGTGGAAGGCAAACACTTCACTTTCGAGGAGTATAAGACTCTTGTCAAGGACAACCAGACCGACAAGGACGGAAACCTCGTGTACCTCTACGCCACAAGCAAGGAGGAACAATACAGCTATATCAAGTCGGCGCAAGACAAGGGCTATAGCGTGTTGCTCTTCGACGGCGAGCTCGACGTGCCCATGGTGAGCATGCTGGAGCAAAAATTCGAGAAGAGCCGTTTCTCACGTGTCGACGCCGACATCATAGACCGTCTTATTGCTAAGGAAGACGCGAAGAAAGAAGAAATGGCGCAGGATGACCGTGACAAACTGTCAGAGGTGTTCCGTTCGCAAATGCCTAATGGTGACAAGGCGACATACGCGGTTGACGTGCAGTCGCTGGGCGAGACCAACGCACCAGTGATAATCACACAAAGCGAGTATATGCGCCGCATGAAAGAGATGAGCAGGTTCCAGCCCGGAATGAGCTTCTACAACCAGATGCCCGACTCGTACATGGTAGTGCTCAACTCCGACCACAAGCTTGTGAAGGGAGTACTTGATGACACCAAGAGCAGCGTGGAGCAAGAACTGAAGCCCATTGAGAGCGACTTGAAGGGCCAGGAGGCGCGTCTTGCGGCATTGCGCCAGAGTCAGTCGGGCAAGAAGCCTGAGGAGATCACTCCTGAGGAGAAGAAAGACGTGGAAGACACCGAGAAGACCATCAATGACGAGCGTGAGAAGAAAAACAAGATTCTCGCCGACTATGCCAAGGGCAATAAGGTTGTGCAACAGCTCATCGACCTTGCCTTGCTGCAAAACGGCATGCTGAAAGGCGAGGCTCTCGACAAGTTCCTCAAGAGAAGTGTGGAACTGATTGAAAAATAGTCTTATAATTTAAGGCGACATATTAAGGCAGGTGATGAACAAGACTCGTGTGGGCTTGTTTGTCGCCTGCCTTCTTTATTGCCCCTGCCAGCATTTTCTTACGCTTTTGTCACTTGTTGCACGCCTTAAACAACAATGCGTTGAATAAAAACTTTGTTTTTTTTGTCGTGACATTATTTTTATTTATCTTTGCAGATTAACAAGACAACATCAAAAGCCAAGGCGGAGACATGACGAGGAAGGAGAGATATGCGTATATCATAAACTATTTCAAGGAGCACCAGCGTGAGGTCACAACCGAGCTGAATTTTGGCTCGGCGTTTCAGTTGCTGTGTGCTACGCTTCTTTCCGCGCAGTGTACCGACAAGCGCGTTAATGAGGTTACACCGGCACTCTTCCGTCAATACCCTACCGCAGAGCTAATGTCAAAGGCTGAACCAGATGATGTGTTGGAGTATATACGCAGCGTTAGCTATCCCAACTCCAAGGCACGCCATCTCGTGGAAATGGCAAGGATGATAGTGAGCGACTTCAACGGCGAGATTCCCGACGACACCACGCAACTCGTGAAACTGCCAGGCGTGGGGCGCAAGACGGCCAACGTGCTGCAGGCTGTATGGTTTGGCAAAGCCGTGATGGCGGTCGATACCCATGTGTATCGGGTGGCTCACCGCTTGGGATTAGTGCCATCGACCGCAAACACGCCGATCAAAGTAGAGGAGGTGCTGGAGAAAAGCATTCCAAAGGAAGAAATACCCCGGGCGCATCACTGGCTGCTTTTGCATGGGCGATATGTTTGCCAGAGCGCAAAGCCCAAGTGCGACAAATGCCCATTCGGTGATATTTGTCCAAAGTTGTTGAAAGGAAGTAAACTTGAATAGACATGAACATCAAAACGATACAAAAATTCCTCGCTGACATAGCCGCAAACAATAACCGTCCATGGTTTCAAGCGCATAAGGCGGAGTATGAAAACGCGAAGCGGGAGTTTGAAGACGGAGTGCAGATGCTCCTCGACGAATTGTCGACGTTCGACCCTGAAATAAGTCACCTGACCGTCAAGGACTGCTGTTATAGGTTCTACCGCGACGTGAGATTCTCTTCCGACAAGTCGCCATACAAACGACACTTTGGGGCTTATATTTGTGCCCACGGCAGGAAGTCGCTGCGTGGAGGCTATTATCTTCACGTGCAGCCAGGCCATTGCCTCGTGGCGGTAGGCTCGTATTGGTTGCCCACAAACATTCTCACGGCAATGCGCAACGAGATTATGGGTAACATAGACGAATGGCGGAAGCGAGTGGAAGACGGGAAGTTCATCCATTATTTTGGCTACCCAAACTCCTCAACGTGGGAAGGTGACGTGCCTGTGGAGGATAAAGGATTTGGCATAAGTTGCCTGAAGAAAGCTCCGAAGGACTTCCCTAATGACTACGAGTTCCTTCATTACTTGAAAATGAAAGACTATTGTGCTTGGCACAGTGTGGATGAGTCAATATTCGAGACACCTGACTGGGCGCGCAAAATCGCCGAGATATGCAAGGTGGCTAAACCGATGATGGACTTTGTGAACAGCGTGGTCGACGATTACGAATGATAGCCATCTGTGGTAACCCACTATCACTTATACTTAACAATTCAATATGAACGCAAATGAATGATTTTCTGAAAAACGTCTTGGCCACCTTTGTGGGCATACTCTTCTTTTTTGTCGTGGCATCAGCCATCAGTGCCGTTGGCATCATTGGAATGGCTTTGACGGCAGCTTGCACGCCAACCGTAAAGAATGGCAGCGTGCTTGTGCTCAACCTTCAAGGCACACTTGAGGAACGAGCCACAGAAGCTTCGCCGCTAAGCATGCTTCAAGGCGAAGGGGGGAGTAATCCGGGGCTTGCGGACATGTTGTCGGCAATAAAGAAAGCCAAGACATCCGACAAGATAAAAGGAATATACATCGAGGCAAACGGCATGGACTCGGAGTTGGCACAGGCTCAAGAAATGCGCGATGCCTTGGTAGACTTCAAGAAATCGGGAAAGTGGATAATCGCTTTTGGAGAACAGTTCTCCACCAACGACTATTATATCGCCTCCATTGCCGACAAGATATATGTCAACCCACAAGGAGCACTCGACTGGCAAGGACTGGGCAACAAGCTCGTTTTCGTGAAAGACTTGTATAAAAAGGTTGGCGTAAACACCACGGCATTCAAGTGTGGTAAGTATAAGAGCGCGACGGAGGTTTTCACCGAGGACAAGATGAGTGACCCCAGCAAGGAACAGGCACAGCGATACCTCGATGGCCAATGGAACACTATCCTGACCGCTGTCTCTCAAAGTAGGAAAATAAGCAAGGCGGAGCTCAATCGCCATGCCGATGAGATAATGACCTTTGATGATGCCGAAACGCTTGTCAAGAACAGGTTCTTCGACGGACTCAAGTATAATGATGAGATAAAAGACGTGATAAAGGAAAAGCTCGGCATAGACAAGGACGACGACATACCGCAGGCAACTGTGGCAGAGCTTTGCGCTGAGTCAAGCGACAACGCTGGCGACAAGATAGCTGTTTACTATGCCTGTGGCAACATTGTGAACCAAGAGCCTTCAAGAAATATCTATCAAAACGATAGCTATATAGTGGGCAACGAAATGTGTAAGGACATGGAAGACTTGGCAAAGGACGATGATGTAAAGGCTGTGGTAATACGCGTTAACTCACCGGGCGGTTCAAGCTACGACTCGGAGCAGATATGGCATGCTATAGAACAATTGAAGAAAGCCCATAAGCCTGTAGTTGTGTCGATGGGTGCCTATGCAGCCTCTGGCGGTTACTACATAAGTAGCGGTGCCGACTATATCTTCGCTGAGCCAACAACCATCACAGGCTCTATCGGAATCTTTGGATTGCTGCAAGACGGTGCGGAGATGGCACAGAAGCTCGGGTTGAAGTTTGACGGTGTGGAGACCAACCGTAACGCGTCGATGGGAATGTCGGCTTTCGGTATCTTGCTCTCTCCTCTCAACCAAGAGCAAGGCGCTAAACTTCAAGCCGCGGTAGACCGTGGTTATAAGCTCTTCAAGTCGCGTGTGGCAGCAGGAAGGCATCTCTCCATGGAAGCCGTGGAAGAACGTGCGCAGGGACATGTGTTCTTGGGCGAAGATGCCTTGAAGTTGAAGCTCGTCGATGGTTTGGGCGGCATGGATAAGGCCGTGGCAAAGGCGGGACAGTTGGCAAAGTTGAAGGAATACCACACGGTAAACTATCCAATGCAGAAAAGCTTCATGTCGAAGCTGATAGACGGCAGCAGCAAGGCAAAAGGAAGTCTTCTTGACGAGAAGTTGCAGAAGGTGCTCGGCCCATATTACACGCCTTTAATGTTGATGGACCAAATGAAGTCGATGGGAACAATACAGGCTCGCTTGCCTTATGTCATAATAAACAATTAGGCGTATGGAGGGTGACTTGATAAAGACACGCGATTGGCTCTCACCGCTAAGTTGGCTTTATGGTCTGGCGGTAAGCTTGCGCAATTGGCTCTTCAATGTCGGCTTGCTTCATCAACAAAGCTACGACATACCTGTCATATCGGTTGGCAATATCACTGTTGGCGGCACGGGCAAGACCCCACATGTGGAATATCTCGTGCGGCTGCTCGACAAGCTGACCAAGGTGGCGGTGCTGTCGAGAGGCTATAAGCGCAAGACCAAGGGATATGTATTGGCCGACGACGACTCTACCGCCGCGAGTATCGGTGACGAGCCGTTCCAAATGAAGACAAAATTCAAGGATATATATGTAGCCGTGGATGCCAACCGTAGAGAGGGAATAGCACGGTTGACCACCGATCAAAGCACCAACGACGTTGGCGTGATCCTTCTCGACGACGCTTTTCAGCACCGTTATGTTAAACCAGGCATCAACATCTTGCTGGTGGATTATCATCGTCTCATCATCTATGACAAGTTGCTTCCGGCAGGACGATTGCGTGAGCCGCTATCCGGAAAAAGGCGTGCGGACTTCGTGATTGTGACAAAATGCCCCGCCGACCTGAAGCCCATGGACATTAGGGTGTTGACAAAGGCCATGAGTCTATACCCTTATCAGGAGCTTTTCTTCACTACTATGGACTATGGAGAATTGTATCCACTGTTTAAGGCGAAAAACCATGAAGTGCCAGAGCTTAAAGGTCATAATGTGCTTTTGCTCACGGGTATAGCGTCGCCAGAGGAGATGGCTAATGACATAAGGATTAAGTGTCGCTCATTGAAGACGATTGCGTTCGGAGACCATCACGCGTTTACCCAGAAAGACATGGAGGCCATTAATGACGCTTTCGCTCAGATGGAGTCGCCCAAGATCATAGTGACTACGGAGAAAGACTCAACCCGATTGCTGCAAACAACACTAAACGACATTGTAAAGTCTGCAATCTATGTGCTTCCTATACAGGTGAGATTCATGTTGAGTCAAGACGAAGAATTGTTCAATAATAAGATAATAAGTTATGTACGAAAAAATTCAAGAAACAGCATCCTGGTTAAGGGAAAGAATGCCCGCCCAGCCAACGACCGCAATAATCTTAGGCTCGGGACTGGGACAATTAGCTTCCGAGATAACTGACACCACAGAGATTGCTTATAAAGACATACCCAACTTCCCCGTTTCCACGGTGGAGGGTCATGCGGGTAAGTTGATCTTCGGCAAGCTTGGCGGCAAGGACATCATGGCTATGAACGGTCGTTTCCATTTCTATGAAGGATACGACATGAAGGAAGTGACGTTGCCCGAGAGGGTCATGTATGAGCTTGGCATTAAAACGCTCTTTGTCAGCAATGCCGCTGGAGGCATGGATCCGAGTTTCAAGATTGGCGACCTGATGGTCATTGACGACCATCTCAACCTTTTCCCGGAGCATCCACTGCACGGCAAGAACTTCCCCACGGGACCTCGTTTCCCCGATATGCACGAGGCTTACGACAAGCAGCTCCGTGATCTTGCCGACGAGATTGGCAAGGAAAAAGGCATCCATCTGGTTCACGGTGTCTATGTAGGTGTGCAGGGACCAACATTCGAGACCCCTGCCGAGTATCGCATGTATCACCTCTTTGGAGGCAGTGCCGTAGGTATGAGCACTGTGCCAGAGGTTATCGTCGCCCGTCATTGTGGCATGAAAGTCTTTGGAATCAGCGTAATAACCGACCTCGGTGGTTTTGACGTACCTGTGGAAGTGAGCCATGAGGAAGTGCAAGAGGCTGCCAATGCCGCACAGCCTCGCATGGCAGAGATTTTCCGTGAGTTGATTAAACGTTGCGATTAAGAATGGAGATAAAGGAACTTGGAGAGTTCGGTCTGATAAGTCGTCTTACTAAAGACTTGCAGCCCAAGAACGCTTCTACGCTGAAAGGCGTTGGTGATGATTGCACGGTTCTTGCTTATCCTGACAAGGAGGTGCTCGTCACTACCGACATGCTGATGGAAGGCGTACATTTCGACCTTACATACAACAGCATGGCCCAGCTTGGCTACAAGAGCGCAATGGTAAACCTTAGTGACGTTTTTGCCATGAACGGCACTCCCCGCCAGCTGCTTGTGAGCATAGCGCTCGGCAAGCGTTTCAAGGTTGAGGATCTCGACGATTTCTATGCCGGACTCCGACAGGCTTGCGACAAATGGGGCGTTGACATTGTTGGCGGTGACACGTGCTCGTCGATGACAGGACTTGCCATAAGCATCACTTGCATTGGCGAGGCTCCAAAGAAAGACATTGTTTATCGCTTTGGCGCTAACGAGACAGACCTTATCTGTGTAAGTGGTGACTTGGGAGCCGCATATATGGGCTTGCAACTCCTTGAACGTGAAAAGGCGGTCTATTATAAGCAGATAGATGAGCTAAACTCAAAGATTAGGCAGGCGAAGAAAGACGGCAATGAAGAGCTCGTGAAGCATCTGCAACAAGATGGCATGAAGATAATCGACTTTCAACCCGATTTTGCCGGACGCGAGTATTTGCTGCAAAGGCAACTGAAGCCAGAGGCGCGTGGCGACATCATTGAATTGTTGCGCGAGAACAATATCCACCCGACCGCCATGATGGACATTTCAGATGGCTTGTCGTCAGAATTGCTTCATATTTGCCACCAAAGCCATTGCGGTTGTCGTGTTTATGAGAAGAACATTCCCATCGACTATCAGACGGCGGTGACGGCAGAGGAGTTTAACATGAACGTTACAACGTGTGCCATGAATGGTGGCGAGGACTACGAGTTGCTCTTCACTTGTCCCATAGGAGACCACGACAAGCTCAACGCTCTTGAGAGTCGTGGCATCAAGCAGATAGGTTATATCACCAAGGAAGACCTTGGTTGCCGATTGATCTCGCGTGGTGATGGCCAAGAGTTTGACATCACGGCGCAAGGATGGAACCCCTTGAAATAATTGGTGCGCTACATCATTGCGAAAAAAAGGCGGGGAATGTCTTCAATAGACATTCCCCGCCTTTAGGTTGTTATAGTCTCAAGCCAAAAATCAAGTCGTTGACAAATTCTTTCATCTCAAGTCAATGACGTCAGCCTTTGGAAAATCTTTTTGATTGAAAGAGAACTTGCTGTCTGGTTGGTTCTTAGCCTGAAAATTGGTTATAGTGATGTTCGTCCAATCGTTGCCTTGTCTCATCTTTACTGCAGAAGGCTTGTAAGAACTTTTGTTTATAGTGATATAAACCTCTTGCACGCTTCTTTGCTTGTTTTGAGCCGTCATGTGCACAATGTAGTTGCTCCCCGAAGTGGTCATTGACAGGTCGTAGCCATTCTTATACATTGACATGAACGTGTATGGGTTCATGCTCATGCGCTTTGCCTCGTTTGGCGTGGAGATGTTAACCTCGTTTGTTATCTTGAGGTAGCTCCACTGCGTTTTTCCGTTGAACCACACCATGGCCTTGCTTGTTCGGGCCATGAACATGTTGCCCTTAATGGCAATCGTGCCCGACTGTGTGCCAGTCTTCTTTCCCGATACCGAGAAATCAGCCTCAGCGCCACCCTTTCTTCCAACTATTGCGGTGGCCTTGTCCAATACTTTCTTTGCCTGTGAGCTGCTTTGGGCAAACACACCCATGCAGAGCGTCAACAGAATGCTGATAAACAATACTTTTCTCATAACCTAAAAAGTTATCCTATATGTTTAAATTGTAATCAATTCTTTTTACGCACCATGAATCCTTGCCAGATGCACGTTGAGGCTTGCCTCGTCTTGCAATAACACTTCGCGAGGCTTTGAACCTTGTGCGGCTCCCACGATACCGGCTTTCTCCAATTGATCCATCAGTCGTCCCGCACGGTTGTAGCCAATGGAGAAGCGACGTTGGATCATGCTTGTTGAGCCTTGTTGAGATATTACTATCGCATGGGCAGCCTCATCAAATAAAGGATCGAGGTTCTTGGCATCTCCTTCAATGCCAGAGCCAAATCCAGCAGCGTTGGGGTCATCGGGCTCTGGAAGTTCCATAGCGTCAATGGGACCGGGTTCTGCGGCAATGAAGTCGTTTACGGCCTCAATTTCCGGCGTGTCGATAAACGCACACTGTACGCGCACGGGCTCGCCGCCACCAAGGAATAGCATGTCGCCACGTCCCACGAGTTGATCGGCACCTGTGCGGTCGAGGATTGTGCGTGAGTCTATCTGCGAAGCCACGCGGAACGCCATGCGCCCAGGGAAGTTGGCCTTGATATTACCGGTGATGATTCTCGTGGTAGGTCTTTGCGTGGCTATTATCATGTGTATGCCCACGGCGCGCGCGAGCTGGGCAATGCGTGCTATGGGTGCCTCAATCTCCTTGCCAGCTGTCATTATAAGGTCACCGAACTCATCGATTACGACCACTATATATGGCATGTACTCGTGGCCGTCTGTCAGTCTCAGCTTGTGGTGAATGAACTTGTCGTTGTATTCGTCAACCTTTTTCACGTTGGCGAGTTTCAGCATGTCGTAGCGGTGATCCATGAGCTTGCAAAGCGAATTGAGCGTGCGCACCACCTTCTGCACGTCGGTGATGATGGGCTCGTCCTCATTCTCGGGCAGTGCAGCCATATAATGCGGAGCTATCTTGTTGTATATGCTGAACTCCACTTTCTTTGGGTCTACAAGCACGAACTTCAGCTCGTTGGGATGCTTCTTGTAAAGCAACGACGTGATTATCGCATTCAAGCCCACCGACTTACCCTGTCCGGTGGCACCGGCTACGAGCAGGTGGGGCAGTTTGGCAAGATCGACCATGAATATCTCATTGGTGATAGTCTTTCCCAATGCCATGGGCAATGCCATCTTCGTCTCCTGGAATTTCTTGGTGTTGAGCACGCTTTCCATCGACACGATTTGCGGTTTCTTGTTTGGCACTTCTATGCCAATGGTGCCTTTGCCCGGGATTGGTGCGATGATACGTATGCCAAGAGCTGAGAGGCTTAGGGCAATGTCGGCTTCCAAACCACGTATCTTGCTTATCCTCACGCCTTCGGCAGGTGTAATCTCGTAGAGCGTCACCGTGGGGCCTACGGTAGCGTTGATCTTGCTTATTTCCACTCCGAAGCTCTTCAGTACCTCTACTATGCGAGCGTTGTTCGACTTTATCTCCTCCATGTCGATCACTGGCTTGCTGTCGTATTTCTTGAGCAAGTTGAGTGTGGGGAACTTATACTTGGTGAACGGCTCCCATGGGTTGATTGGCGTGTCGAGATCGGTTAGCGTTGCCATGTTGCCCCCGGATGCTTTTGTCTCATCCTTCGGTTTATCCACGGTCATCTCGGCTGGTTCCTCGCCTTGTCCGGCAATAGCTGTGGTTTGTGGCTCGTCGGTGTGAGCGTCGGTCTTCTTCTTTGCCTCAAACTGGCTTAGGTCGGTAAGGTCAACCACGTTGGTATTTGCCTCATCGTTATTGTCTTGGGCAGTGGCCTCACTCTCGCCAATTGCCAAGTTTGCTTCAGGCTCAATGATGTCGGTCTGCAACTCTCCGTCTTTGGTAACGGGATGGTTGTTTACGGTAATCTTTATCTTGTCGGTGAAATATTTCACGGGGTTGAGAACCTTTCGTACCACCTCAATTGTCTCGTGACTGAGATAGGTAAGAAAAGCTATGGCGGTGACTATGAGGATGGCTACAAGTCCTGGCGTCCCTATCACGTTTTCTGCCCTTTGCACACACAATAGACCATGCATGCCGCCAGGGTTGTAGACTTCATTACCCATCAATGGAGCGATGAACTTGGCGAGAAATGCCGACAACCATATCATTGCTATTGCAAGGCAGAAGAACCATTTTAAGAGGTTGACGGAGTATATTCTCATCAGTTTGAGAGCCGCGAGAATGAAAAAAACGGGTATGGCAAAAGCAGGCAAACCGAAATTTACGGTAATGAGGAAATAAGCCACGATGGCACCGAGTGATCGGCACGTGTTGCTAAACTCGTGATTGGTATTGAAGAAGTCGGCAGGGCGCAGCGATTCCAGCAAGCTTTGGTCTGCCTGGCCTGTAGTTAAATAGCTGACCATGGCGATGACAAGATATACAGCTATCGCGAGCATGACAAGGCCAACTAAGAAGTTGACCGTGTCACTTTCAAATCTATCTTTTATGCCAATGGCCTCACTAAAAGACTTGGGCTTGTTTTTTGGACTTCTCTTGCTCATGGTTTATTTTTTACCGTGCAAAAGTAATCTTTTTATCGGTAATCGCAAAACATAAACGTCACTTTTGATTTTTTTCGTTAGACTGGTTTGTTAGTGTTAAGGCGTGTTGAAAAACTAATGAACCCCGAAAGTTAGACAATTAACTTTCGGGGTTCATAATATATATAAAGATGATGAGGCGTGCCTTTGAGTTATGGCACTATCTCATAGCACTTGTATGTTATGGTCTCACAGGGTCGGCGTAGCCGTTTTCGCCTTCAAGTTTTCTAAGTTGCATAGCGGCAAAGTACACGGTGTTTGGAGCCAACACATTGAGCCCGTCGCGCACGATCCATGCGGCACGCTTCTTCGTGGTCTCGTCGCAGTCTTTGAACAGTTCGGCAAACGCCTCGGCATAATATGTGCGAATTTCGGAAGGCAGTTTGGTGAAGTTCTTGTGCGCAAAGTCGATATATGCGTTGATGTCGCCCTTGGCATAGGTGCGAGCCATCTCAAGAGCCAAGTCGTATTTGCCGTCTTTGTTGAGCTTTAATAACTTGACGTCGTTTATGAGGCTGTCGAGTCCGGTATTGGAAATGTTGCCCGTGCATACGGCTTGTTTTATTGTGCTATCATAGTTTGCCTTGACGATGCTATCAGCCTCGGCCTTGAAACTTGGAGCTACCTTGTCGAGGTTATGGATGAGGAACTGCATCGCGGGGCCGAATACATTTTTTGCATAAGCTTCATACACGAACTTGTTGTCGGGGTTCAGCTTCTGCTTTGAACTGAGTTTCGTGAAATAGTCCTCCACGATGTTGTTGGCCTCGGCATCGGCCTTGGCGAACTTTACGCGGTCGCCACTATTGTAGCCATCGTCAGATATGAACGAGGCGTATGCGTTGATGAGTTGTGGCGTGCGCTCACCCTTGTCGTAGCGTGCCTTTAAAGCCTCCATGGTCATGTTGGGGTTGGTGACACGCTCCAGTTCGTTGATTAGCTGCGTGACCTGACGATATCCCACCACGTTTCCAACCTCGCTCTTGTCGGTATTGATGATGGTCATTGTGGGGTATGCCTTTATTTTGTAAGTCTTTGCCAGTTCCACGCCTTCGCCTTTCTCGGCATCAATGGCGAGGCAGACGAAGTGGGAGTTCATGTAGTCGCCAACTTGCTTGTTGGGGAATACCTCCTTGGCCATGCGCTTGCATGGGCCGCACCATGAAGTGTGGAAATCTACAAACACGAGTTTGCCCTCTTTCTTGGCAGCCTCAATGCCCTCTGCAAAAGTGATCTTGCGGAAATTAGTCTGAGCCATGCTGGTCAATCCGAGGAGTGATACCAAAAGGCTGAACATTAGTTTTTTCATTGTAATAAAGTGTTGTATATTAATTATTTTGGTTATACATCAAATATCCAAACATCCACATGTTTGTGTTGAAACCGTTGTGCATATATTTCACGCTCTTCACCTCGCCCGTACCTTCTGTGGAAAGCACCGCCTTGCCGTCGGGTGCGCCTCCCACGAGGTTGAAAAAGTAAAGCTTATAATGGTTGCCGTTTTGTGTGCCCACTACAAGGTAGTTGAAATCTTTGTTGTAGAACTGGTTGCCTATGTATGTGATTTGTTCGCCAGCAGGAATTTCTGTAGGCACTTCCACTTCTGACAACTCATCGCCGGAAAATACGGTCGCGTAGATCTTGTTGTCGTCAACGCAGTAGACATATTTGGCGCTCGACGCGTTCACTGAGAATGCGCTGGCCTTGGCGAGATGGAAGTTGGAAGGTATCTTCGTCCGGCTCTTCAGGTACATCTGGATAAAAGAAGTCTCCGTTTGGTACAGGTATCTCTCTCCAGTCTTATTGTTGTTGAGTATGAACACTGCTGTGCCTTCACTGTTCATCAAGTTGTAGCCAGCCGCGAGACAATCGTAGTCGGTTAGGTTCTGCGTCACGTCGCTGCCACTTTGGTCTTCGTAGAGCAGAGGGTCGCTGTAGCCGTTGTAGTCCATGGAATAGAGACCACGGGTCTTGTTGTCCCATACGAATACTCCGCCATACGATAAGGGGTCGTGGCAGAAGAAAGAGGCTTCCTCTATATCGTTTAGCGGATTGCCATATTTTCCGCTGTTGGCTGTGCCGCTATAGTCAGGACCAGTAGCGTTTCTTGCTCCGGCGGACGTGAACATCACGTGTCCCGACATCATGGTGTATGTGAAGCCGCAGACCTTCTCGTTGGCGTCCATGGTGTCAAAAAGCACGTTCGAGCGGTCGAAGATGCCTTTGAGGTCAGTGTTGCGGAATATTCTGAAATTGTTGGCATCCGTTGTCACGGAAACCGCATCCACGGTCTCCATCTCGTTTGTCTCGTCGTTGATGAAACATGAGTTGTAGAGTATGCATAAGTCGAGCGGCTTTCCGGTCATGGAGGTTCCCGAAGTCTTCGCAAGAAGGTCTTGTGACAGTGTGCCGTCCTCGTTGAGCACGTCAATCTCGGTGTTCCCCTCCGCGGTTTGCTTCATGATGTAGAATCCGTGCGAGAAAGCCGTGCTTACCGTGAGCGAGGCATATTTATATGCGGTGATTCCGGTCGACTTGTCTTTTGCCTCCAGGCGCAATTGATAGTTGCCAGGCGCGAGGTTTACCTCATAGTCGAGGTTTTTCTCGTGGCCTATGACAGTGGGCTGGATGGTGTCGCCGCTGGCGGTGGTTGTTCCCGTCTTTGAGTTGATGACATACCAGAGGTAGTCGAGGTCGCAGCCCTCGGTCACTGCAGGCTCTATTTTTAAGCGTTGTCCGGTGTAAGCGGTCGCAGCATAGTCTTTTTCGATACCGCTTATGGTAATTTCCTTTATGGAGTTGTCGCTCAAGGTGCTGTCGTCGTTGATGCATCCGCAAAGAGCGAAACTCGACAAAAGGATGAGTAGTGTCGTTATCTTGTTTTTCATCATCTTTTGCTTTTAATAGGTTCAATATCCGAACGATACTGGCGTGCCGTCCTCTTCGCACAAGTCGGGCAGCCCCTGTGCCTCACGTTCCTCGTTGGTCTTTTGAAGCTCGTTTACTAGCTTGCCCAATATGTAGTTGAGGTAAGAGTAGTCGCCCAGCATCAGGCTCTCAATAAATTCGTCGTCCCATGCCTTTCCTGTCACGTCTATCATGAATTGGTGCTTCACGGCACCCCAATCGCCGATGCAGTCGTAGAGCGAATACGAGTAACCGCCCATGTCAAAGCCTTTTTTCCAATATGACGGTTCAGAAAGCCTGTCGGTGATGGCGATGGAACGTGTCTGGAAGACCTCGTATCCATTCTCAAAATAGGCATTGGGCTTGATGCGGTATTTCAGCACCACTGTCTCCTTTTTCAGAGAGGCGTCGCGGAGGATTACTATGGGAATCCTCGTGCGTGCCTTGCCTGCCGGCATTACATAGTATTTTGCCATTGATGGGTCGTTGAAGGCTACGTAATGCTTGCCGGCTACTGCCATCGTTGCGGTGGTGTCCATCTGTTCAAGCTCTATGGGGCGGTCCTGGTCTGACAACTTACCCATCGATTCCATCTCAACCCATACCGTGTCTTGCGCCACGTCGCCTTTATATATAAAGGAGAAGCTGCCCTGGGTATATTCGTACTTGAAGTCTTTGGTGGTCTCCAAGTTGTCGTAATAGAAGTTCAACCGGCAAGTCGGATCATCAAAGACTTGAAGGTCTTTCTCGCACGAGACATTGGCAAGCAATGTCAGTGCCATGCTTATGAGGATTATAGTCTTTTTCATTACTCTTACTGTTTTTGGTCTGGGTCATATTCCGAAGACGGCAGGGGCAGGATGTAGTCGTTCTCTGTTATCTTGTTGTCGTTCCATTTCATTTGTGTCTTGTTGAGACGCTTGTAGACATAAAACATCTGTCCCTCGCCGATGAACTCGCGTTGATATTCGTTTACGATTTCCGCCTTCACCTCGTCGAGAGAGTTGAACGGCGTGTAGAGCGTAAACTCGCGGTCGGTCATGTAGGTCTTGTAGAGGCTAAGTGCCTCTTCAAGCGATGTTGTAGTCTCCATGGCGATGAGATACATCTCCGAAAGCCTCAACATGGGCACTATTTGATATTCGGTCATCAAATCGTAGGAGCTGGCCTTGTCTTCATCGTACCAGTATTTTTTCAATGCCGGCATTGTAACGTTAGACACGTTTTTGCAATTGCGGTTCCAAAGATATATATACCTGTTGTGCGATGCCGTGGCGTTTGGTATTGATGCGAATAGGTCTGCCAGCATTTCCTGGCTCAACAGGTAGTTGGAACTTGTGCCACGGGTGCTGTTTCCTCCGATGAGAAGCTTGTTGGCATACGTGTTTACGTCGTATTTGCTCAGATAGAAGAGGCATTCTCCCGGCAGGGCGTTGTAGCCAGCGTGCAGGTTGTTCATTCCGGTAAGTCCTATGACCGATGAGCCGTCAGAGTTTTTGGCGTTTATTATCTCCATTGCAATGTCGTGGGCTTCTTGGGTCTTGCCTATGTAGAGGTTCATCCTTGCGTGCATGGCTCTCACTGCCCAATAGTTGAGGCGCGACTGCCTGTATTTCAAGAAGTCGTCGTCGGAACTGCTCGACGAGTTGAGTTTGGTGAAAGTTGAGCTCATCACGGGGTCGGTTGCCTTCAGCAGCGTTTCGGCCTTTTCTATGTCAGCGTTGAGGTTGGCGACATAAGCGTCGAAGTCGTAGTATTTTGGCATATCGTCGATGCTCGTCGTATAGCTGTAGGGCAGGGAGACTTTTTTCGTGCCTCCTTGTGGCAGTTGTCCGAACAGGCGGAGAATGTCAAACTGGCAGAAAGCGCGTATGGCCAGTGCCTCTCCCTCAATCATGTCGCGGGTATCGGAGGAAGGAATGTTGCTGCCTTTCTCGGCCAAGCCCTTAAGCACAACGTTGGCAGAGGAAATGGTGGTAAAAAGCTTGCCGTAGATGGTCTTGATGGCCGTACGCGCCTCGTCCTTGTCGTACTGGTGGTTGCTGAGCTCATATTGTATTGGCTGCAGTGTCTCATACGATGAGGTGCAATACCAGTTGTCGGCAATGTTCTCCACGTCGGTCATGGTCAGCTTCTCTCCGTAGATGTCGGCATCGCCCATGGTCATGTAGCAACCCACGAGGGCGTCGCGGAAACCTTTGTAGGTGTCGTATTGATCCTGCTCTTTCTGTATGTTCTCGCCGCGTACGTCGAGCCAGTCGCTGCAACTTGTGGTGAGCAAGGCGAGGGCTACGACGGGTATGGCAATGTGGAAAAGATATTTCTTCATGGTAATGGTGTCTTATTAGAAAAGTAACTTAAGGCTTCCCTGAACGTTACGTGCGTAGGGATAGCTTGTGCCGCGCTCCATGCGGATCGTGCCCCAATGGAAGATGTCGCTCAAGTTGACGGCGAAAATAGCACTTTGCAGCTTGAGGTTGTTTCGCAGCCAGTTGCCATGCAACTTGTATTGGAGGCTGACGCTTTGCAGTTCCAGCACGTTGTTGTCCATGACATATCTAGACGTGGCTTTTGACCTCGTGTTGCTGAGTTTCTTGAAGAACACCACGTCGCCGGCTGTATACCAACGCTGTTCGAGCACTCGCTTGTCCACGTTGTAGCTTGCGATGTCGTTGAGCGTCACCTCCACACGGTCGCGCAGAGTGGAGTTGTATGTCTTTCCGCCCCAGTAGTAACCGAAGGAGGCATTGAAGGTGAAATCTCTCCATTGCAACATCATGTTGAGGTTGCCGCGATATAGAGGTTCGCTGCTTCCGCAGTAGACCTTGTTGGAAGCCTTCCATTGGTCGGTGATGTTGCCATTCTTGTCGAGGTAAATCTCCTTACCAGTGCTGGGGTCTATGCCAAGCGACTTTACCGCATAGATGGCATATTGAGGCTTGCCCTCATAGAAGAGGTTCTGAATGCCAGAGGCATCATCGTCGTCGGCGTCTTTCTGCATGTAGATTTCGTTTTGCTGCTTAATGGCATCAGAGAGCTTGGTAATCTCGTTGTGGTTGTATACGAGCTGTCCTCCAATCATCAAGTTGAGGTGGCGGGCTTCGTCTCTCAGGACATACACCTGCAGGGCGCCTTCCCAACCCTTGTTCTCCACCTCGCCGATGTTAGCGCGATATGTGCTGAAGCCCATAGATAAAGGCATGCTCATGGAGGATAGGAGATTATCGGTACGCTTGGTGTAGACTTCGAAACTTCCTTTGACGCGGTTGTCGAAAAGTCCGAATTCAGTGCCAATGTTCAGCTCCTTGGTGTTTTGCCAACTGAGGTTGGGATTGCCGAAGCCACCGAGCACGGCACCCATCCAGTTCATGTAGCGATTGTCAGTGACATAACTATAATATGTGTACGCATCGGTCTCTGCGGCTCCACTTGCCGCACCAGTCTCACCATACGAAGCCTTGAGCCTCAGCATGTTTATCACTTTGTTGCCTTTCAGGAACGCCTCGTTGTGAATGTTCCATCCAATGCCAGTGCTCCAGAATGAGGCATATTTCTTTGAACTGCCGTAAGAAGAGTTGCCGTCTACGCGGTAAGACAGGTCTATGTAATACTTGTTGTCGTAGGTGTAGTTAACGTTACCCGTTACACCGAAATAGCGCATCTTTGAATTGCTGCCCGACGGGAGTTCGTCCTTGGAATAACCTCGTGCGTTGGCAATCTTTGCAAGGTCATCGTTGGCAATGCCCTCGAAAGCCGCGCTAAAGCTGTCGTTGTTTTCTTGTTGCGCAGTCCAGTTCAGGCCGGCATAAAGGGAGTGTACGTCAGCGAATATCTTGTTGTATGACAGTGTGGCGTTGGCATTGTACGAGAAGGTCTTGCCATTGCCGTAGCGGTAGAGACCGCGGCGCAAGAATCCCTCGCCAGTCTGATACGACGAGCCTGTGCTGGAGTTGGTATAGTAGCTATCCTCTGGAGAGCGGAAAAAGTTTGTTTCGGTGTCGTTCTTGGTTATTCCGAACTGTCCCCTAAATGTCAGTTCGGGCAGGATGTTCCACTCCACTGAGAAATTGTTGGTAATTTCCAGGTAGTTGGACTTGTCAAACGAGCCTAACGAAGCGTTGTAGAGCGGGTTCTCCGGACTTGAGTTGAAACTGGTGAATGGATCCAAGAGCTTGCGAAGGTTGCCATCGCTGTCATAGGGAGTGTCATAGGGCTGCAGTTGTGCGTATTGGCTGAAGCTGCCGTAAGGACTCTCCTTGGCGTTGTTGACACCTACGGAGGTGTAGTTTCTGAAAGTAAGGTCTTTGTATTTATACATCAAAGTTATAGCGCCGTTGAAGTTTTTTCTGTAACTTCCTTTCATGGCGCCTTCCGTGTCTTTGTATTGCAAGTCTGTTGCCCAGCGAAACTCCTTGCTGCCACCCTCAACCCTAAGATTGTAGCGTGCACCTACGCCGTTGCGCAGGGGCTTGGCGAGCCAGTTGGTGTTCTGCCCCGAGAGCACGGCGCGCAAACGCGTGTTGTATTGTTCCTTGTAGCGCAGGTCAAATGTGCTGCTGTTGCTCGACATGGAGTAGCGATAGTCGTAAAGCCCAGCTCGGCGCTCCAGTTCCAGTTTCTCGGCAGCGTTCATCAGGTTGTAGCTTGAGAGGTCGGGAATCTCCATTTGCAGACCCACCTCGGCATTGACTTTCAGTTTGCCGGGCTCCGGTTGCTTCGACACTATCACGATTACACCGTTGGCACCCTTACTACCGTATATGGCGGTAGCGGCAGCGTCCTTCAAGATGTTGATACTTTCTATCTCCTCGTCGTTGTAGTCCATGAGTTTCTGGAGCGAGATCTCAAAGCCATCCATTATGACCAGTGGCGTGTTGGGGTTGTTCTTTTCTCCTGAGTTGAATGCCTCAACGCTCATGGGCAGCGACGAGTTGCCGCGGATGTTGATGCTGGGCAGGTTGTTTGGGTTGGAACCGTTTACGTTATCAATGGAGAAGTTGATGCTTGCGTCCGCGTTTTTCAACGTTTGCAGGAGGTTCTGCCCGCGAAACTGCTGCAGCTGCTCTTTGCTTACCGTGCTCACACTTCCCGTGTAGCTTTCCTTTGCTTTGCGGAAGATACCCGTTACCACCACGTCTTTCAGAGTCTTTGCGTCCTCTTTCATAGCTATATTCATCTGACTCTTAATAGGCAACACTTGTGTTTGCATGCCAACGTAGCTCACTTGTAGGCGTTGCTCTCCAGCGAGATAGTAGTCGAAGGAGAACGCGCCGTTGATGTCGGTCACGGTTATTATCTTGGTATTCAGAACCTTGATTTGTGCACCAATGATGGGTTCCTTTGTCTTCTCGTCGTAGACATATCCGCCCACCGTGCGCATCTTGATGTCGTCTGACTTGTCGGCAACCTTCTTGTTCTTGACAATGTTGATGAACTTGCCATTGACAGTGTAGTGGAACGGCTTGCCCTTGAGGGCGTAGTCCACTATCTGCAACAACGTTGCGTTTTTCACCGTGCCGTTGACACAATACTCGTTCGCGTCATCATAGGTGAACAGGAATTTGTAACTCGAATTGCGTTCAAGCCTCAGAAATACAGAGGGAAGAGGCTCGTTGCGGAAGGTCATTGACAGTCGCACATCGTTCTCTGCCAACATTGGCAATGAACTGATGAACAACACTATGGCCAACAGCCATTTCTCACATTTGTGTTTCATAAGCATTCTTTTCAAAAATACTCTCTCTTTGTGTTTATTAACTTTGTTTTGTTATTATACGTATGAATTGAAATTCAGGGCACGCTTTTGATAGAAAAATTGTCTGTTTGGATAAAAAATGTTACCTTTGCCTATGTATTTTCAAATAAGATGACACAAAAAAATGCAAAAATAGACTTCGACATCCTGTTTCGGGAATATTATGAGCAGCTATTTTATTTCGCGCTCAGGTATGTGCCCGACGAAGACGACTGCCACGACATAGTGTCGGGGGTCTTTGAGCAATTGTGGGGCAACATGTCTGAGGTGCGACAGACCACCGTACGTGCTTTGCTATATACGCAAGTGCGTAATAAATGTATAGACAGGCTTCGCCATGAGAGACAGAAGTTGCTATATGCCGACTATGTGGCGGCAAATAGCGCGAAATATATCGAAGCAAAGGAATATGACCTGCAGGAGGAGCGTGAACGAATAGTGGCTGAGGTGCTCGACAGTATTGGCGAGCCTACCCACACCATCCTTGTGGCGTGCTATGTTGACGGCATGAAATACAAGGAGGTGGCAGAAAAGATGAAGATAAGCGTCAGCACCGTAAAGAAACACATTATGAGGGCTTTACGCATAATCAGGGAAAAAAGGGAAGGGCAAAACCTAAAAAAGTATAATGCCGTGCCCATTTCGGGATGTCGTGCGTATAATGAATAAGAAACCGGAAAAATGCAAGACACACATATATATAAAGATGAGGCCACAATGCAAGACCTGGCCGACTTGAAGACAGTGCTGCTCAAGCAGTGTCGCCCCATAGACGTGGAGCGGAGACTTGCCATGTTCAAGGCCCGTCATGGTGAAGGTCAGGCTGATGACGTTCAGGCTGACCATGGTAGCAAGGGGCGTGGCAGACATTTTGCCGTTGTCGGCTCATTGCTTGCCATTGCCGCTTCGCTTCTTGCGGTTTTCATTCTCAGATACAAAGCCGCTAACGACACTGAAACGCAGTTGCCCAAGCGCCTTGCCATGACCACGGCGGCCCGTCATGCCCGCCATGCCACAATCAGCAACGGCTCCGACACAACCAAAACTTTCACCTCGACAAGCAACCGTTTGGCAATTCCGCGTGAGGCTTACATGCTCAAGCGAGCCGACGCTAAGCCGCGATTGCTCTCTGTGCCCTATGGTTGCAGTGCCGACATCACTCTGCCCGACGGTTCAATAGCCTATGTGCACGCTGGTAGTGAACTGTCGTTCTCGCCTCAATATATCAATGGCAAGCGTGTAGTCATCATTGATGGCGAAGCTTATTTCAAGGTGAAGCACGATGCGGAACATCCTTTCGTGGTACAGGCTGGCGACGTGAGTACCACGGTATACGGCACGGAGTTTAACGTGAATACTCATGGAACTCACGGCGTTACCGTGACGCTCGTCTCTGGTTGCGTGGGGGTGACATCGCCCAGCTATAGCCATCGCATGGCCCCTGGCGATCAAGTGGCGTGCGGACGCGATGGTGTGACCTCACAAAAGGTTGACCTGCTGCCTTATACAAACTGGCGAGATGGTTATCTCTACTACGATCATGTAAAGCTCTCTGAGGTTGTAGCCGACATTGCACGCAACTATAATCTTGAGGTTCGCTTCGAAAACCGTGATGCCATGACCGCTCTCACCCATTTTGTTTGTGAGCGCGGGGCGGATGTTCAGACCGTGGTCGCTATGCTCAACCAAATGGGCAAAGCCAAGGTGCGACTTGAAGGTAAGACGATGGTAGTGTGTTCACATTCTGAACGAGTTAAATGAGCCGAGTGGCCACAGGCTCTTAGCTTATTCTTTTATGTGTTTCCATAGTTGATGGAAACTCTTTTGCGCGAATTCTGGTTTGCTGTGGCCTATGCCCCACGGGTTGAGGTTGGCAAAATGTGTCATTGAGTCGGGCACGTAGTTGGCGAGTGGCGCGAACCCAAGGGCTGTATTATAGAGTGAAGGGTGATTGAAGAGAACACTCATGCCTTCCGACATCATCTTCTTCATCTTGTTTGCCTTCCCTATCTTGTCAAGGCTCTGTCTCCAAATGTAGACCTGTGAACCGGGAGCTACTTCAGCCGGGCACACGTTGTCGCAACTCATGCAAAGCGAGCATGCCGACACGTTGTCGTGGTATCGGTGTGGGTCTTTCAGCATGCCGAGGTTGATGCCGATGGGACCAGGTATGAAGAACGTATAGCTTGCGCCCGTGGAACGGCGGTACACGGGACAGGTGTTCATGCAGGCTCCGCATCTAATGCATTTGAGTGTCTGCCAATGCTCCGGGTCGGCTATTGCGTCGCTTCGCCATCCGTCGAGCAACACTACGTGCATTTCGGCTCCAGGGCGTGCTTGGCGAAAGTGGGAAGTGAAAGATGTCGTGGGCTGCCCTGTACCACAGCGGCAGAGAAGGCGCTGGAAAACGGCGAGTGAGTCGTAATCGGGCACGAGCTTCTCAATGCCCATGGTGACAATATGAAGTTTTGGCATAGACGTAGACATATCGGCGTTGCCCTCGTTGGTGCATACCACGATGTCGCCAGTCTTTGCCACTCCGAAGTTGCAACCTGTGAGCCCAGCTTGCGCTTCCTCAAACTCGTGGCGGAGGCTCTTGCGGGCACAATAGGTAAGGTATGTGGGGTCGCAGTTGCCTTTTTCAGGGCTTATGCCTTTTCCCTCGAAACATTGAGCAATCTCTTCCTTGGTGATGTGGATGGCTGGCATTACTATGTGGGCAGGCTTGCGATCCATCAGTTGCAAGATTCTTTCGCCAAGGTCGGTCTCAACCACGTCGATGCCACGGCTTATGAGGTAGGGGTTGAGCCCGCACTCCTCGGTGAGCATCGACTTCGACTTCACCATCTTCTTTACGTCATGGCTTTTAAGTATGCCATACACGGTCTCGTTGAGTTCCTCGGCATCCTTTGCCCAGTGCACAATCACGCCTCGACTTTCCAATTGGGAGGAGAACTGCTCAAGGTAGTCGGCAAGGTGTGTCAACGTGTGCTTCTTTATCTGCGAGGCATGCTCGCGTAGCGATTCCCATTCTGGCAGGCCGTGCATCATGCGGTCGTGACCTTGGCGCACGCTCCAAAACGTCGTGTCGTGACGCGTGACCTTATCGTGGTTCTTAAGAATGTCTTTAGATCTTCTTGAATGCTCTGTGCTCATAGTCCTGCTGCTAATATCTCCGCTACGTGAATAAACTTTATGTCCTTGTGCTCTTTCTTCGCAATGCCTTGCATGTGCATGAGGCACGACGAGTCGGGTCCTGTGACGTATTCGGCTCCTGTTGCCATGTGTCGCATTATCTTGTCTTCGCCCATCCTGATGGAGACATCGGGCTCTTCCACGGAGAACATGCCGCCGAAGCCGCAACACTCGTCTTTGCGGTCGGGTTCATAAACGGATATGCCAGACTTGAGCTTGAGAAGGTCTATTACCTTGTTGTATGGCGGAATGTTTTTTTCTGACGGTGACGATAATCCCAACTCCCTTACGCCATGGCAACTGTTGTGCACGCTGACGGCGTGGGGGAATGTTCCTGGAAGTTCCTTGATTTTCAGCACGTCGTGGAGAAATTCCACTATGTCCATGGTCTTTTTGGGCACGGAAAAGTGGTTGTTGCCGCATTTCGGCAGTTGAGGGTAGTAAAGGCGCACATAGGCAGCGCACGATGCCGATGGAGCCACCACGTAATCATAATCCTTGAACAAGGCTTCCATCTTGTCGGCGAGGGGCTTGACCATCTTCTCAAATCCAGCGTTGCCCATGGGCTGTCCGCAGCAAGTTTGTTTCTCGGGATAGTCGACATCGATGCCGAAATGTCTCAGTAGTTTATATGTGGCAACGCCGACCGAGGGGTAGAGCGCGTCAACGTAGCATGGAATGAAAAGACCGACCTTCATAATATCTTTGTGATAATACAATATGTTTTCTTTCGTTCAACAAAGTTACGAAAAACCATTGGTTCTTTGTGGCTTTTATTCGTGTTTTTCTCATTTTTCTTGTTTTGTGCAATTATAAGGTGATTTTTATTTTTACGACAATAGAGACAATAGAGACAACAGGCTTCGCCCATAGAACCAAAATTATGGTCTGAAAAAGTTGTCTCTATTGTCGTTTTTCTTATCCACCTTACAATATAAACTTATTTGGAACTATCGCTTGTCAAACGTTGCCTCTTACAGGGACGTTATAATTGATATCTATATGTCGTTAAAAATTGCCTTTTCGTATGAAAATAAAGATATTACGGTTAATAATCTTTAAATATCAAAACCTTGCATGCCGAAATCAGAAAAAAGCGTTAGCTTTGCACAGATAGAAACATAGATGGAATTTGTTGTCTAATATCTCTAACGTATCACCAAAATCTTTTATTATGAATAAAACTTTACACCTTACTTTGTTAGCGCTGCTGATGATTGTCTGTGGCAAAATGACAGCACAGCAAGTCACGCTCGACTTCACCACCAACGGATGGAACATCCCGACCGAAAGAACGACTGAGGATGCCTCGTTCTCCAACAATGGCTACACAATTGCCATCCACGCTAGTACCAATGGACAATATCGGTATGAAGCTACCACATATAACTGCTTGGTGTTCGGCTCCAACGGGGCGACACTTACGTTGCCTGCTTTCGACTTTGCCGTCTCAAAGATTGAAATAATTGGAGGTTGGGATAACAGTACGGTAATGACACAAAACTTTTTCGTGGGTAATGTGCCCGTAAGCACGCAGACGACAGGTTACGATGCTAACATCTCCAACACTTACGACATCGACGCAAACTATCAGGTGGCTGGCACGACGTTCACGCTGAAAGTGTCTGCCGGATACTCCACCATCAAGAAGATCAATATCTATAAAGTGGCAGACGGCTCTAAGAAGTCACCTGCTCTGCGATTCTCAGCCAAGACTGTTGACTACACTATCGGCGACGTGTTCAACGCTCCTACGTTCACCAAGCAGACCACTGCCACGGTGACGTTCTCTTCTGACAACGAGGAGGTGGCTACAGTCGATGCCAACGGAACCATCAGCGTGACGGGCAAGGCTGCCGGCACAGCAACTATCACAGCCAAGGCAGCGGCCAACGACACGTACAATGCTGGCACGGCAACCTGTACTATCAACGTGGCAGCCAAAGAGTCAAAAGCAACCTACAAGAAGGTTACGTCTATAGTGCCAGGAAACAAATATCTCATCGTGGCCCAAGTCGACAACAAGACATACTACGGTAAGTATATGGATGCGACCAGCTCTGCTGGTGGTGGTCTCATGTCGACAGAAAGCGTTGATGGTTATGTCGATGAACTGAAGGTGGATCCTGACTACACCGGCACATACACTATTGAGGCCACAGACAAGGGCTACACCATAAAAGACAGCCAAGACCGCTACCTGAGTCTTGATTATGACGCCAGCCAAATCACAGCCAGTGCTTCCAGATATTCTTTCACGATTGACGCACTATCAAACGGCACATTCAAGATCGCCATGGATGGTCGTTTCATTGTCTTAGCGCCCTCAACTAATAATCCAGAGAAGTTCGGGGCTGTTAAAAACCTGAAACCAACTCAAACAATGCCAATGCTCTACATGCTCAGCGACTCATCTACAGGTATAAGCAATGTCTCGGAGAGCAAGAAACCCGTAAACAATGCCATCTACAACCTCGCCGGTCAGCGCGTGGGCAAGGACTACAAGGGCATTGTGATAATCAACGGCAAGAAGAGTGTGCAGAAATAGAAAAACGACGCAAAAAGCCGCGAGACACTCAAGAATCTTCCAAATGGAAGTTGTTGATGCGGCAACAGTTCACACTTTTGTATAGTGCATATAAGGGAGAGCTAAAGAGATAGCCCTCCCTTAATTTTTTTAGGGGTGCAAAAGTTTTATGTTGTGCAAGGAAGCTATGTTAGCTGGAGTGTTAAGTTTAGTGGTTCTTATTGTTTACCATGGATATGTTCGGTTTTTTTGGTAACTTTGCAATAAAGAAAAACACTCATGATAGTTTGTATAGCAGAGAAACCAAGCGTTGCCCGTGACATTGCCCGCATCTTGGGAGCCACTACCTCACGTGACGGATACATGGAGGGCAATGGCTATCAGGTGACGTGGACTTTCGGTCACCTTTGTGAACTGAAAGAACCCAACGACTATGAGGGCAATTGGCGCTATTGGACGTTGGCGGCGTTGCCTATGATTCCACACAGGTTTGGCTTGAAGCTCATTCCCGACCGTGGCATAGAGAAGCAGTTTCAGACCATAGCCAAGCTTTATGCCAATGCCGACGAGATAGTGAACTGTGGAGATGCCGGACAGGAGGGAGAACTTATCCAACGTTGGGTGATGCAGATGGCTCACGTCAAGTGCCCGGTCAAACGACTGTGGATATCATCGATGACCGATGAAGCCATTCGCGAGGGTTTCGCCAACTTGAAGGAGGAAAAACGGTATGAAAGGCTTTATCTTGCTGGCCTAAGCCGTGCCATAGGCGATTGGCTTTTGGGCATGAACTGCACACGGCTGTATACATTGATGTATAGGCAGCAAGCGGGTCAGGTGTTGTCTATTGGCAGGGTGCAGACTCCAACGCTCGCGCTGATAGTGAAGCGGCAGATGGAGATAGACAATTTCAAGCCAGAGCCTTATTGGGTGCTTTCTACCGTTTACCGCGACACGCTCTTTACCGCCACTTCGGGAAAGTTCACAACAAAGGAGGAAGGGCAAGGCGCATTCTCATTGATAGAGGGCAAGCCGTTTGAGATAGTTTCTGTGCAGAAGAAGCAAGGCAAGGAGCCGGCAAAACAACTTTATGATCTCACATCTCTTCAAGTAGACCTCAACCGCAAGTATGGATTCTCGGCAGAGATGTCGCTTAACCTTATCCAGGGACTTTATGAGAAGAAACTGACCACTTACCCGCGTGTCGATACCCAATATCTCTCAGACGACATCTATCCAAAATGTCCTGGCATACTTAATGGTGTAAGCCAATATGCCGAGGCTGGCAAGAAGCCCTATCTTGAGATGATAAAGAACCTTGCTTCCATAAGCAAGACACTGCCAAAGTCGAAACGCGTGTTCGATACATCAAAGGTCACCGATCACCATGCCATCATACCTACGGGACAAGTGCCGGCAGGCTTGACCGATGTGGAGAAAAAAGTTTACGACCTGATAGCCAGACGGTTTATTGCCGCATTCTATCCCGATTGTAAGTTCTCCACTACGTCTGTCGTGGGAAAGGTAGACAAGGTTGAGTTTAAAGCCACGGGCAAGGAGATATTGTCGCAAGGCTGGCGTTCTGTCTACTTTAAGGATGACATTAGCGACTCTTCGGCGAAGACTTCGACGGCAGACAACATTTTGCCTTCTTTTGTCAAGGGTGAGACGGGTCCGCATAAGCCCACGCTGACGGAAAAGATGACTGTGCCTCCAAAGCATTATACAGATGCTTCGCTCCTGCGAGCCATGGAGACGGCAGGCAAACTTGTTGACAATGAGGAAATCTCATCAGCGATGAAGGAAAACGGCATTGGCCGTCCGTCGTCGCGTGCAGGAATAATAGAGACGCTTTTCAAGCGGCATTACATAAGAAGGGAAAAGAAAAACCTTGTAGCCACGCAAACGGGCATACAACTCATTGACATTATCCACGAGAAGTTGCTTACGAGTGTCGAACTTACTGGCATTTGGGAGAAAAAACTTCGGGAGATAGAGCAAAGCAAATATGACGCTGCTTCGTTCATCAACGAACTGAAAGAACAGGTAGCAAGAATCGTCAACGACGTGATGCACGATAGTTCGGGTCGTGTAATCGCCCATAGCGAAGACAGCAAGCCTAAAGAAAAGGCCGAACCTGCCAAGAAATCAACGACGAAAAACGCGGCAAAGTCAAAAGGTAAGGCGAAGACTATTAAGGAAGGCGACGTTTGTCCGAAATGCAAGCAAGGTCATGTCATAAAGGGATCTACGGCTTTTGGGTGCTCACGATGGAAAGAAGGATGTGACTTTCGAGTTCCTTTTGAATAGTAATTTGTAATATGAATATATTAAGAGATTTCTTTGTTGTAGGTTTCGGAAGCTTTCTTGGTGGAGGAAGCCGTTTCCTTGTGACAAAACTTGTAGGCTGTCTGTGGGCTTCCTCGTTTCCGCTGGCTACGTTTATAGTCAACCTGTTGGGTTGTTTGATTATTGGTTTTGTCTCAAGCCTTCCATCAACATTGTCGTGGCTTTCGCCTCAGACGCGTCTGCTGCTGACAACCGGCTTTTGTGGTGGATTAACCACCTTCTCCACCTTCATGAACGAGAACTTGTCATTGGCAAACAGCCAAGACTATTTTTGTTTGTTTTTTTATCTTGTGGGCAGTTTTGCCCTTGGCATTATCTTCGTCTGGGCTGGCGGAGCCTTGGCAAGGGCCATTGCATTATAAAAAACTTTTCTGGTCGATTTTTTTCAGACCCCATTGTGAGTCGATAGCGCGATAACCATTTGTCTTAGTTGGTTGCGCTATCGGCTTTTTCTGTTTTCGTTGCGGCTTTAGCCTCTTCTATTTGCTTGAGTCTTGCTCTCGCACGTTTGTGTGAGAGTATAATCTGGTAACGGTAGACGAGGCACGCCGTAAAGAAATAAATGAGTGTTTGAAGCCAAAGGGCTTGATATTCTACTTTTATGTCTGGCAAAGTGGCACCCATTGTTGAGATGCGCAGGAAGCCACGCACGCCAAATGTGGAAGGGAAAAGCCATGAGAACGATTCCCAAAACCAGGGAATGTTTGACTGTGGCCAGCTTACTCCGGTCAGGAAGAGCAGAGGCACTGACGTAAACACGATGAGCAACATCACGTTCTCGCGGTATCTTACAAGACACGACACCGTCAAGCCAAAGAATATCACCGCCAACAGATATGGCACCATCAAGCCGATGAGTGTTTTAGCTGAGACAAGCGATACAAAATTGAACATCCTTGGCACGCAAAGGGTTACGTAGGCTGCCATCACCATATATAGCGCAAAGTAGGCTGCGCTCTTTCCCAAAACTATGCGGAATAAGCCGTTGTAGTGCTTCTCTATCGGTACGAGATTCTGGAACTTGTTCTTTTCGCGCGCCGTACCTGCCGAGAGTCCGATGCCAAGGAGCAACGTCTGTTGCAGGATGAGTATCAATACCGGTGGCAGGATGGCGTTGCCATAGCCCGAGGTATTGTTGAAGATAGGCACTTCGTCAAAGTCGAGAGGCTTTGTGGTGATTTCGTCATCACGGTTGGTGAATCCCGTGCTTTGGCTTATTTGTATGCCCGAGTTTATTTTCGAGGCCACAGCTTGGGTGGTCTGGTATATGGCTTTGTAGGTGAGCATCAGGCTCATGTCGCAATACACGCTAACGGTGGCTTGCTCGCCGCGTCTAAGCCTTGTCTCGTAGTCTTTTGGGAAGTATATGGTTCCGTGGACTTGTTGTTTGCCAGTAAGCTCCTTGGCCTCGTCGAGAGATATGCAATAGTATGCTATTTTCGTGTCAGGGCTGGCGTCTACCATTCGTATGAACTCACGTGACGCGTTGCTATGACTGAGGTCTACCACAGCCACAGGCACTTCGCGCACCACCTCATTGTTGTATATCCACGAATAGAGTAGGGGATAGAGCAACGGAACAAGCACGCAGAAGATGAGCAAACCCTCATCGCGGAACTCGTTGCGTATCTCCTCCACCATTATATAGCAGGAGTCTTGGATACCTTGCTTGATTTTGAAAAACAGGCTGTCTCTATTCATTTATTATGGGATATAAACGTAAACGAGCATCGCTTTCTTGATGTTTTTTATAGTGAATATCGGAAGGCATATAAACATGGCCAATGCCATGAAATGGAACCAGGCGTAGCTCAGCGGATAGCCGTTGAATATGCACATCTGATATATCATGTAGTAATGGCGCAATGGGAACAGTTGGGCCAGCGACTGTATCATCGAATCCATGGCGAACACGGGGAATGTGGCGCCACTTGCGGAGAAGCTGATAACAGACCATAGCGAACATACCGACATGGCCAAACGCAACGACGGCATGAGGCCGAAGATGAAGATGCCAAAACATTGGCATGCCAATACCGACATGAAGCCTAACAACATTATTGGCACGACACCTCCAGGATGCGGAAAGCCAAGTCCATAGAATATGTAGAACTCGAAACACCACATCACAAGGGTGAAAAGCATCGTTTGCGGAAGAATTTTACCTGCTATGGCAACGTGAATGTTGTTGTCTGCCATTCTCATCCATTGCTTTGAACGGTGAAACTTCAGCTCTGTGCCTATGGAATAGGGCACCAGCAGAAAGATGAAAACCATCAAAACACCCGGCACCATTGCCGTGCTTAGGTAGATGTTATAGCTTGCCCAAGGGTTGCCAATCATGTGAAGATCGATGCTTATTGGCTGGAGGAAAGTCCTGATCTCCTTTGATGTCTTTCCCAGTGCCGACAACTTGGCGGAGCCAACCGACGCCGAGCCTAATGCTGATATCGTCTTGAGGTCGCGATAGAGCAATGAACCGGCCACAAGCGTGACGTTGCTATAATAGAACGATATTTTAGGCTGCTCAGAGTTGAGCAACTTGTCGGTAGTGCCCTTCGGGATAAGCAGGAAAGCGTATATCTTGTTCTGCTGTATGGCCCCTCTTGCGTCGTTCATGTTGGCGTAATGCGCCACGACATGCGTTGTCTGGAAAGCGTCGAGCTTTCTAATCATGGCACGGCTTACATGGGTGTTGTCTTGGTCGACAACTCCCACGGGCATCTCAACCGGCTCGCCTTCGTTCATCAATGTGGTGAAGAATGCCACCACAACGAGAGGAAATACCAATGTGCAAAAGCCGTATATGGGTTGCCTCCACATAATGACCAACTCGCGGACAAATATGTGGAATACGCGTTTTATGATGTCTATAAGGTTCACTTCTTCACTATCAATGACATTCCGGGCCTAAGACCTTCAAATGGGTTTGTTGGGCGCGCCTTGACCTCAAAGGTCTTGAGGTCGTATTGGCCGTTGCTCTTAGTTGCTTTCCATACGGCATACGAACCCTCGTCTTTTATCTCAAAAACCTTTAGTTTCAGTTCCTTGTTGAACGCAGGCGAGAAAGCCGTGAAGGTATCGCCAACCTTCAATCCGTTGAGCTTGTCCTCGCGCACGTTAAACGTACCCCACATGTCTTGCATCATGGAGATGCTCATTATTGGCGAACCCATACCTACGAGCTCACCTTCTTTTGGATAGATATCGCTAATCTCACCATCCACGGCAGCCACTTGCACCATCTCCTTCAGCACGGAGCTTACTACGTCAACGGCATGCTTGGCCGCGTTTACTTGACTCTGGGCGGCTTTCTTCTCTTCAGACCTTGCACCGTTCTTCGCCATCTCGTATTGGCTCTTCATGGCGTTTTCGTGGGCAAGCGCCACTTCCCAAGCAGCTTTTGCCTCGTCACGTTTCTGTTGGCTCATCACGCCCTCGTTGAAGAGGCTTTGCATGCGGTCGTAAGTCTTTTTAGCCACGTCGGTTGCAGCCTTGGCTTGCGCCACGAGCTGTGCGGCGCTCTGTATGGCCTCTCGGCGTGTGCCTTGCTCTGTGAGGTCGCTAAGGGCTTGGGTTGCCGCCTGTGCTGACTGCGCCACTTTCTCTTGGGCGCTAATCTCTGGTATCTCAAGTATGGCGAGGGTGTCGCCCTTGTGAACGAAGTCTCCCTCCTTGACACGTATCTCTACCACGCGGGCTGGCAGTTTGCAGCTCACCCTGTATTCACCTACCTCTATTTCTCCTTGTATCACTTCATCGGTCTTGCCTAATGTGAAGAAGCCGATGATGGCGACTATTAAGACAGCAATGGCAAAACCCATTACCGCAAGAAGTATGTTTCTGTGTTGGCTCTTTGCACTCATTCCTATTGGTATTTATGCTAATGTTATTAAACAGTCTATTGTAATGTTCCCAATGCTTTTTCCAAGCTCACTTGCGCGAGCTTTACCTCGACCTGGGCGTCTATTTTCTGGCTTTGTGCCTGTTGCCAGGCGGTTTGTGCGGCAAGCACTTCGGTTGACCCCATGACACCTTCCCTGAAGCCTACCTGTGCACAACGGAGGTTTTCCTCGGCACTTGTGATGTTTTTCTCTGCCATGGAAAGTTTCTTGCGTGCTTCCTTCACCTTGAACCTGCTTTGCGTCACTTGGAGGTTTATCTTCTCCTGTGTGTCGGCAAGCTCCAGGCGTGCCATGCTTGTTGCCGACTTGGTGGCGCGCACCTTGTATTTAATGTCATTCCAGTCCCAGACATTCATCTGCACCACAATGCCGACGTTCCATACTCCCGAAAAGTTTCTCTGGAAGCCGTTGAAGACATTAGGGTTGCTAATGGAATAGCCACCTGTGAAAGCCACGTGTGGCAATCGTGCGGCACGCACCAATTTGGTGTTTTCCTCACTAAGGTCAACCGATTTTTGCAGAAGTCTAACCTCTGGTCTGCCACTGAGGTCGTCGTTGGGTTCTTGGCACTCATTTGCCAATGTCATGCTTGTGTCTATGTGATCCTTGTCCTCGTCGGCAAGCGTGATGTTCTCGTCCATGGGCAATCCGCAAAGTTGGCAGAGCAACATCTTCGACAATGTGAGACCGTCTTCCACTTGCGTTATCTGCATGTCAGCCTCGTTGACGCGAACTTTCACTTTCAGACCGTCGGCCTTTGTTGCCACGCCTTCTTTTATCATCTTGCTCACGTCGTTGTCGAGCTTCTTCACGAGGTCGCGAAAGCTGTATGCCAACTTCTGTTTCTGGCGAAGTGATACCACAAGCCAATATGCCTGGTCAATGCTGTATAGCGTTGACTGTTTTTTTAGGCTGATGTTGTCGTCGGCCATTTCTTCAGCTATGTCGCTCATGTGGTTGGCGGCAGTTATGGCACCACCCATATATATTGGTTGGCGTACGAATATCGAACCGGCGAAAATGTTGTGGGTGTCGGTGTGAAAGGCATCGACTATCTTTTGACCTAACGTGTTGCCCAGCCCCGCGGCATATTGCGACATTGGGCCGTTGGCAAACTGCTGAATGATTCCACCAGCTTTTTCAGCCTGCTCGGGCGTGATAGTGCCTTTGCTCACCAGCTCCTGCAATTGGTTGCTAATGCCAGTGGTCACGTCTCCGCTAACTTTGCTTACGCCATTGGTGCCCATGTTGCTGAGCTCGTTTTTCTGGCTTTTGCTCAGAAGGTTTATTTCACGACTGAAATAAGTGTATCCTGCCACGGCGTCTACCTTGGGGAGGTATTGCGTGCGAGCCGATTTCTTGGCATACCCTGTCATCTCCTTGTTGACGCGAGCCACTTGCAACTGCTTGTTGTTTCTCAGTGCAAGAGCGCGGCAACTGTCGAGCGTGAGGGTTCTTTGTGCCATGGCAGCTGAGTAACAGCCTGAACAACAAAAGAGAATAAATGCTATCTTTAGCTTGTTCATATATTTCTACAACTCTATGACTATTTTTTTGTGCAATAATATATTGGCGAGAGTTTCAAGTTAATCGAACGAGAAACTTCTACTGCCTATCATGTTGCCGTCGGCGAAGATGCTCACATTGAATGTGCCGCCCTCAAGTGTTTGGTCAATGTCGAGGTAGATGCTCATTGGGGTCTCCTTGCCATTGTATTCCACAGAGCGTTTTGCCGAGCATGTGAGCGAGCGGTTTTCATAGTTGAAGCTTCCTGCGCTTCCGAGCAACGCGCCCGTTGGTGTCGTCACCCTGACATATACGGTCTTCATGCCGCTTTGGGCTGTCACATTACGTGCGATAGTAAAACTCACCAGGAACTTCTTTGCCTTCTTGAGCTTGTCGGTGCTCTTGCCACGCTTGTTGAGAGCGGTCATCTGTATGCCTGTGGCGTCTAGTTGGGCGGCGATTGCCACTTTCTCGGAAAGTGATGCCTTCTCGGTGCTCAAACCTTCAATCTGCTTGTTTGCCTCGGCATATTGTCCGCGTATGCGATTGTTCTCAGCCGTGAGATGTTCGTTGGCGCGGTTCAGCGAGTCGATTTGTATGACATAGCTCCTGAGCACCGCACGTACAGTGGCGAGCTCCTTTTTCAGGCGTGCAATCTCTCGTGCGTCATTGCTTTTCGTGTTGCGCAGTTCGTCAAGCAACCTTTGGGTTTTCTCCTGTTCAGCGGTGAGTTGTTTGACGATGGAGTCGTTGTTGATCTGCGTCTTCATCTCGCTGTATTGGTTGGCAAACTGCTGATACTCGTTTTCCATCTCTTTCTTGTCGAGTGCTGCAAGTTGCTCCATTTCAGCGTTTTCGGCGCGCTGTTTATGCAACATGTAATAAAGCGACCCTACGCCACCCAGAAGAAGGATGATGACAATAATCAAAGGAATAAGAACCTTCTTGTTCATTTTTATGTCTTGTTTTTTATGTCTTTATTATTATATAAGATGTCTATATAATTATATAATTTGTTGCAAAAGTAGTGAATAATAGCTTAATGGCAAAGTAATGCCACTCCCAAATTCTTATTATTTTATAATTTAACTACTTTTGGGAATAAAAAGAGCAATGTTTTTGAGATTAATTAGTAATTTTACATCCATAGAAATGTTAAAGGAAGTATGATGAAAAAATATATTCTGTGCTTATTGGCAATGTTTAGCCAGTTATCGTTTGCCACCACTATCGATTCGCTTGTTGTCAAGACGGATTCTTCCGACGTTCGTCATCAAGTGCTTATACAGACTTCGATGGGCGACATCACCGTGGAACTCTACAACGAGACTCCGCGTCATCGCGACAATTTCCTTCGTTTGGCGCGTGAGGGCTATTTTGACGGCAACCTGTGGCATCGTGTAATCTCCGATTTCATGATTCAGACTGGCGACTCCACTACGCGCCATGCCGCTCCTGGAGCCGAGGTGGGCGAATACACCCCCGACTGGACATTGCCTGCGGAAATCAATTTCCCGAAGTATTTCCACAAGCGTGGAGCTTTGGGTGCTGCACGTGAGGGCGACGCGGAGAACCCTAAGCGTGAGTCGTCGGCATCGCAGTTCTACATTGTCTGGGGCTTCCCCTATGGGCCTAAAGGCATGGCGAAGTTTCAGGCAAGGCTTGACTCTACTACGCATGGTGCCGTGAAGTTTCCTCCAGAGATGTGCGATTACTATTGGTCGCACGGTGGCACACCGTGGCTTGATGGCCAATACACTGTCTTTGGCGAGGTGGTGAAGGGCCTGTCGGTGGTTGGTGAAATTGATGCCGTGGCAACAGATGAGCACGACAGACCGCTAAAGGATGTGCGCATAACTAAAATGATAGTTATCAAATAGTGTTGGCAAATGACCGGGCATAAACTTATCCCCAGGTTGATGCTGCTTGTCGTGGCGTTTTTTGTCATCTCAGTGGCAAGGGCTACTGTGTGGTCGGCTGACAACATACCGATGGTGCATCTGCAAGACCGCAATCGCTATGTGTGCGATCCCGACAACATCATAAGTCCCGCAGACCTCGACTCGGCTGACGTGTGTTTGAAACGGCTTGACAAGGAGTGCGGCATACAGACCGTGTTTGTCGTCGTTGGCAATGTGAAAAATGCCGATTGCTTTCGCATGGCAGAGGACGTTGGCAACAAGTATGGTGTTGGCGACAAGAAGACGAGACGTGGACTGGTCATAGTTATATCCGTCAACGACCGCAGGTATTTCATTGCTCCGGGCAAGGGGCTTGAGGGCGACCTCACTGACGTGGAATGTGACGACATAGCTCGCGAATGCATTGTGAAGAACATGAAGGTCAACGATGTTGACAGGGCGTTGCTGTGCACTGCGAAGGCTTTGTACACTAAGTTCAAAACGGGCGAGATGGTGGTCGGTGATGAAGATGAAGAAGCAGGCGAAGAGTCTGCCTTTGTCGTCATCCTCGTTCTATTAATTTGCTTTGCGCATCCGATTTACCTCTTGGTGTTGTATGTGCTTGAGAAATTAGGACTGCGAAAGCCGAGGCCCAAGAAGCATCGTCGTCGCAACAACGACGACTGGTTTCCGCCTTTCTTCCTCGGTGGCGGCGGAAGCTTTGGTGGTGGCGGAGGAAGCTTTGGCGGCGGTGGCGGTAGCTTCGGCGGCGGAAGTTTTGGCGGCGGCGGATCCGGCGGTGGATGGTAAGCTGCCGATGCGAATATAGATGTTAATATTTAACTTGACGAATCAAACAATAAAGAAATAAAGATTATGAAGATGAAGAAAAGCAGTGTTATATTATTAGTTGTTGCCGCTATCGTCGTGATGGCTTGCTTTGGCTGTTGTGGCGCATACAACGGCATGGTGGAAAAGCAAGAGACCGCCACGACTGCATTGGCTGACGTGCAGGCCACTTATCAGCGTCGTGCCGATCTCATTCCAAACCTCGCCAAGACGGTGCAGGCTTACGCCAAGCACGAGAAGGGAACCTTTGAGGAGGTTGCCAAGGCGCGCGCCTCGGTGGGGCAAGTGAAGCTTGACGCCAGCAACCTCACAGCCGAGAAACTGAAGCAGTTTGAGGCAGCGCAAGGCGAGTTGACGAATGCCCTTAGCAAGTTGATGGTGGTGGCAGAGCGTTACCCTGAGCTCAAGGCCAACGATAACTTCCACAGTCTGCAAATACAGTTGGAGGGCACGGAGAACCGCATCAACGAGGCACGCCAGCAGTATAATGCCGCGGTGCAGGATTATAACCAGACCGTACGCCGTTTCCCCAACGTCGTCTTTGCCGGAATGTTCGGCTTCGACAGGATGGAGAAGTTTGAGGCTGCAGCCGGAGCTGAAAAAGCGCCCACTCTCAATTTCGACGAGTAGGCGCTTGCGATTCCGTGGGGGCGGTTTGCGCAATCGTTATAACGACTCGCGATCCTCGGCGTTTACCTCAAGGATAGCCGCCGCCATGGAGTCAGCACATTGCACGATGCAGCAAAGCGGGTATTCCTGCCTTGCCGTGTCGTAGCAACGCAAGTCTTCATAAGAGTTCAGGTTGAGCCCGAAGGCACCCATGTGCCACCTTATGGCGAGCATCTCGTCGTCGTGGAGGTCGAGGCCGCTGAGCAGAAGCATCATCACCGACTTCTCGCCGTGACCCATCGGGAAGCTTTTGTAGCTCACGTTGTAGCCCTCGGCTTCCTCCCATTGTCCGAGCTTGTTCTTGTGCTTCTTTATGGTCTTCTTGTATATGTCGGTCTTGCAAACGTCGTGGAGCAGTGTGGCGATGATTACGCTCTCCCGCTTCACCTCGCCAGCCGATGCAGCGTCGATGGTTTTCAAGCCCTCATATATCATTAGTCCAGCCTTGCAAGCGTTGAGGCTGTGTTGGCAAAGGCCGCCTTCCACGTTGAGATGGTGACCTGCCGACGCGGGAGCCTCGAAGAATCCGCCTTTCTCAAGATCCTCAAGCACATAGTCCATTCCCTCGCGTTTTGTGGAACGTAAAAGGGTCTCAAATTCTTCCTTGTTCTTTTCCTTGTCTATAACCATTTTTATTTTAGTTTCTTGTTGTTTCGTAAGTAGTGTGCAAAATTAACAAAAAAGCTAAACGGAAGGAAAAAATAGCTGGCAAAATCATTGTCGTGTCAGTGAAAATATGTAACTTTGCACCGAATTTGAGTCCGTGGAGGCTAAAACAAGTGGCGACACCATTAAGTCGTCCGCCTTGCGGAGAAAACCGTTTATAATAAACAAAATGTACGCAATCGTAGAGATTAACGGTCAGCAGTTCAAGGCAGAGGCAGGCAAAAAGCTTTTTGTCAATCACATCAAGGATGTTGAGGCCGGCAAGACTGTTGAGTTCGACCGTGTGCTGCTCGTCGACAACGACGGTGCCGTAACAGTCGGTGCGCCTACAGTGGAAGGTGCAAAGGTTGTCGTTGAGGTGGTTAACCCACTCGTAAAGGGCGACAAGGTAGTGGTGTTCAAGATGAAACGCCGTAAGGATTACCGTGTGAAGAATGGTCATCGCACCCACTTCACTGAGGTAGAAGTAAAATCAGTTAACGCTTAAAACAGGAGGTAAAACAAGATGGCTCACAAAAAAGGTCAGACCAGTTCCCGCAACGGTCGTGAATCAGCAGCTCAGCGTTTAGGTGTTAAGATTTGGGGTGGCCAGAAGATTGTTGCCGGCAACATCATTGTTCGCCAGCGTGGTAACAAGCACTTCCCAGGCGAGAATGTGGCACAGGGCAAGGACGATACTTTGTATGCCTTGACAGACGGTGTGGTTTATTTCCACAAGGGTGCCCGCGACAAGAGCACGGTCTCTGTGCTCAGCCCTGAGGCTTACGCAGCTAAGACGAAAAAGGCTGACGCTTAACGTTAATAAGTCGTTAAGATAATTTTCAAAACTTATTCCAAACAAACATAGAAGCCTGTTCCCAGTGGGAGCAGGCTTCACCCGTTTAATATGCGTTTGATCAAAAATAACTTCACATGTAAGATGGGCTAAAAAACCACAAAAGAGACAATAAAGACAATAGAGACAACATCTTCGGACCATCATTTTAGTTGTATGGGCGAAGCCTGTCGTCTCTATTGTCTCTATTGCCGTTATAATTTTTGGACATCAATAAAAGCAAATGCCCCACGCCGTGGCGTGGGGCAGTGGGGGAGGGGTTTATTCCTCTTCGGGGATGATGAGCTTGTAGCCTTGACCGTGGATGTTTATTATCTCAACCTGGTCGTCATCCTTGAGGTGCTTGCGCAGCTTGGTGATGTAAACGTCCATCGAGCGGGCGTTGAAATAGTTGTCGTCTATCCAGATGGTGCGCAGGGCGTCGTTGCGCTTCAGAATCTCGTTGGCGTGAGAGCAAAGCAGGGAAAGGAGTTCGTTTTCCTTCGTCGTCAGCTTTGTCTGCTTGGTGCCGATGGTGAGCAACTGCTTCTGCGTGTCGAACAAGTATTTGCCAATCTTGTACTTGGTGCTCTCGCGGTTTTTCTTGCCTTTCACGCGGCGAAGAATGGCCTCTACACGCTTTACCAGTTCTTCCATAGAGAAAGGCTTGGTGATGTAGTCGTCGGCTCCCTTGTCGAATCCTTCCAGCACGTCTTCCTTCTGTACGCGGGCTGTAAGGAAAACGATTGGCACCTGGGTGTTGATTTGGCGAATCTCGCCAGCCAGTGTGAAACCGTCCTTCTTTGGCATCATCACGTCGAGGATGCAGATGTCGTATTTGTCTTTCTGGAACTCGCGGAAACCAACTTCACCGTCGGGGCAGAGCACTGCGTCGTAACCTTTGGCGATGAGATATTCGCACAACAATGTTCCGAGGTTCTCGTCGTCCTCGCAAAGCAGAATCTTTGTTTTCTCTTCCATAGTATTCTTTGTTTTAATGTTATTATTCTTATTGATGTAGTGTTATGTCTGTTAAGTATGGTGAGGACACCACGCTCCGGTCAGTCCTCGTCGTGAATCACAGGCAGCTTGATGGTGAAGGTAGAGCCTTTGCCGTATTCGCTGTCCACTTTTATCTCTCCGTCGTGCAGGTCAACGACCTTTTTCACGTAGGCAAGGCCGAGGCCGAATCCCTTGACATCGTGCACGTTGCCTGTGCCGACGCGATAGAATTTATCGAATATCTTCTTCAGGTCGTCTTTCTTCATGCCTTTGCCCGTGTCGCTAACAGAGAAGTAGAGCCATTTGTCGTCGTTCCACGTCTTAAGGTAAACGTCGACAGGCTTATCTGTCTTGCGATATTTCACGGCGTTGTCCATGAGGTTGAAAATCACGTTCTGGAAGTTAACTTCGTCAACGTAGATTTCCGAATCCACGGCTCCTATGTCTACGTTTATCTTGCCTCCCGTGTGTTCCACGCGCAGGGAGAAGCTGTTGGCGATAGTCTCCACCATCTCGTTGAGGTCAAGGTGCTTTTTCTTGAACGATGACTTCTTGCGGTCGAACATCGACATTTGCAGCACTTTCTCCACGAGGAAACGGAGGCGCTTTGTCTCGTCGGTAATGACACCCACCAAGTGTTTCCTCATCTTCTCGCTCTTCGTCACCGTCTCGTCGTTGAGCATCTGTGTGGCGAGCGAGATGCTGGCTATCGGGGTCTTCAGCTCGTGGGTCATATTGTTCACGAAATCATTCTTTATCTCGTTGTATCGCTTCTGCCTGAACACTATCACGAGGGTGATGATGAACGTCACGAGAAGAATGAGCGTGAAGAACACGCTGGGTATCATGAACCTTACGCTTGAGAAGATGTAGCTGTTGATATCGGGGAAGTGAACCCTTACCACGCCCATCTTCGAGGCAGGATCGTTGCGGAAGAGCACCTGTGTATAGGTGAACTCCGAACCTTCTTCGCTGTAGTCGGGGCAGCGGTAGACCTCTCGTCCGTCTTGAGTCGTCACGGTGAAGTGGTAATGAATGTTCACCCCGTTGTTTATGAGCTCAGCCTTGATGTCTTGGTCAAGGATCTTGAAGTTGACGCGCTCTTTCAATGGCTTGTCAGACGCCGAGTAGAGCATGTTCATCACAACCTCGTCTACAAGGGCCTTTTGGTAGACATACCTGTTTTTCACGATCTCTTGCAACGAACGGCTTGCGGCGTTGTTTGAGTTCTTGTCGTTGATCAGGATCATGGCCTTCGGCATCTTCACCGGGTTGTCGTTTTTCATCTTCATGCGGAAGGTGAGATAGTTGGAACCACGGAAGGTGGATGCCGACTGACGAGTCAGTGAGTCATTGTCGCCGCTTTGCGCATTGGCTAACCTTTCTTGTTTTTTCTTTTCGGTCTCTCTGACATCCTTTTCCAGATACCTTAAAGTCTCATTCAACTCAAGGTTTCGTGAGGCTTGATAGAGGGCGCGGTTCACACTTTCATCAAACTGCTCCTTCTTCATGTTTGCCATCTCGCGCATATACGTGAGCTGCAATAAGAGCAGTATTATGAAAGACAGTCCCATGATGACCGCTATTGTCCATATCGTCTTCTTTTTCATGCCGCAAAGATAGTAATTAACTTAATTGCTTAACATCTTAATGTTAACTATTTCTTGTATATTTCGATACGTTAACATAAAAGCTATAAATACGGTGTATAATAACATAAACAGTTCTGCACAACGGCCTTCCACATCATAGCCTCCACACGTATGCCAACGCCCCCAAACTTTGGTCTGTTTGGCTATGCGCAGAGGGGCTTTTACCTCTACGTTAGAACGGCGTTGCCGTTACGTTAGAATGTCGATGCCGTTACGTTAGAATGGCGTTGCCGTTACGTTAGAACGGTGAAGCGCTATGGAAATCACAAAAAAATGGCCCGAAAACTTATCCGCTATCAATAATTCTTCCTATCTTTGCAAATATATCCATGCTCCGCGTCTGCGAGGGTCGATGTTTGCAAAAGCAGAAGTCCGCAAGGGTGGGAAGGGACGCTCAATGGCAGCGTCTTGGCAGTGGGTATTTTTTATGATTAAGGCGTTTACTTGACGCTTTGTTCTTGACGCTAAGAAACTTCGCAACTTTCTATCACTGTCGAGAATGAGGCAACGGTAGATGTCCCGTGGTGTGTAATCCCCGGCTAGAGGTATACCTTATTAATATATAGGGTATGCTGATGGTGTGGCATACATATCGGCGTGGGCTTCTGCGTTGCTCGTTCAACAGTGATGGGCAATGCGAAGGCCTCTTAGCGTGGAACGGGTAGCAAGAGTGCCACGCTTTTTTCATGCCTTTTAAATGGATGTATGGCCACGTTGATTAATGTGGACAACCAGCAGGGCGACAAGCCCACGAGTGCTCGACCAATCTCTTGCACGCTCTCCAGCACAAAAGCTACTGGGGTGTCGGTAGGGAATGCTCTTAGCCATGAGGCTTCTTGGTATGTTCTGCGTGTGTCGTATCACCGTGAACTTAAAGCGCAAGAATGACTCATGGCGAGAAACATCGAGGCCTATCTGCCTTTGCGTCACGCTCTGAAGATGGTTGACGGCAAACGTAAGCATGTCTCAGAGCCATTGATACCCAATCTTCTCTTTGTACATGCCACCGCCGACGACCTTGAGCATGTTCTCAGCGATGCCGCCAACACGTGCCTCAGCTATTATTATAACCATTTTAGGCTATTGCCAGACGGCAAGAACCCTCCTCTCGTTGTTCCCGACACACAGATGCTCAACTTCATCCGCCTTACGAGCGTTGCCGACCCAAACATCCTCTTCGTCTCTCACGACGAGTGCCGCTTCAAGAGTGGCGACAAGGTGGTCGTCACCTCAGGTCTGTTCAAGGGCGTTGTCGGCCGTGTGGTTCGCGCCAAGCGCCAGCAACGTGTAGCCGTGGAGATAGACGGCATAGGATGTATCACTACGGCGTATGTGCCGAGTGGATGTATGGAGAAAATAATAAAAGAACCATGATGAAAAAATACATAACAGAGCTATCCAATGAAGATGCTCGCAATTTTTTCTTGCGAGCAAGTAAATTTTGCACAATCGATCTGCCGAAATATTTTGATTTCCAACCATTGTTAAACGAATTGGAACACAAAATTGGCAAACTAAAACTTCAAGATATAAAAAAAAAGCAAATGCCAAATGATTGTGAAGGTGTTAATTATAAATTTCTTACGAATAAAGATGGGAATTTTGCTTGGAGACCATTTCAGATATTGAATCCCGCAATTTACATTTGCTTGGTCAATAGAATTACTGAAGATGACAATTGGACGCTTATTCAGGAAAGGTTTAAGGAGTTCAGGAAAAATAAAAGTATAAAATGTTATAGTATACCTTTAGTTCATGATGAGGGTTACAGTACTTTCAAAACAGACACATCGAAATCCATTCAAAATTGGTGGGAAAAGATAGAACAACAGTCCATTGAGCTTGCCTTGGAATATAACTATGTTCTTATTACAGACATCACGGATTGTTATAGTTCTATATACACTCATTCTATTAGTTGGTCATTGCATGGAAAAGAAGAAGCAAGGCAACATAGAAATGATAACCCGCCAACGCTAACAGGAGACATCATCGATAAAATTATTCAAGCCATGTCATACAGACAGACCAATGGCATTCCACAAGGGAGTGTTTTGATGGATTTTATTGCGGAAATGGTGTTAGGCTATGCGGATTTACAACTATCAAAAAAGATTAATGAGCTAAAAATGAAAAATTTGAAGTATCAAATACTTCGCTATAGAGACGATTATAGAATCTTTGCCAATACTCAAGAAGATGCTGTTAAAATAGCAAAGTTGCTTTCTGAGGTATTAGCCGATTTAAATCTAAAGCTTAATATTCATAAGACCTTTGTGTCAAATAGTATAATCCATGATACCATAAAACCTGACAAATGGTATTGGAATGAAGCGAAACAAAAAACTTCAACTCTACAAAAACACTTATTACTGATTCATGGCTTGGCTAACAAGTACCCTAACTCTGGAAGTTTGTCAACGGCATTAAGTGGATTCCTTGACAGGCTGTACCCTTTGTCTATACTAAATGAAGAACGCTCAAGGGTATTGGTCAGCATATTAATAGACATAGCATATAACAATCCCAGAACATATTCTCTAGTGATTGTTTGTATCGGCAAAATATTATCAATAGAGCCTGATAAGGTAAAGGTTGAAGAGATTTATGAACTAATTAACAAGAAATTTGAAAGCAAGCCAAACGTTGGATATTGGGAAGTTTGGTTTCAACGCCTCATGATAAAGGCCCATTCAAAAATAGAATTCAAAGAACCTCTATGCAAAATTGCCCAAAAAAATAACGGTGTAAATCTTTGGAATAATGATTGGTTGAAAGATAATTATAAAAAATGTTTTCAAGAATGCAATATCATTAATGACTCTGTTTTCGATAAAATTCCCATTGTACCAGAAAAGAATGAAGCCTTGATATTCGGTTATTGACAAAACATGAGAACTATGAATGAAAGTACTATTGTTCTTGTTTTCGTATTAGAACGGATGCAATCTTGCTTAAGTCGAAAAATGGTTTAATTTAATCCATTGTTTCTTGGTAATGTGAGATAAACGAACTTTCTGACAATACGTAGCAATTGCTATCAAATAATGAAAATCATAAAATAAAATACAAACGTATGAAAAGACTTTTATCAATTATCTGTCTTGTGGTAGTGGTCATGAGCTGCTACGCAGACAACAAAATTTACGTGGTGGACGGGTTCAAATACCTTGCCGCCCCCGACACCAAGGAGGCCACGTTGATCCGTAACGAATCCAAATATTCAGGAGATGTCGTAATTCCTGCGACCTTCACGGCGGATGGCGTTGAATTTAGAGTTACGGCATTAGGGGACAATTGTTTTCAAGATAGCTACATAACAAGCGTGAGAATTCCAGAAGGGGTTAAATCATTAGGAGACAGATGCTTTTATCATACTTCATTAAAAAATATTACGCTTCCAGATGGCCTGATTTCATTAGGATATATGTGTTTTGCTTTTAGTAAAATAACTAGTATCTCTATACCATCCGGGTACGTCAACTGAACTGTGTCAGCCTTGTTGTCGTTAACCTGCCAAGAGACTGCTGGGGGACAATCCAGAGCGTCTCTTTCTTGGCAAACACTGGCTGGACTCGATGCCCAGTCAGTGTTTATTTTTCGCTGGTGGCATAAACCATCGCGTACTTT
>CAVBXD010000009.1:0-108685 GCA_963599465.1 Oscillospiraceae bacterium | reverse complement strand
CTGCAGGTTTCTTCAAGGTATTGCCTTGCTTCATGTTCTTGATTCCAGGTATGATTGCAGCTGCCTTGGCACAGAAAGGTGCTATCTCTATGGAGAACACTGACGCAGCTTTTGCCATCATGGTCAAGAGTGTATTGCCAGCAGGTATCAAGGGTATTGTAACCATTGGTTTCATTTGCGCCCTCGTTGCTTCTTTGGCAGCATTCTTCAACAGTTGCGCTACTCTCTTCACTGAGGACTTCTACAAGCCATTGAAGAAAGGCATGTCTGAGGCTCACTACGTATTCGTAGGTCGTGTAGCTACAGTTGTTGTCGTGATTCTTGGTTTCGCTTGGTTGCCGATCATGATGAAGATGGATACTCTTTACAACTATCTCCAGGGCATTCAGTCACTGCTCGCTCCTGCGATGGTGGCAGTATTCGCGATGGGTATCTTCTTCAAGAAGATTACACCTAAGGCAGGTGAATATACGATGATTACAGGTTTCCTTATCGGTATGCTCCGCCTCGTTACCAATGTCATCACAGATACAGGTAAGGCTACTATGGACGGTGCTTTCTGGGACTATACAGCATGGTTCTGGCAGACCAACTGGCTCGTGTTTGAGTGCTGGCTGCTCGTATTCCTTATCATCTTCATGGTAGTTGTGAGTTGCTTCACTCCTGCCCCAAGCAAGGAACAGGTAGAGGCCATCACTTTCACTGCTGACTTCAAGAAGTCTATCCGTGAGAGCTGGGGCGCATTCGATGTTATCGGTACACTCGTAGTTATAGGCCTTTGCGCAGCATTCTACGTTTACTTCTGGTAAACACAAAATTGAAGAATGACAAAATTCTATAATGAACATTCCAAAGTCTTCGTTTCTGTAGACTGCATAATCTTTGGTTTCAATGGAGACCAATTACAGGTTCTCATTGGTAGAAGAAAAATGGATCCAGGCCGTGGAGAGTGGTCTCTCTATGGTGGATTTGTTGGAGCGGATGAAAACCTTCAGGAAGCAGCCAATCGTGTCATTCTGGAACTAACGGGTATGAAGGGTCTTTATATCCGGCAGGTTGGAGCCTTCGGTAAGATTGACCGCGACCCAGGCGAACGAGTTATCTCTGTTGCCTATTGCGCTCTGATTAACGTTGCAGACTATGATGACCATCTACGAGTGGAGCATGAACTGGACTGGGTAAGCTTAAGCGAACTACCGCATCTTTATTCTGACCATAATGTCATGATAAGGGATGCTATTCAACAAATTCGGCGGCGCATTAATACTGAGCCGCTGAGTTTCAAACTGTTACCCGAACTTTTTACGCTCACACAACTGCAGCATGTATTCGAGGCTGTGATGGGTGAAGAGATAGACAAGCGCAACTTCCGCAAGCGCATCAAGGATATTGACTTCATTGAAAAGACTGACCTTATCGACAAGGTGACATCCAAACGAGGTGCTTCCCTATACCGTTTTAACAAGAAAACGTACGAGGACGACCCTTCGTTTATTTTGAAGTAACACATATAAACAATTAAATTACAAAATATTATGCTGGAAGAACTAAAGGAAAAAGTGTTCAAGGCAAACCTTGACCTCGTAAAGCACAACCTTGTGCTCTTCACATGGGGCAACGTAAGTGCTATCGACCGTGAGAAAGGTCTCGTTGTCATCAAGCCATCAGGTGTAAGCTATGACACCATGAAGGCAAGCGACATGGTCGTTGTCGACTTAGAGACTGGCAAGGTGGTGGAAGGCGAACTCAATCCATCATCTGACACTCCTACCCACTTGGTACTCTATCGAGCATTTCCAGAGTTAGGCGGTGTGGTTCACACACACTCTACTTACGCAACTGCTTGGGCTCAGGCAGGCAAGGACATCCCCAACATCGGCACCACACACGCTGACTACTTCCATGACTGTATTCCCTGCACCGACGCTATGACAGAGGACATGATGGCCGAGTATGAGCACAACACCGGTGTAGTGATCGTTGATCGTTTCAAGAAAGGCAACATCAACCCCGTACACACTCCTGGCGTATTGGTGAAGAACCATGGTCCGTTCACATGGGGCAAGGATGCTGACGAGGCAGTGTACCATGCTGTGGTAGCTGAGCAGGTGGCTAAGATGGCGTTTGTCTCTTTCTGCGTGAATCCTAATACCACGATGAACCCATTGCTCGTAGAGAAGCATTTTAGCCGCAAGCATGGCCCTAACGCCTACTACGGTCAAAAGAAGAAACACTAATTTATAGTTAAGAGTTGGTGTCTCGCAAAAAATAAACAATAAACCATAAAACATAAAACACAACAATCATGATTAAAGCATTTGAAAATTACGAGATTTGGTTTGTAACCGGTGCTCAACTCCTTTACGGAGGTGAAACAGTGAAGATAGTAGACGGTCACTCTAAGGACATGGTAGACGGTCTCAACAATAGTGGCATCATCCCTATCAAGGTGGTTTACAAGGGGACCGCAAACTCTTCAGTAGAGGTAGAGACTGTGATGAAGGCTGCCAACAACGACGACAAGTGCGTGGGTATCATCACATGGATGCACACTTTCTCACCTGCCAAGATGTGGATCAAGGGCTTGCAGGCTCTCAAGAAGCCTCTTCTCCACTTCCATACACAATACAACGCTGAGCTGCCATGGAAGGACATCGACATGGACTTCATGAACCTCAACCAGTCTGCCCACGGCGACATCGAGTTCGGTCACATCTGCACCCGTATGCGCGTTGCAAGAAAGGTTGTTGTTGGTTACTGGAAGAGCGAGGAGGCACAGAAGCAGATCGCTACATGGGCACGCGTTGCCGCAGGTGTAGCTGACGCTCACAACGTACGTTGCTTGATGTTCGGCATGAACATGAACAACGTGGCTGTTACCGATGGCGACCGTGTGGAGTTTGAGCAGCGTCTGGGCTACCACGTAGATTATTATCCTGTATCTTCATTGATGGACTACTTCAAGAAGGTAACTGATGAGGAGGCTGATGCCCTCGTGGAGGAGTACAAGAAGGAGTACACCATCAAGATCGATGAGAGTGGTGAGGAAGTATATTGGGAGAAGGTGAAGAACTCTGCAAAGGCAGAGATTGCTCTTCGTCGTGTATTGAAGGACGAGGGAGCCATCGCTTTCACCACTAACTTTGACGATCTCGGCGACGCTGACGTGAACGATCCTAACTTCTGTGGTTTCGACCAGATTCCTGGTTTGGCCTCACAACGTTTGATGGCCGAGGGTTACGGCTTTGGTGCAGAGGGTGACTGGAAGACCGCTTGCCTCTACCGTACACTCTGGGTGATGAATCAGGGCTTGGAGAAAGGTTGCTCATTCTTGGAGGACTACACCCTCAACTTCGCCGCCGACAAGACATCCAGCCTCCAGAGCCACATGCTTGAGGTTTGCCCACTCATCGCAACAGATAAGCCTAAGTTGGAAGTACACTTCCTCGGCATCGGTATCCGTAAGTCACAGACTGCTCGTCTCGTGTTTACTTCCAAGACCGGCAAGGGTGTCAAGGCTACGGTAGTAGACTTAGGCAATCGCTTCCGTCTCATCGCCAGTGAGGTGGAGTGCATCGAGCCACAGGAGATGCCTAAACTTCCTGTAGCATCTGCTCTTTGGGTACCTCAGCCATCATTCGAGATTGGTGCTGGCGCATGGATTCTCGCAGGCGGTACTCACCACAGTGCCTTCTCATACGACATCACTGCCGAGTATTGGGAGGACTTCTGTGAAATCCTTGGCATCGAGTTTGTCAACATCGACAAGAACACTACGATCCGTAGCTTCAAGGAGCAGCTCCGCAACAATGAGATTTATTACATGCTCAACAAAGCATTGAAATAATTCTCACCTGTCTAAACGAGAGAAAGACTCTTCAAAAATTTTCACCTCGTGGAAATAAATTTTTCTACGAGGTGAAAACAATATTATCATTTCCTGAAAAACTTTCTCATAAATCTAATGATGCAATGAGCAACGCAAAAAAAACAATAGAGACTGGTAAATCTATTTTGGGTATAGAGTTTGGTTCTACCCGAATTAAGGCCGTCTTGATAGATGAAAACAACGCCCCTATCGCACAAGGTAGTTTCGAGTGGGAAAACCAGTTGGTGGACGGCTTGTGGACCTACAGCATCGATACCATCTGGAAAGGCTTGCAGGATTGCTACGTCGACCTTCGCAAGAACGTGAAGGCTGAGTACGACTGTGAGATCCAGCAGCTCGCTGCCATCGGTATTTCTGCCATGATGCACGGCTACATGGCTTTCGGAAAGGACGAGAACATCCTTGTGCCCTTCCGCACCTGGCGCAACACCAATACAGGCAAGGCTGCCGCCGAGCTTTCAGAGCTGTTCCACTTCAACATCCCATTGCGCTGGAGCATCTCACACGTTTACCAGGCCATCCTCAACGGTGAGGAGCACATCGGCAACATAGACTTCCTTACTACCCTCGCCGGTTATATCCACTGGCAGTTGACAGGCAAGAAGGTACTGGGCGTGGGCGACGCATCAGGTATGCTCCCCATCGACTCCAATACTAACGACTACGACGCCGACATGGTGGCTAAGTTCGATAAACTCATTGAGCCCAAGAACTTGGGCTGGAAGATTCTCGACATCCTCCCACAAGTATTGAACGCAGGCGAGGATGCTGGCGTGCTGACTGAGGAAGGTGCCAAGAAGCTCGACCCATCTGGCACCTTGAAGGCTGGTACTCCTCTCTGTCCCCCAGAGGGTGATGCAGGCACGGGCATGGTAGCTACCAACGCCGTTCGCCAACGCACAGGTAACGTGAGCGCAGGTACATCTTCCTTCTCCATGATTGTATTGGAGAAAGCCTTGAGTAAACCTTATGAAGTCATTGACATGGTTACTACTCCAGACGGAAGTCCTGTGGCAATGGTTCACTGCAACAACTGCACATCCGACCTCAACGCTTGGGTATCACTTTTCAAACAGTATCAAGAATTGCTTGGTGTGCCCGTTGACATGAACGAGGTGTTCGGCAAGCTCTACAACCATGCCCTTGAGGGTGATGCTGACTGTGGTGGTTTGATTGCATACAACTATATTTCTGGAGAGCCTGTAACAGGCCTTGCAGAAGGTCGTCCTATGTTTGTTCGCTCTGCTAACGACCACTTCAACCTCGCAAACTTTATGCGTGCAAACCTCTATGCATCTGTGGCAGTACTGAAGATTGGCAACGACGTACTCTTCAAGGACGAGAAGGTACAAGTGGACCGCATTACCGGTCACGGAGGACTTTTCAAGACCAAGGGCGTAGGTCAACGCATCTTAGCCGCAGCCATCAACTCCCCTATCTCTGTAATGGAAACAGCAGGCGAAGGAGGTGCATGGGGCATAGCATTGTTGGCTGGTTATCTCGTCAACAACTATGAGCATCTTTCCCTTGCCGATTATCTCGACAAGATAGTTTTTGCAGGAAACACCGGTGTAGAGATTGCCCCTGTTCCTGAGGATGTTGCAGGTTTTGACTCTTATATCGAGACCTACAAGGCTGGTCTTGCTATAGAAAAGGCCGCTGTCGCCAACAAGAAATAATTTTCAGATATGATGAAAAGAATTCTGTCAACAGCATTACTGACGGCTATTGTTGGATTCTCTGCTGAGGCTCAGGATGTCACTGGTACTATCCATGTTAATCAAGGAAGCCAAAAAATATACAAGGAGATCTACGGACAATTTGCCGAGCATCTTGGAAGTTGCATCTATGGCGGACTTTGGGTTGGTCCAGAATCACAGATTCCCAATACTCAGGGATACCGCAATGACGTACTAGCGGCACTCAAGGACTTGAAAGTGCCTGTATTGAGATGGCCTGGAGGTTGTTTTGCGGATGAGTATCATTGGATGGATGGTATCGGACCGCGTGAAAAACGTCCTAAGATGCAAAACAATAACTGGGGTGGCACCATTGAAGACAATTCCTTTGGAACCCACGAATTCCTGAACCTCTGCGAGATGCTGGGGTGCGAGCCATATATCAGCGGCAACGTTGGTTCTGGTACTGTAGAGGAGTTGGCCAAGTGGGTGGAGTACATGACCAGCGACGGTGACACGCCAATGGCAAAGCTCCGCCGTCAAAACGGACGTGACAAGGCTTGGAAAGTGAAATATCTCGGCGTAGGCAACGAAAGTTGGGGATGTGGTGGAAATATGCGTCCTGAATATTACTCAGACCTCTTCCGTCGTTACTCTGTATACTGTCGCAACTATGATGGCAACGAACTCTATAAGATAGCCTCTGGCGCAAGCGACTACGACTATAACTGGACAAAGGTTTTGATGGATCGTGTAGGACATCATGCCAATGGCATCTCTTTGCATTATTACACTGTGACTGGTTGGACTGGAAGTAAAGGTTCTGCCACTAAATTCAACAACGATGACTACTATTGGACGATGGGCAAGTGTCTGGGAATCGAAGATGTCATCAAGAAGCATGAGGCCATCATGGACAAGGCCGATCCAAAGAAACAAATCGGACTCTTGGTGGATGAATGGGGTACTTGGTGGGACGAGGAACCTGGTACGATCAAAGGACATCTCTATCAACAAAACTGTATGCGTGATGCCTTTGTTGCAGCCCTTTCGCTCAATGTGTTCCATCGCCACTGCGACCGCATCCGTATGTGCAATATCGCACAGGTAGTTAATGTTCTCCAATCGATGATTCTTACAGACACTAAGGGTACTGGGCACATGGTGCTTACACCTACCTATCATGTGTTTAATATGTATAAGGATTTTCAGGAGGCTACATACTTGCCCACCGATGTGAAATGCGACTCCATGGATGTACGTGGCGACAGCCATGCAAAGAATGGACGAAAAGTACCATTGGTGTCTACCTCGGCTGCCAAGAAAGCAGATGGGACTATAGTTGTAGCATTAGCCAACATTAGTCTTGACAAGACACAAGACGTGGAATTGGCGTTAGACGATGTGACAGCCAAGGCTGTAAACGGAGAGGTGCTGACTTGCAAATCGGTTTCCGATTACAATGACTTTGACCATCCAAATGTATTGAAGCCTACACCTTTCAAGGATGCTAAAATCAAGAAGAATGTCTTGAAGGTGAAATTACCTGCTAAGTCAATTGTTGTATTGAAAGTTAAGTAATTAATAAATAAACACGTTATGAACGACATTAAAGTAATGAATCATGCAGCCGACAACATCCGTATCTTGGCTGCCTCAATGGTAGAGAAGGCCAACTCTGGTCACCCCGGTGGTGCCATGGGTGGTTCCGACTTCATCAACGTGCTCTTCGCCGAGTACCTGGTTTACGATCCAGCAGATCCTACATGGACAGGCCGCGACCGTTTCTTCCTCGACCCCGGTCACATGAGCCCCATGCTCTACGCTGGTTTGGCAATGCGCGGTTTCTTCTCAATGGAAGACCTGAAGCAGTTCCGCCAGTGGGGAAGCGTAACTCCAGGTCACCCAGAGCTTGACCTCGAGCGCGGTATCGAGAACTCATCCGGTCCTCTCGGTCAGGGTCACGCTCTCGCAGCAGGTGCAGCCGTGGCAGAGAAGTTCCTGGAGGCTCGCCTCGGTTCCACTATGATGCAGCACAAGATCTATGCCTATATCTCCGACGGCGCAGTAGAGGAGGAAATCTCACAGGGCGTGGGTCGCATCGCCGGCAATCTAGGTCTGAACAACCTCATCATGTTCTACGACTCCAACGACATCCAGCTCTCTACAGAGTGTGGCGTGGTGATGACAGAAGACACAGAGATGAAGTACAAGGCTTGGGGCTGGAACGTGATCAAGATTAACGGTAACGACGTTGCACAGATCCGTGAGGCTCTCGACGCAGCCCAGAAGGAGCAGGAGCGCCCTACCCTTATCATCGGTAAGACCATCATGGGCAAGGGTGCCCTCCGTGCTGATGGTACCAGCTACGAGGCTTGCATCAACACTCACGGCGCACCTCTTGGCGGCGACGCTTACAGCAACACTATCAAGCACTTGGGCGGTGACCCAGAGAATGCTTTCGTGATCTTCGACGATGTGAAGGAAATCTACGCTAAGCGTGCAGAGGAACTGAAGGGTATCGTGGCAGAGCGCAAGGCTGCCGAGGCTGAGTGGCGCAAGGGCAACCCAGAGAAGGCTGCCCAGATGGACGAGTGGTTCAGCGGAAAGGCTCCAAAGGTAGACTGGAGCAAGGTGGAACAGAAGGCTGGTTCAGCCACACGTGCTGCCAGCGCTGCTTGCCTCGGCGTACTGGCTGAGCAGGTGCCTAATATGATTTGCGCTTCCGCTGACCTCTCCAACTCAGATAAGACCGACGGCTTCCTGAAGAAGACCAAGAGCATTGTTCGCGGTGACTTCTCCGGCGCATTCTTCCAGGCAGGTGTGGCAGAGTTGACAATGGCAGACATGTGTATAGGCATGATGCTCCACGGTGGTGTGGTAGCAGCCATGGGTACCTTCTTTGTATTCTCCGACTACATGAAGCCTGCCGTTCGTATCGCTGCCCTGATGCAGGTGCCAGTAAAGTTCATCTGGACTCACGATGCATTCCGTGTTGGCGAGGACGGACCTACTCACGAGCCAGTGGAGCAGGAGGCACAGATTCGCTTGATGGAGAAGTTGAAGAACCACGCCGGCAAGGACAGCGTTCGCGTGTTCCGTCCTGCAGACGCAGACGAGACTACCGTATGCTGGAAGCTCGCCATGGAGAACGTGGATACTCCTACAGCTCTCATCTTCTCTCGCCAGGGCATCGCCAAGTTGCCTGAGGGTACAGATTACGAGCAGGCAGCCAAGGGTGCTTACATCGTGGCTGGCAGCGACGAGAATCCCGATGTAATCCTCGTGGCAAGTGGTTCTGAGGTTTCTACCTTGGAGGCTGGTACAGAGGCTTTGCGCAAGGACGGCATCAAAGTTCGCGTGGTGAGCGCTCCTTCTGAGGGCTTGTTCCGCGGCCAGAGTAAGGAGTACCAGGAGAGCGTGCTGCCCAAGGGCGCCAAGATCTTCGGTATGACAGCTGGTCTTCCTGTGACTCTCGAAGGTCTCGTAGGTGCCAACGGTAAGGTATGGGGTATGGAGAGCTTCGGTTTCTCAGCTCCTTACAAGGTACTTGACGAGAAGTTAGGCTATACTGGTGATAATGTGTACAAGCAAGTGAAGGTTTTCTTGGCAGAATAATTTAATTGCTGCCGGCTGAAACTTTTTATTCTATAAAGTTTTAACCGGCAGCATATCAATTACTTAGAAACATCTTTGATAGTATCAAATTCACCTACTATATGCTGGTTGACTTCTTGCAATTCATTTTTTTTGTAAAAAAAGTTGGATAACCTTTGGTGGTTTGATAAAATGTTATTACCTTTGCATCGCAATTAAGAAAAACGGTGCGTTGTCCGAACGGTTAGGTACTGGTCTGCAAAACCACTCAAGGCGGTTCGACTCCGCCACGCACCTCAAGTAAAAGCGAAATCATTTTAAATGATTTCGCTTTTTTAATTTATAGCCATCATATATCCGTAATTGATATGTCCTGTTTGTTGATTGCTAAGATTATCAAGAGCCTTTTAGCTTTTTGATAATCTCGTCAATCTCATCAAATTGTTTGCCCATATTCAGATTAAGATAAATGGAATACAAAGGCATTGCCCATTTGTCTGCGTTGTTTGGGCAAAGATTTCTATACTTTTCAAGGTAAGGAAGGGCTTCCTTATAATATTGCAATATCTGTTTTCTCTTTTGTTTGAGATCTCTACTGTCATGTTCTATTTTGACACCTTGATTGTATCTAGCGAGTCCTGCATTCAACCAAGCATCCTCAAAGGTACTGTCTTTCTTTAATATTGACTGTGAAATCTGGTAACTATTTTCATAGTCACCAGAATTTATCAGTATCGTGCCCTTTGCAATCCAAGCCCTCATATTAGTGCTGTCAGCTTTTATTGCCTTGTCAGTCATGACCGTTGCTTTATCCCAATTGGAATTCTTTGAATAATATTCCATTAGGTGTGAAAAGAAGTATTCTGATTTTGGGTATAGGGTGAAGCCCTCCTCCATTGTCTCGATGCTTCTAGTAGTATCATTCTCAAGCATATATGTTGATGCAAGATATTGCATCATTGACTCTAAATGTTCTTTGTCTTTAAGAGCCAAATATGTATTACGGAGTACCTTTTGTGGGTCATTGAGCTTGTATCCGCAATATGCCGCCCAGTAAGCCGCTTTGGGGAGATTATTATCTTTTACCGAATAGTTATAAGACTTGAAAATAGGCATTTCCGCAGCGCTGACATACTGGTCTAAGAATGTATATGCTTGAGAATAATTCTGTTTGCCGATAAAGTATATACCACCATTAAACAAATTGGGACGCAAAGAATTAAGTGTATTGGAGTTTTGCTTGCGCATCTTCAACTTTACTTTTCCTTTCTTGTCTGGTGTTGCTTCAATGCTGTCGTACTTTGTCATCAACGTAAACATTCGCGAGGCAATATTGAACAACGATGCCGTGTCGAATTTCTGTTTCAGATACAACTTTTCATTTCCCGCTTGATATTGTTTTTTCAAAGATTCGAAAAGAAGTTCCCAAATCTTCTCATTTCTTGTGTTAGAAGAGTCTTTGAGCAATGATGTCATAGACACTTCAACCTTGTCAAGGTCTTTATTGGCCTTGAGATTGTCAATTGCCGTGTTTATTTCTTTCTTTTGAGCGATTATTGGAAGAAACGACAAAATTAGTATTAAACTTGCAACTATCCTTTTCATAGATGCGAAGTTAATAAAAAAATGGGAAAGGAATTACTTTTCCATTTCCCATTTAATTATTATTAGAAATTGGTCGATGTCTCGCTTAACTATTGCTTCCACCGACAATGTCCAACAGTTCATTCGTAATAGCGGCCTGACGGCTCTTATTGTATTGCAGGTTCAAGTCCTTAAGCAATTCATCAGCATTGTCTGTAGCAGCTTGCATGGCAACCATACGGGCTGCATGTTCAGATGCGTTGCTATCAAGAAGAGCAGTGTAAATCATCAAGTCCAAAGCCTTTGGAACTAATTCATCAAGCACGGTCTTTATATCCGGCTCAACAATGAAGTCGTCATTAAGAGGAATTGCGTCAGATGAGTTCTTCTCAACAGCTTTGCCGTTTTTTCGCAAGTATTCTTGGGCTTTTGCTGTTGCGAGATTCGACGAGAGGTCTCTATCATTATATGCCCCTATCTTCTCCGTAGACAAGTCAAGTGGCAAATAATTTCTGCATGTAAGCACTTGTGAGCCTGCGCTTTTAAAATGATGGTAGATAAGCTCTACCTTATCGTATTCGTGCTTAGAGTATTTCTCTATTAGCTCTTCAGCGATGCTCCTGCATTCTGCGGCGTTAGGCTTGTCTGCCAATTCCACAAAGTCTCCACCCGACTTTAGCCCTAAACTCTTGACCTTTTCAGCTACTTTTCGACCGATTGGATAGATGGTAATGTTGTTTATGCCTTGAGCATGATACCCATCTATTGCATGTAGCATCTTTCGAATGACGTTATTGTTATATCCTCCGCATAGAGAATTATTTGAGGAATAAACAACGAGTGCCACGCTTTTGATGTCCTTGCGTTCTTCCGTGAGGTTTCCCTCGGCGGCATCAGGCATGGAGACAAGAAACGATTTCAAAATATGCTCAAGCAAATTTTCATATGGTAGCATATTCTGAATGGCAGTCTGTGCGCGGTGAAGTTTAGATGACGCAACCATTTTCATGGCACTTGTTATCTTACGCGTACTCTGTACAGATGCTATACGGGTCTTTATCTCTTTTAATGAAGGCATATCTATTACGTTTATTTAGAGGCAAACTGTCCAGCGACATTCGCCATTACGTCTTCAATGGTCTTTGTGCATGTTTCGTCAATCTTACCAGAAGCAAGAGTGTCAAGCACATCCTGATGCTGAGTACGCATCTGCTCAAGGAACTGATCCTGAACGTTGCGAACCTTGTCAACAGGCACGTCATGCATAAGTCCGTGAACACCGCAATAAAGAATCGCTATCTGCTCGCCTACTGGCATTGGGCTATACTGAGCTTGAATCAGCAATTGGTTGTTCTTGCGACCTCTGTCAATTGTCATTGCCGTGACAGGATCCATGTCGCTTGAGAATTTAGCGAAACTCTCAAGTTCACGATACTGGGCCATGTCAATCTTCAGCGTACCGGCAACTTTCTTCATGCTCTTGATTTGTGCAGAGCCACCAACACGACTTACAGAGATACCTACATTGATTGCAGGACGGAAACCTTGGTTAAACAAATCGGTCTCCAAGTATATCTGTCCATCCGTAATTGAAATTACGTTTGTCGGGATATAAGCGGATACATCCCCGGCTTGTGTCTCAATGATAGGAAGGGCTGTTAACGAACCACCACCTTTCACATGTCCTTTCATTGATTCTGGCAGGTCGTTCATTTGCTTCGCCACATCTTCCTGTTCATTAATCTTAGCTGCGCGTTCCAATAAACGAGAGTGAAGATAGAACACGTCGCCAGGATATGCTTCACGACCAGAAGGGCGGCGAAGTATCAATGAAACCTCACGATATGCAACGGCTTGCTTTGACAAGTCATCGTATACAACAAGAGCGTCGAATCCGCGATCACGGAAATATTCACCAATAGCCGCACCTGCAAAAGGAGCATAATACTGCATGGCAGCGGGATCGGCAGCTGTAGCGCTAACAATGATGGTGTAAGGTAATGCACCTTGTTCCTTCAGAGTTTGCACGAGAGCAGCCACTGTACTTGCTTTCTGGCCGATGGCCACATAAATGCAATATACTGGCTTGCCAGCCTCGTAGTTTCCCTTTTGGTTGATAATGGTATCAATGGCTACAGCGGTCTTACCAGTTTGGCGGTCACCAATGATCAGCTCACGTTGTCCGCGACCGATAGGTATCATCGAGTCTATGGCTTTTAAGCCCGTCTGTAGTGGTTGTTTTACGGGTTGACGATATATAACGCCAGGTGCTTTTCTGTCAAGAGGCATCTCGAACGCGTCTGTCATGTCAATGTCTCCCTTGCCATCAATAGGCTGGCCAAGAGTATTGACAACGCGACCGAGGAAGTTGTCGTTGACACGAATAGAGGCAATGCGGTGTGTACGCTTCACTTTCATGCCTTCCTCAATACCAGAAGAGGCACCTAAAAGGATACAACCTACATTATCTTCCTCGAGGTTCATGACAATTGCCATAGTGCCATTTTCAAACTCAAGAAGTTCGCTCGCCTCGGCATTACGCAGTCCATAGACGTGGGCAACACCGTCTCCTACCGTGAGAACGGTTCCCACCTCATCAAACTGCTCCTCCGAGTTGACGCCTTCAAGTTGCTTGATGAGCACTTCAGACACCTCACTTGGTTTTAATTTATCACTCATTTATAATAACTTCTTTTAATTCTCAATATTAAGGCTTTACGCTGTCAGTTGATTGAGCACTCCCTTGAGTTTCGTCTTCACGCTTGCGTCGAGACTATATGTGTCGTACTCAAGAATGAATCCGCCTATTATACTTGGATCCACTTCCGTATTGAACTCAACTTTTCCGTGGGTTCTTTTTTCCACCATTTGCTTCATCTTTGTCTCCGTCTCTGCCGAAACAGGTACAGCGGTTGTCAACTTTCCACAAATGATGTTTTTGTGTTTCCTGTATAATGTTAAGTAGGCCGTTGCCATAAACTGCAAGCTTGACTCTCTACCTTCCTTGAAAACGAGATTAAGAAATCTCACTGTCAAGTCGTTGATGTCTCCACCACAGGCAGTCTTTAGCAAGTCCAACTTCTTCTCGTTTCCAAGGGTAGGATTGTCTATCGTAAACCGAAGCTGCGGCACTTGGATATAGTTTGTAGAAAGCGTCTGCATCTCTTCGTAAATCGCGTCTTCCTGCTTTAGTCGGATGGCGATTTCCAAGAGAGCCTTCGCATATCTAACAGCTATTACACCTGAATCCATAGACAATCGTTTTATTTGGCTGCCTCGTCTGAGTCAGCAACTTCATCAAGAATCTTGTTTATTAATTCCATCTGCTTGTCATCTGTCGCCAGTTGTTGCATGACAATCTTTTCTGCGATCTTAACAGAAAGCTCTGCTACCTGTCCGCGTATTTCACGAATGGCCTGCTGCTTTTCCTGTTCTATCTCAGCTTTGGCATCATTGATGAGCTGTGCGCTGCGATCTTTTGCCTGATTCTCTGCCTTGGCTATGATGGCATCACGTGTTGCAGTGGCCTCTTTCAAGACCTCTGCTTGTTTTTCGCGTGCTTCCTGCAGAATGGATTCGCCTTCTTTTTGTATATTAGCAAGCTTCTCATTGGCTTCATGAGCCTTTCTCAAGCTGTCGTCTATGTAGTCTTTACGCTCTTTCACCATCTTGGTGATGGCTGGGAAGCCCCATTTCCACAGGACGGCAAGCACAATGAGGAAGACTATAGTCATCCAAAAGAGTAAGCCTGTGCTTGGTATCAATAAATCCATACGCAGTTGTTTGTTCTATGATGATTAGATGCAGAGGAATGCAACGACCACAGCAAACAAGGCTACACCCTCGATAAGGGCAGCTGCGACAATCATGTTAGTAAAGATCTTGCTCATTACTTCTGGTTGCCTTGCCATTGCGTCCATAGCCTGTCCGCCAATGCGTCCGATACCAATACCTGCGCCAATTGCTGCGAGACCTGCACCAACACCGGCACCCAACTTTGCTACGCCTGCTGCGGCGGCTTGCAATAATAATGCTGAAATCATAATTGTAATTTTTTTTAATCGCCCCTTGCTTTGTATCTTGGCTAAAATAGCCTTGAAACTTGGTTGTAAGGCTGTTGTTGATAAATGTTTTTGTTATTATTTTCTTTTTGTATGGCTCAATCCTTTGCACGGGCCAAGCCAATGAATATAGAACTTAGCATTGTGAACACCATTGCTTGAATAAAGCAAACCAGGAGTTCAAGGCACATCATGAAGATGCTCATTACAACACTCAGTGTTGACATTCCTATTGCCACTCCTATTCCCATCGTTGCCACCACAAAGATGATACAAGTCAAGGAAAGGGCTATGGCATGTCCTGCCATCATGTTGGCAAAAAGTCGAATCATCAGTGCAAATGGCTTTGTAAATATTCCCACGAACTCAATAAGAGGAATCAATGGGAAAGCCTTCAATGCCAATGGAACTTCTGGCCAAAAGATATCTTTCCAATAGTGCTTGGAACCGCTAAACTGTGTTATTACGAATGTACATAACGCAAGGAAGAATGTGCAAGCAATGTTACCCGTCAAGTTGCCTCCACCTGGAGGAAATGGCATGATGCCCATCAAGTTACATGTAAGTATGAAGAAGAAACATGTCAGAAGATATGGAGAGTATTTTTCATAGTTGTCTCCAACTCCCGGTTTCACAATGTTATCTTCAACCCATGACACGAGCATTTCCATTAATCCTGTAAATCCACCAGGGGCAGGGTCGCTCGCCTTGTGTTTTCTATACCATCTTGCTGGTAACAATATACATAGCAAGAGAATGATAGAATCTATAAAAAGCACGGCAACAGTCTTGGTTATGCTAATGTCAAAAGGCATTATCTCCTTACCGTTTTGCAATTCTACAATCTTTCCCGCATGGGATCCTGTCGTAGCTATAGCAAGGTTGAAAGGTCCCTTTCTGTAGCCGTTAGCATCTGCCTCCTCAGTGAACTGAGACGTGCTGAACACATGCCAACCCGTGGTGCTCTTAACTATGACGGGGAGATTGATAACTATGTGCTTCGTACCAATATCCGTGACGTGCCAATCGTAGGAGTCTTTAATATGTCCTACTACAATCTGCGACGTATTGAGGTCATCACCTTGCTTTTGCGACGCTAAAGCGGGCATGGCAAGTGAAATTGCTAATAAGCAACAGATTATATGATGTAAATATCTCATTCTTTCAAGAGCGTTTAATATTGTTTTTCAATGTCAAGACCATCATCGCAGCATACAGGACAAACTCCATGACAACAAAGACTTTAGACTCCGTTTTACTTTGCGATATGAACAACATATACACGCCTGTGACGAGTAAGATTGTTAACATCCGAAAGGTTGCGTATGCAAAATAGAATTTTGTTATTTGCTTCGGCTCCCTTGATTTAACGAAGTCATATCCTAATTTCCATCCTACACCGAGCAATGTAAACATTGCCACCAATAGGAAGACTGTCAATGGGGAAAGCATATTCTACCTTATCTTGTCTTGATTCATGAGAGGTCAAATTTCCACGCAAAGGCTTATCTCGTTTTTCTTAACTTCTACGAATCCGCCTACGATGGAAAGTTTTTTGCTCTCCCCTTTGCCCTTATATTCCACATCTCCTTTTACAAGTGATGATATTATTGGTGCATGGTTTATAAGTATCTCAAAGCTACCTTGTATGCCAGGCACCTTGACACTCTCAACTTCACCATCGAATATCACTTTTTCAGGAGAAATAATCTTCAACTTCAACATATCCATGTTGCTTTAGCTTGGTTATGCCTTTGCCTCATTGATAAGCTTCTTACCTTTGGCAATAGCGTCTTCAATGGTACCAACATTCATGAACGCCTGCTCTGGAAGATCATCTACCTCACCATCGAGTATGGCGTTGAATCCCTTAATGGTATCTTCAATGCTGACCATTACGCCCTTGACACCTGTGAATTGCTCTGCTACGGTAAATGGCTGTGAAAGGAACCTCTGTACGCGACGTGCACGGTTCACGACAAGCTTGTCTTCATCAGACAACTCATCCATGCCAAGGATAGCAATGATGTCTTGCAGTTCTTGATAGTGCTGAAGCGTCTCCTTTACTCGCTGAGCGCACTCATAGTGTTCCTTGCCCACAATCAATGGATCGAGAATACGAGAAGTTGAAGCCAAAGGATCAACTGCTGGATAGATACCGAGCTGTGTAATCTTACGGTCAAGCACAGTTGTTGCGTCAAGGTGAGAGAATGTCGTAGCCGGTGCAGGGTCGGTCAAGTCGTCAGCTGGAACATAAACAGCCTGTACGGATGTGATGGAGCCTTCTTTCGTAGATGTGATTCGTTCCTGCATTGCGCCCATCTCTGATGCCAACGTTGGTTGGTAACCCACAGCCGAAGGCATACGTCCAAGCAAAGCTGACACCTCGGAACCAGCCTGTGTGAAACGGAAAATGTTGTCAATGAAGAACATGATGTCAGCCGGGCCACCGTCCTTGCCTCCATGGTCGCGGAATTCCTCTGCGATAGTCAGACCCGACAAAGCCACTCGTGCACGCGCCCCTGGAGGTTCATTCATCTGACCATAGACAAGAGTCGACTGAGACTTTGCGAGCTCGTCTTGATCAACCAAGGAAAGATCCCACTTGCCTTCATTCATGGCCTTGCAGAACTTCTCGCCATAGCGAATAACGCCAGACTCAATCATATCTCTTATAAGGTCGTTGCCCTCACGTGTGCGTTCACCTACACCTGCGAATACGGAGTAGCCTGCATGTCCTTTCGCAATGTTGTTCATCAGCTCCATGATGAGCACGGTCTTACCTACACCGGCTCCACCGAAGAGTCCAATCTTTCCACCCTTCATATAAGGTTCAAGCAAATCGATGACCTTAATGCCGGTAGGAAGCATCTCCTTGTGGGTGGACAAATGCTCAAACTTAGGTGCCGGGCGATGTATGGGGTAGCTGCCCTTCATGCTAAGATCGCTCATGCCGTCAATAGGTTGACCAATGACGTTCATCATTCGGCCACGTATTTGGTTACCTGCAGGCATTTGTATTGGCGCGCCTGTCGGTACTGCCTCAAGACCACGTTCCAAACCGTCTGTTGAATCCATGGCAATGCAACGCACGGTGTCTTCTCCAATGTGTTGCTCAACCTCTATGACAATTTCCTTGCCATCAGAACGAGTCACTTTAAGTGCCTCGTAAATTTTTGGCAACACCTTCTCAGCCTCCTGTCCTTTCGTGTCGAAATAGACATCGATAACCGGACCGATTATTTGAGAGATGTGTCCTTTAATCTGTGACATACAATATCTTTTATAGTTAATATAATTCTAAATACGTATCTTTTGCCATTAAGCTTTTTATATGCTTAATTCATCAAGAACCTCTATCAGCTTGCGGTCGAATGGTTTGTCAGAGCGAACAGCCTCAACAAGTGGAATATATGTAACCTCATTATTGTGAATGCCAACCATGATGTTGCGTTGTCCTTGCATGATTGCTTCCACAGCGCCTACACCAGTGCGGCTCGCAAGGATTCTGTCATGAGCTGATGGACGTCCACCACGTTGCACATAGCCAAGAATAGAAACACGGACATCAAACTCCGGGAATTCCTTCTTCACGCGATTGGCGTAATACATGGCACCACACTTAGGGCTTTCTGATACTACGACAATACAGCTCTTCTTCGATTTGCGTATGCCACGCTCCATGAACTTTGCGAGCTGGTCTACGTCGGTTGAATCCTCTGGTATGATGGCAGCTTCTGCACCACTCGCTATCGCTGAGTTTTGTGCCAAGAAACCTGCATCTCGTCCCATCACCTCAATGAAAAAGATGCGTTCATGGCTCTGTGCGGTGTCGCGGATACGGTCAACGCAGTCCACAATCGTGTTCAAGGTGGTGTCATAACCTATGGTAGTATCTGTGCCATAGAGGTCATTGTCAATTGTTCCGGGCAAACCGATGCAACAAAGATCATATTCTTGGGCGAAATTTTTGGCACCAGTAAGCGATCCGTTACCACCTATTACTACAAGAGCGTCTATTTGCTCTTTTTTGAGGTTCTCATAGGCCTTGGCGCGTCCCTCCGGGGTCATGAATGCCTTTGAGCGTGCGGTCTTAAGAATTGTTCCGCCTTGCATTATGATGCCCGAAACGTTTTCGGTGGTAAAAGGCTTGATGTCATCGTAAATAAGTCCATCATAGCCACGGTAAATACCCTTGATGTTGAATCCATTGCAGATGCCTGCACGCGTCACCGCACGAATAGCGGCGTTCATGCCTGGTGCGTCACCTCCTGATGTGAGTATTCCGATAGTCTTAATTTTTGCCATATTCGGTATGTTCTTGTCTATTTTTTTTATATATTTTCCCGTGAATTTTCTGTGGCAAAGTTAACCACAAATATCAAAACTTCCAAACCCAAATGGGTTTTTTTATACACGTTTAACGTAAGAAATTTGAGAAAAAATTGCACATCAAAATCTTTTTAACTCAAAAACTTGATAATATTTAGCATTTCCTGCCTATATAATTTTTTCTATAACTTGATAACTTTTTACATTATTTATTCGCGTTAATCAAAACTTAACACAAATATATCAATTCTGTATATGTTTGCTAATCGTTATGAAACAGGCAAAAACTTATTGCTAAGGAAAATGCGTTCGAGTTCTTATATATGTAAACAAGGAAGCTGTCGAATTGAAATCGAACGGCTTCCTTGTTTCGTTAATGTTTTTTAGCGTTTACCATGCGTTATTGTTCTGGTAGAAGGTCATCATCAACAAAAGAAAATGGCAACAAGTCTTTAATTGACTTGAACCTGAGGATGTTCTCTGTCCCACACAATAATATTTCAACGGGTTGATTATATCTGGACTCCATTTGCAGAATAACTTGTCGGCAAGCTCCGCATGGCGAAACAGGTTTAGAGCGAAGTCCGTTAGAATCGGCGGCAGCAATGGCAAGCATCAAGATTGGTTGGTCTGGATAGTTTGCCTGAGCTCCGAAAACAGCGGTGCGCTCAGCGCAAAGCCCTGAAGGAAAAGCCGAGTTTTCTTGGTTTGCGCCAATTATCACCTTGCCGTTTTTAAGCATTAATGCCGCGCCAACATGAAAATTGCTGTACGGCGCAAACGAGTTGCAAGTAGCTTCCCTTGCGCGCTCCACAAGTAGTTTTTCTTCGCCTGTCAACTCATCTATAGAACAAGAGTCGTAGCTAATTTCCAATTTAGATTTAATCATTTTTTTCCTCTTTAATGTTTTCGTAGGCTCCGATATCCGGCTTCTCGTCTCGTTTTACACCGTCGTGGTCATCTTTTGGCGACGTGGCAGAATCTGCCTTGTCTATTGCCGCCGACTTGTCTACAAGATGGAAGTCGTAAATTAGATTGTCAGTATCAATGTTCTTAAAGTGTTTCACGCCCATGGATGTCGTGTCCTTGACATTCTCAAAAATCACGTTTGTCATTCTTGTGCTATCATCACTTGTTGGCTTAGGCGTGCGGATTATGCAATGGTAGAATTTCCAATCAAGCGGCGAGTCGTCTCTTGACACATAAACAACATCGTCTGCATAACCTGTTATTAAAGTGTTGTTTACCCGGAGCTTTTTTAAGTCCTTATCGAGAATGGCAAATAACGCCATGCCTCTCATGCCGTCAAAAGGATAAAATTGCGCTATTGTGCAACTGTTTATATCAATGTCACCATCTGTGATATACACACAATTGCCCAAAGTATTTGTAATTTGCGTATTGAGGATTGAAGCATTTATGTAGTTTGCTTCAAGTCCGGTGCCTTGGCAATTGTGAATGGTAGAATAGTTCAAAATGAGTTTTTTCTTGCTTATGTCTGAAGAATCTGCCACGATGCCATTAAAGCAACTGTGTATGTCGGTATGGTTTAGCTCGTTTCCGTATGAGGACGAGTGAAATCTTAAACCTTGCCATTGACCAGGCGTGCGGTCGTAAGGCAAGTAGTCGAACATTCTGTCTATCCTGTCGCCTCGCAAGACCACCTTGTTCTCAGCTGTTCCGTTGCAACGAAGGCTTCCGTAAATCTCAATTCCCGCATCGTTATGGAAATACATGGTGGTACCAGGCCCGATATTAAGCACTGCCCCACTATCAACCTTCACTCCTTTATATATTATAATAGGTATATTGCCTTGAATTGTTGTGTCCTTGGCAACCTCAAGCCCTTTCAGCTGTATGGCATTCCATGCCCAAGCGTTGAGGTTAATCTTTTGGCTCACTCCGCTCTGCAGAGTGAAGACAATGTTGTCATCATTCTTTTGCAGAGTTTGCCCTGCCGTATTGGGCAGCGTGGCCTCAACATAAATCCTTACGCTATCCTTATCATCTATTTCAATGTCTGACGTTTGCCAGTTGTTGTTCTCGCCGAGATAAATGCCGTCGATGTTTACCCTGAAAGCAGAAGCGCTCGCCTTTTCCAAACTCGCGCCACAACGCAATCCTTTGCCTGACTTATTGTAAACCCACATGGAGCGTGATGCCGACGGCACATTGCTGAACACCGTATCGAGGGAAAGCGTGTCGTTTGAAAACGAAAGCTTGTTGCTCGTCGATGTCGTAAACCCTTCTTCGTCGGCACATGCGACAAAGCAAGACGTGGCAAATATTAATGTTATGATGCGTAAGATGATTCTCATTTTATAACGTAAAACGTCTCTTATATCATATATCAAACGAATAGTTCCATCAATTTATTATATTTGTCGTTCCCGTCTTTTTCATTTGCGTTCAAATAGTTGTCAACCACCAAATCGGCGTATTCAGCCACTACATCGTGAGGGTTAGTGGTTTCGAGACCCACGCAAAACATTCCAGCGGCTTTAACGGCTTTCAATCCATTAATGCTATCCTCGAATCCGATACACATATCAGGTTGTAAACCAAATCGTTTTGCACCTTTAAAATAGCAGTCCGGATCAGGCTTGCTGCGGTCGAAGTCCTCACTTGTGAGAATTGCGTCAAAAAACGACTTGAACTCAGGATGGGCACGATAGACCATTTCCATTTTCTTGATGTTGCTGCTCGTTACAACAGCCGTCTTTATGCCAGCTTTCCTTATGTCGCTGACAAATTCGGGAAATCCTTCTATATATTCATACGACATCGACATCTCAAAATCGTCAAGGGCAACCGTGATCTCTTGCTGGAGTTTAGTGTCATCCTTGAAATACTTGTCCATTATCTGAACAAGGGTTGACCCTTTAATCATATTCGCAAATTCTGCGCCTGAATGGAAATACTTGTCTCCCATCGCAGCCCAAAAGTCAGTGTATTGACTCTCCGTGTTTAAGATCACTCCGTCCAAGTCGAATAATGCAGCTTTATGATTCTTCATGTTTTCAACCAATATGTTATTATGTTATACAAAATCAATGTCTTACTGCAAAGTTACGACAAAAATCAGTAACTTTGCATTTGATAGTAAGAAAAAACTTTGGCTATGGATTTGATTTCAAAATATTTCAATGATCTCAGCGAACAACAAGTGCGACAAATAGACGCTCTTGACGCACTTTATCGAGATTGGAACTCAAAGATAAATGTCATTTCCAGAAAGGACATTGACAACCTCTACCTTCATCATGTGCTTCACTCCTTGGCCATAGCGAAGGTAATAAAATTCCGTCCTGGAACGCGCATACTTGATTTTGGTTGTGGCGGAGGTTTCCCAGGCATCCCCCTCGCCATTCTCTTCCCCGAATGCTCGTTCAGGCTCATTGACGGAACTGGGAAGAAAATCACGGTGGCGACAGAAGTCGCACGGGCTTTGGGACTTACCAATGTAGAAGCTGTGCATCTACGTGGTGAGGAGGAGAAAGGCAAATACGATTTCGTAGTGTCGCGTGCGGTAATGGCATTGCCAGACATGGTTAAGATAGTAAGGAAAAATCTTGTCAAGACTTCTCAACACAATTCATTGCCAAACGGAATCATTACACTTAAAGGTGGAAACCTTGATGAGGAACTCAAGCCTTTCCATAAGATAGTAAAAACCATTGCCATCTCCGACTTTTTCGATGAACAATGGTTTGAAGAGAAAAATGTGGTATATCTGCCTGTTTATTGACATAACGGTCTACACACATATTTTATTACTTCATTCTTTAAGCACAGTAAATACATATGTTGAATATCAAAAGATTTGTATGCAACCCAATCAGGGTAAACACTTACGTTGTAAGCGACGAAACCAAAGAGTGTGTAATCGTTGATTGCGGCGCATACTATGAGCCTGAAAAAGAAGCTATAAAAAACTATATTGAGAGCAATGGCCTCATTGTTAAACATTTGATAGTCACTCACGGACACATCGACCACAACTTGGGCGACAAGTTTGTTTTTGACACGTGGGGAGTGAAGCCTGAGGCAGGGACAGCCGATGCCAATTTTTTCAAGGCAATGCCCGAACAAGCCAAAGCAATATTAGGCATTGCCGACCTCACTCAAGACGACTTTGTCTGTGTTGGCAAATGTCTTGATGAGCTCGATACAGTTGATTTTGGTTCGCATAAGTTTACGATATTGACAACTCCAGGACATTCGCCAGGTGGTCTGACTTATTATTGTGAGGAAGAACGTGTAGCTTTTACAGGTGACACGCTTTTTCAAGGTTCAATAGGTCGTACCGACTTTGAAGGCGGCTCCATGTTCATGATGGTGATGAGTCTTCGACATCTTTCGCAACTGCCCGACGACGTCCGCGTGTTTCCAGGTCATGGACCAGAGACAACAATTGGCGCCGAGGTAGCAGGCAATCCGTATATTGACAGATAAGGCAAAGAAAGGTCAAAGGTGGCAAACGTTGTTGGAGAGAAAATCATCTTAGGCATAGACCCAGGCACAAACGTCATGGGATATGGCGTACTGACCGTGCGTGGCAACAAGGCGGGTCTTGTTGCCATGGGCGTAATTGACATGCGAAAAGAGCGTGATCCCTATTTGCGTCTTGGAAAAATATTTGAACGAGTGACTGGTATAATTGATGAATATTTGCCTGACGAGATGGCCATCGAAGCCCCTTTCTTTGGCAAGAACGTTCAGTCCATGCTCAAACTCGGACGCGCCCAAGGAGTAGCCATTGCCGCTGCCATACACCATTCTATACCTATACACGAATATGCTCCGCTGAAAATCAAAATGGCTATTACTGGCGAGGGGCAAGCATCGAAGGAACAGGTGGCTGGAATGTTGCAGAGGTTACTGAATATAAACAAGGACGATATGCCGAAATTCATGGATGCCACCGATGCACTCGGGGCAGCTTATTGCCATTTTTTGCAACTCTCCACTCCACAGACAAACGCCCGGCACTATGGCTCATGGAAAGATTTTGTGGTCAAAAACAAGGAGCGGCTTTCGCATTAAGTAATATCCATTTTACAGCAATGAAAGCACGAAAATGGATTGATAGAAATCAACGCTAAGAACGGTTTCGGCTTTACGTTAGATCGGCAATGCCGTTACGTTACAACGGCAACGCCGTTACGCTAGAATGGCAATGCCGTTACGTTACAATGGCAGCGCCGTTACGTTAGAACCGTAATGCGTCCGCGCTGAAATCCTATAAAGAATTAAGAATCAAACAATTACATATGAGTAGACAAATCATAAATGTGAAAGACGGTGTCGTGCGTATGCCCGAATGGCGTATGGCAGAACCTGTCAACTTCACTCTTAACGATGATGAGCAGATTGCTATCGTAGGCCCAAACGGTGGCGGCAAGACTATGCTTGTAAATATTCTCACAGGCAGTCATCCCTTGCTCATGCGTGATCCGGAATACGATTTCTATCCAAACACAAACAAGAGCTTGTCTGACAACATAAAATACATCACCTTCCGTGATGCTTACGGTGGAGACAACGACCGTGCTTATTATTTACAGCAACGTTGGAACCAAACTGAAATAGACGAAAATACCCCTACCGTAAACGATAAGCTAAATGCGGCTTACGCTCGCGCTGGAGAAGACAATGCCGCAAGACATGCTCTAAAGGAGCAGCTTTACGACATGTTTAACATGAGACCATTGCTCGACAAACCAATCATCCTTTTGTCGAGTGGAGAACTGAGAAAGCTCAAGCTCACAGAGACGCTTTTCTCACAGCCACGCGTTTTGATCATGGATAATCCTTTCATAGGTCTTGACGCGGAAACTCGCGATCAATTGAAACTGCTTTTCGCAACAATAATCAAGGAAGAGAAAATCCAAATAATTCTTGTCTTGTCAAAGACCGATGACATTCCTGAGTTCATCACGCATGTGGTAGAAGTCAAAGGCATGCGCGTCGGCAAAAAGATGACACGTGAGGAGTTTATCGTATCTCATGCCACTCCCGGTAGTTTTGTGCTTGCTAAGGACATGGCTGATGCAATTATCAGCCTTCCCTATAAAAACAACGACTATAGTACCCGTGAGGTGGCCAAGTTGAACCATGTCAGCATACAATACGGCGATAGGACAATTCTAAAGGACCTCGACTGGACAGTGCTCAACGGCGAACGTTGGGTATTGAGCGGACAGAATGGAGCAGGAAAATCCACCTTGCTGAGCTTAATTTGCGCTGACAATCCTCAGAGCTATGCTTGCGACATCACGCTGTTTGGCATGCCGCGTGGAACAGGTGAGAGCATATGGGATATAAAAAAGCATATCGGCTATGTATCACCTGAGATGCATCGCGCTTATCAGAAAGACATTCCTGCCATAAGAATCGTGGCGAGCGGTTTGAAGGATTCCGTTGGCCTTTATGCCAAGCCTTCCGAAGAAGAATATGCCACCTGCAGTTTTTGGATGAAGGTATTTGGACTCGAAGGCAAGGAAAATACAACCTTCCTGAAACTTTCCAGCGGTGAGCAACGTCTTGTATTGCTTTCGCGTGCCTTTGTTAAAGACCCGGAACTTCTGATACTTGACGAGCCTCTCCATGGACTTGACAACTACAACCGTGTGCTTGCCAAGAATGTGATAGACACGTTCATGCAACGAACAAACAAGACGCTGATTCTTGTGACACACTACGAAGATGAATTGCCAACTTGTATTGACCATAAAATTAAACTTATAAGACACTGATTACATGAAGACTTTTTTTCTTTCCATCATGTTTCTTTCTGCGACTCTTTCTTGCGCCGCAAGCAATAAGACCCTTACGCTTCGTGTCGTGGAAACGAGCGACATACATGGTTCGTTTTTCCCTTACGACATGATAGACAGGAAGCCAAAGGCCGGAAGCGTTGCGCGTGTGAGCACTTATATCAACATGCTTCGCAAGCAACACGGCGAGAACCTCTTGCTTCTTGACAACGGTGACATTCTTCAGGGACAACCTGTGAGCTATTTCTCCAACTTTATCGACACGACTGAAGTCAACATAGCTTCTCAGGTGATTAACTATCTTGGCTACGACGCAGTGACGATAGGCAATCACGACGTGGAACCCGGTCACGGTGTCTACGACAAATGGATTAAGGAGCATAAAATGCCAGTGCTTGGAGCCAATGTCATTAACACGACAACAGGAGAGCCATATCTTAAACCATACACCATCATCAATCGTGGAGGATGTAAAATCGCCGTGCTTGGCCTCCTTACGCCAGCAATACCAAATTGGTTGCCAAAGAATATTTGGAGCGGGTTGCGTTTTGAGGAGATGGTTTCATCGGCAAGGCGTTGGATGAAGATCATAAAAGACAAGGAAAAGGCAGACGTGGTGATCGGACTGTTCCATTCGGGTAAGTCGGGAGGAATAGCAACGCCAGACTATGAGGAAGACGCGTCTGAGAAGGTCGCAAGGGAAGTGCCAGGGTTCGACCTCGTGCTTTTCGGTCATGATCATACACGCCATCTGGACAATGTTGTCAACGTGGCTGGAGATACCGTACTCTGTATGGACCCGGCAAACAATGCCATCAGCGTGGCCGATGCCACCCTCTCCCTTGAGAAAAAGAAAGGCAAATGGCAAGTAGTGAACAAGAAAGGCGAACTGAAAGATGTTACGAAACTGCCTGTTGACGAAAATTATATGTCTCATTTCAAACCGTTCATCGACAAGACAAACGCCTTTGCCAATGAAAAGATTGGAGAATTCAAGCAGACTATTACAACGGCAGACAGCTACTTTGGCAATTCCGCATTCAATGACCTTATCCTCAATCTTGAACTGCAGATAACCCATGCCGACATAGCATTCAACGCTCCGTTGTCGTTCAACTCTACTATCAAGGCCGGGCCGGTTTACATGAGCGACATGTTCAAACTCTATAAATATGAGAACCAGTTGTACGTGATGCGCCTTACCGGAGAGGAGATTCGCAAACATCTTGAGATGAGTTATGACCTTTGGATGAACACAATGACGTCACCAGACGATCATCTTCTATTGCTTGACAGTCATACCTACGGAGACGCCCAAAGAATGGGATTCAAGAATATGTCGTTTAATTTTGACGCTGCAGCAGGCATAGACTATACAGTTGACGTAACAAAACCCAATGGAGAGAAGGTCAAGATATTGCGGATGAGCGACGGCACGCCGTTTGAACCAAGCAAATGGTATAAGGTAGCCGTCAACAGTTATAGGGCAAACGGCGGTGGTGAACTTCTGACCAAAGGAGCTGGCATTCCCAAAGATTCTCTTGAAAGCAGGATTGTCTGGAGGTCCGAACGTGACCAACGCTACTACCTCATGCAAGAAATCAAACGACAGAAAGTGCTCGATCCACAACCAAATCACAACTGGGAGGTTATACCCAAAGAATGGACTGATGCCGCTGCCGCCAAAGATCGTAAATTGCTTTTTGGCGAATAAGCAAGCAGTTTAAAAACAGGATAACTGTAGCGAATGGAGTTTTAAACAAATGTTTATTAATCAAAAATAAAGATAAATAAAAAGTCTATATCAATATTTTTCATTAATTTTGCAACCAAATTGGGCATATTGCGTCCGATTGACATTATAATAGACTTCATAGGTATTAAGGGAAACCTTAAATACAAGCAAGGTAATTAAAGCAAGGTAGTTCAAAATGCGTCAGTTAAAGATTCAGAAAAGCATCACCAACCGTTCAAGTGAAGCATTGGACAAGTATCTCGTAGAGATTGGTCGTGTACCAATGATTAGCGTGGATGAGGAGATTGAGTTGGCACAGAAAATCCGTAAGGGCGGTCGTGAAGGCGAACGCGCCAAAGAGAAACTTGTCAAAGCCAATCTTAGGTTTGTAGTGTCTGTGGCAAAGCAATACCAGCATCAAGGCTTGGGTCTTACTGACCTTATTGACGAGGGAAACATTGGTTTGGTTAAGGCTGCCGAGAAATTTGACGAAACTCGAGGCTTTAAGTTTATATCGTATGCCGTATGGTGGATCAGGCAAAGCATTCTTCAGGCCATTGCGGAGCAAAGTCGAATCGTGCGCTTGCCTCTCAATCAGGTAGGTGCCCTGTCAAAGATAAACTCTGAAATCTCGAAGTTTGAGCAGAAGAACCAGCGTCGCCCTTCCGTACAGGAACTTTCGTCATTGACAAACATTGACGAGACAAAGATTGATCAGACTATTAAGGCTGACAACCACCACATGAGCATTGACGCTCCTTTCCAGGAAGACGACGATAACTCCATGGCAGACGTATTGTCGTCTGGCGAGGACAGCAGAGCCGACAAGCAGGTTGACTACGAAAGTATGGCCAAAGAACTTGATACCGTGCTTCGCAATGTGTTGAAAGACCGTGAGATAACCATCGTGCGCGAATGCTTTGGAATAGGTTGCCACGAGAAAGGCTTGGAAGAGATTGGCGACCAACTTGGACTGACACGCGAGCGTGTTCGCCAGATACGCGAGAAGAGTATCGTGAAACTTCGCGAGAGTGGTTATGCCAAGCTCTTGATTAAGTATCTTGGCTGATATTGAGACATTTTTTACGTATCATGCATAATAAATCCCTTTTCTCAATCATTTGAGAAAAGGGATTTGTTTTTTTCAACGATCTACACCATAACCAAAAAGTGCAAAGTCTCCCTTTGCCGGATCATCAGGAAACACTTCTTTCAAGGCCTCGGTGAGTTTCAACACTGTTTTCCAGCTTGCCGTCTTTCCTGATATTAGTCCTAAATGGCTTGCTTCTTGCATAACGTGAGTATCGAGAGGAATATAAAGCGTATGCTTGTCGATAAAGTTCGACCACAGTCCAAGGTCTACTGGAGAAGTGTCCCTAACCATCCATCTCATAAACATGCATGGACGCTTTGCCACAGAGCTGTGAGGCGACGGCACCATCCCTTTTATGCCACGCTCGCGAAAATAATCTCCAAAGGCTTCAAGCACCTCAAGGGCAGTGTGTCGCCTCGCATACTTCTGGGCAAAAACTCCTATAGAGCCATAACTAATGATTATGTCCCTCAAGGCATCGAGAAATTCAAGCATCATATGATTACTGTAAAAACGGTAATAGCAGATATTATTGTCTGCTATGTCATGACGATATATGCCGTTTTTCACCCAATCAGCCGTTTGTCCACCGCTCTTGCTTAGCATCAAGTGAATCTTTGGCAAAAACAGCTCTCGCTTGCCAAAGCTAAGTGTGGAAGCCAAGAATGCCATAACCTCTTGATTTTCCCTTCCTTCCACTTGATGCATGAACCATGACGGATCACCATTCAGAAACTCACCAGTCTCATATTTTTCTGCAAGCCGACGAAGAAGGTTTGTTCTTTCTTGCTTATTCATTGATTCTAAATATTTTCATGGTCATTATTTTGAATGTTGCAAAGTTACAAAAAAGTATATTAACATGATTGCCTATCAGTATTAAGGTTTATTTCATGGAGTTTCGACAAGAATATGAATGCTTTTTAGTACCTTTGCCTTGATGTATCCAACTTGTGAAAACATTGATAGTATGAAAAAGTTTTTGAGCATTATAGTTTTTATCTTACTTCCATTATTTGCTGATGCGCAGACTTTTCAACAACTGTGGAATAAAGTTGGAGAGGCCGCAAAAAAAGACTTACCCAAAACACAACTCACGATCATTCAGCAAATTGAGAAAAAGGCCATAAAAGAAAAACAATATGGCCAACTCCTCAAAGCGCAACTGAAGCATGGAATGTTACAGGCAGACATCACTCCTGATTCGTTGGATGCCCATATCAAGACAATGGAGCGCCAATACAATTTGTTTAGCGATCCAGCATTGAAAGCAGTTTATGCAACCGCCATAGGAAAAATTTATGGAACGTTAGGTTCCGACAGCGATGAGACATCAAGTGAAAAATGGTTTGCCAAGGCTATAGACAACACCTCTGTTCTTGCCTCTCAAAAGTGCGATGGCTATAAACCTGCCTTGATAAAAGGAGACGACAGTGAAATCTTCAACAATGACCTTCTCCATGTAATTGCTATGGAGACGAACCGTTATAACAAAGCTTGCACTTACTATCAAAATCATGCCAATAGTAGTGCGGCTTGCTATATGGCCATGTTGGAGGTAAACAATAATGTGAACAAGTGGGGAGATTATGTTTGCGCAAGCAAACTCGATTCTCTTTTGCGCGTTTATCAAGACTCACCAGTAGCATGCGAGCTTGCTATCTTAAGGTTGCAGACAATGGGTGAAGATGATGCGGAGGCTAAGGTTCTGTTCGTCAAACAGGCATTGGACAAATGGGGAACGTGGAAGCGTGCCAACTACTTGCGTAACCAACTAAAGCTATTAGAGCAGCCGTCATATTCAATCAACGTCGGAAAAACCGCTATTTTACCCAATAGCGATTTTAAACTTAACATTAGTTCTATCAGGAATATAGCGAAGCTAAACATCTCTATTTTCAAAGTGTCGATAGATGGAAACACCCATCTCGATCCTTCTGTCAGTTCTGACTATACCAAGCTAAAGCAATATATTGTTCATTCTCCAATTGCCACTTATGAAAGAAACTACGATGGACTTCCTGCATGGAAATTAACTTCAGACAGTATCAAATTAAGTGGTTTGCCAGTTGGAGTATACATGATTGAAGTAGCTACGGATAATAATAATGTCAAAGTCAGCAGATGCCTGTTAAGGGTATCTGATGTTTTCGTCATTCATCAAACATTGCCAAACAACAAGATTCGTCTTGCCGTTGTGAGTGCTACATCGGGAAAGCCTTTGCCTGATGCTAAAATTGTAATAACCAATTACAATTATAATGACAAATCTACAACTGAAAAACAAATACTTTCTGTTGATAAAAATGGAGAAGCAATATGTTCTTACAAAAACATGTCAAGGCTATTTTATGCCTATACACCAAACGACAAAGCGTCAGCAGAGAGTAATCTTTTCGCCTATTTCAACTATTACCCGCCCTCAGAACGACAACACAAAATAGCAGTTTATACCGACAGGGCAATTTATCGTCCTGGACAAAATATCCATGTGGCTGCCGTAGCTTGGGAGGCAAAAAAGGAAGAACTTACGTCAAAAATAACCCCAAACACGTCGCTGATATTCACACTCATAGATGCCAATTACAAGAAGGTGGCTGAAAAGAAAGCTACTACAGATGATTTTGGTTCTGCACATACTGATTTTTCCCTACCTCAACAGGGTCTTACCGGGGTATATAATGTAGAGGTAAAAACTTCCAATAACGACCGTTCGGCCAGAACCAACTTTCATGTGGAAGAATATAAAAGGCCGCTGTTCCAAGTTGCGTTTGACAAATTCTCAGGCAATTATCAAATAGGCGATACCGTAACGCTTCGCGGTTATGCCACAACCTATTCGGGTGTTCCTGTACAAAATGCCAAGGTGAGATACACCATCAACAGAAAAAAGGGCTTGATATGGTATTATAGGGGAAAGAGAGACAACACTTTGATTCTTTCCGATTCCACTATTACAGCCAAGGATGGCTCGTTCATTGTACGTGTACCTATGTGCTTTCCGGAAAACACCCGTATACATGATGCCGCATTTTTCGATTTTGACATAAACGCTATAGTCACAGACATGTCAGGAGAGACCCACGAGGCGCGAACTTCTTTGCCATTGAGCAATAGGAATGCTATGCTTTCAAGTAACCTACCAGACAAGACACTGAGCGACAGTTTAAAAAGCGTTACCTTTGCCTATATGAATTTATTGGGAGAAGAAGTTGATGCCATTGTAAAATACAAGTTTGATAATGGAACTTGGAAAGAGGCCAAAACAAATTCTACAGTTGCCCTCGACTATAACCTGGATTCTGGTCTGCACCATTTGGAGGCTGTATGTGGCACAGATACATTGAAAAACGAGATAATTGTATTCAGCCTTGATGACAAGAAGCCAGCCATAATCACGCATGATTGGTTCTATGTCTCTGCAACACAATTCCCGTCAAACGACTCGCCCGTTTACCTTCAAGTAGGATCTACGGACATAGGCAATAGAGTGTACTATACCATATTATCTGGTAACAAGGTCGTGGAGAGCGGTAGCAAGCGTTTCAACAACAATGTCTTTACACGCGCTTTAAAATATGACAAGACGTATGGTGACGGCATAACCATTGCTTTGGCGTGGGTTGTCGGAGGAAGACTATACGAACACAATGTCCAGATTAGCCGTCCAATTCCCGACACAAGACTGCGTACAACATGGAAGACTTTCAGAAATAAGCTTATCCCTGGTCAGAAGGAAACATGGACACTGCAAATTCTCTCACCTGTTGGTAAGCAAACCAAGGCGCAACTCATGGCATCATTGTACGATAAAAGCCTTGATGCGCTTTACCAGCATCAGTGGCAAATAAACAACACATTTTCATTCTCAATTCCATACTCCGTTTGGCTCGGCCCATCGCCTCACACGAGTTATCTTAATGGAAATCAAAGTCTTGCCAACCTTAACGTCGAGGACATGTCGTTCACACATTTCGACACTTCCCTTTTCCAAGTTATACGTCCCATTGGTCATGTCTTGCGTCTTGATAGTAGAATTATGCCTATGTCGAAGGCAATGGGGGCCAAGACGATTATGATGGGTGGCTCCAATACTCTTGCCGAAAACGAAGCAAAGAATCTTCTGAATCAAGACCTTGAAACTATTAAGACTCGTGAAAACAAATCGGAAAACGCAATCAACTGTTTACGTGAGAATCTCACGGAAACAGTGTTCTTCTACCCTACCCTGACTACCGACAGTTCTGGTTGCGTAAACATATCATTCACCTTGCCAGAGAGTGTCACGACATGGCGTTTCATTGGATTGGCCCACGACATCAATATGAATAATGCCTTTGTAGACGCGGAAGCCGTAGCGTCGAAAAGCATTATGGTGCAACCAAACATGCCTCGCTTTTTGCGTGAAAGTGACAAGGGTTGGATTTCAACCCTCGTCTTGAATACGTCAAACAAGGATGTGGCAGGTAAAGTAAAATTGGAAATCATCGATCCCGAGACAGAAAAGATTGTTATGGAAAAAGATAAAGTCTGCTCTGTCCTTGCCTATGGCTCCACTTCCGTTAGTTTTAATGTCGATGCATCCGAACTCCTTGCCTTGTCAAATGGCAAGACGCTTCTTGCGGCTCGCATTGTAGCAGAAGGTGATGGCTTCAGCGATGGTGAGCAGCATTGGCTTCCATTGTTGCCAGACCGTGAGCATATAGTAAATACCATCCCGTTTTATCAGAATCACAAAGGAAACAAGGAAATAGATTTAACGCATCTTTTCCCTATCGACAGTAAAGACAGGCAACTCACCATTGAATATACGGCGAATCCATTATGGCTTGTGCTTCAAGCCATGCCACCCCTTGCCAATCCTAACGACAAAGACGCTGTTTCACTATCAGCGGCTATCTTTGCCAATGTATTGGGAGAGAAAATTGTATCTTCCTCACCGACGATAGCAAAGACCATAGCATTATGGAAACATGATTTGGACGAAAACTCACTACAAAGCAATCTCGTAAAGAACAGCGAATTGAAAGCGATATTCCTCAATGAGACTCCATGGATTGCTGAAGCTGACAAGGAAACAGAGCGAAAGCACCAACTTGCTGAATATCTTGACAAGAACACGCTCGCTTATAGGATTTCAGACTTTACCTTAAAACTTCGCTCATTGCAAAATAGTGACGGGTCTTTTTCCTGGTGGCCAGGAATGGCTGGTAGCAGTTTGATGACAGCAAACGTGGTAGAGACACTCACAAGACTTAACTATCTTGCCAAAAATCAAACCAATGGCATAGAGGATATAATTAAAAAAGGTTTTAGATACCTCGACAACAAGATGGCAGAAGAGGTAATGGAATTGAAGAAGTTGGAGAAGAAAGGCAATAAGTGCTTGACTCCAAGTGAGCTTGCTTGCCATTGGCTTTATTCTTCAGCCTTGGCAAATAGAAGCAAAACCTCTGACATTGATTACATGGTAAACCTTCTTGGCAAGTCCTCAAACAGTCTTACCATTTATGGCAAAGCTGGCTCAGCGGTTATATTAGCGCAATATGGCAAGCAAAACCATGCCAAAGAAATCATAGAGAGCATTCGTCAATATTCGGTATATACAGATGAGATGGGCCGCTATTTTGATACTCCGCGAGCACATTATAGCTGGTGCGACTATCGAATTCCTACTCAAACGTTTTCGATAGAGGCTCTTCGCCTTGTGGAGCCTGCTGATACGACTACCGTCAACCAGATGTTGCGATGGTTGTTGCAAGAGAAGCGCACTACAATGTGGAACACTACGATCAACACTGTCAACGCTGTCTATGCTTTACTGTTGGGCAACGACACAATGACTTTAGACCGTCATATCGCTGTAGCACAGCCTGTCACATTGACAATAGACAGCAATCCAGTTGCATTGCCAAATGCTACAAACGGAATTGGATACGTGAAAACAACCGTTGATCCTGCAAACGCTCACATGCTTACAATAAAAATGCTCACCGATGGAACTTCATGGGGAGCCGTATACGCTCAGTTCACGCAGAAAAGCTCACAAGTAAAGGCGGATGACTCAGGTTTGAACATAAAACGTGAGGTAATAGGCGCAAGCAACATGAAGCTGGGCGATAAAATAAAAATTCGAATAACTATCGACGCCATTCGCGACTTCGATTTTATACAGATTCAAGACAAACGTGCAGCTTGCTTGGAACCTGTGAACCAAATTAGCGGATATCATGCTGGCCATTATGTATCACCCAAAGATAACGTTACCAATTATTTCTTCGACCACTTGCATAAAGGTCGCCACGTCATTGAGACAGAATACTATATTAACCTTAAAGGTGATTACACATCAGGTATTGCCACAATACAGTGTGCCTACTCACCCGAATATAGTGGAAGAGAACAAGGAAAAGAATTTATTGTAAAATGATAATCATATTAATATGAAGATAAGACAAATCTTACTATGCTCTGCACTTGTGCCATTTTTTCTTCACGCACAGACCATATCATTGCCATCAAACACCATCAATTGTGGTCAGGTATTGTATAAACTTCCGGTGAAGGCAGAGTTCAAAATGAAAAACACGGGGGAGCAACCTCTATTGATCAGCAATATCCGCACGTCGTGCGGTTGCACTACAGTCTCCTACCCTACTGATGCCATAGCTCCAGGACAATCGTTTACCGTAAGCGTTGTTTACGATGCAAAACAGATGGGACACTTCCAAAAGGAGATAGGTGTCTACAGCAATGCCTACACACAACCGCTCCTATTGACTATAAAGGGAGTAGTGGTTGAAAAGAAAACCCATTTCGATGGAGATTTCCCATACTCCATAGGTGATGTCCTTGCAGACAAAGCCGATTTGCTTTTCGATAATGTAAATCGAGGGGAACAACCTGTCGAGAAGATTCACATATTAAATAATGGCAATCAGACCATTACGCCTCAACTTATGCATTTACCACCTTATCTCAAGGGAGAAGTCAAACCTGCAAGAGTTGCCCCTGGACGTTCTGCAACAATATCGTTGCAAGTGGACTCTCACAAACTTCATGATCTCGGCCTGACCCATACAAGCATCTACCTCGGTTCGTTCCAAGGTGACAAGGTGTCTACCGACAAAGAGATTGATGTCAACATAGTGTTACTTCCTAATTTTGAGAAATTGGGAGAAAGTCAACTTGCCAATGCTCCAAAGCTTCAACTGTCAAAAGGAAGTCTAACCTTCAATAAGGAATCAGAGAAGTCCAAGGAAAAAGACGTAATAGAGATAACCAATATAGGAAAATCGAAACTATCCATCCGATCACTTCAAATCATTGGTACGGGGCTCGACATTTCCCTAAACAAGCAGAATATTGGTCCAGGCGAAACTGCGAAACTCAAAGTTGTCGCCATAAAAAGTATGATTGCGAAAGCTCGTACTACACCCAAAGTGCTGATAATAACAAATGATCCTTCTCAACCAAAAGTAATTATTAATACGTCGTTTGAATGAACTTGAAAGTAGAGATCGACAATGGTAGTGGCTTCTGTTTTGGTGTCACTACCGCAATCCGAAAAGCAGAGGAAGAACTGACGAAAGGCTGCAAACTTTATTGCTTAGGCGATATCGTTCACAATGGCATGGAGGTAGAGCGTCTTCATGAACAAGGTCTTGAGACCATTGATCATGAGCAACTCAAGTCGCTCCATAATGCAAAAGTGCTTTTGCGTGCACATGGTGAACCACCAGAGACATATGATTTAGCAAGGCAAAACAACATTGAAATCATAGATGCCACTTGCCCTGTTGTCTTAGCCCTTCAAAGACGCATAAAACACAAATGGAGTATCAACCGTGAAGCTCAAACTGTAATCTTTGGAAAGAAAGGCCATGCCGAGGTGTTGGGGCTTGTTGGGCAAACTCATGGTGAAGCCATCGTTGTGGAAAGTCTTGAGGAGGTTAAACAGAAAATCAATCTTTCCAAAGACATCAACCTTTATTCACAGACAACAAAGAATCTTGACGAGTATCGGCATATAATAGAGTATATTCAAAGCAATATAGACGCAGAATCTGCATTCAAAAGCTACGACACTATTTGCCGCCAAGTAGCCAATCGCATGCCACATATTGCTGACTTTGCCGCCCATCATGACATAATAGTCTTTGTCAGCGGTCGCAAAAGCAGCAATGGCCATGCGCTTTTTACACGATGCAAGGAAGTGAATATCAACAGTCACCTCGTTGAACGCAAAGACGAAATAAACTTCTCATGGTTTGACGGTGCGGAATCTGTTGGTATTTGTGGTGCTACAAGCACCCCGAAATGGCTGATGGAAGAATGTAAAGACGCTATTCTTAGCTACTGATTTGTATCAATTAGATTGATATTAATCAAAAATAGCAACTTATTCGACAATTATTCTAATAATTTGTTTTGCGCAATTGCTACTTTGTGTATCTTTGCAGTGTCAAAAAGAAATTAACAGCAATGCAAAAGTTTCTTTAAGACATAAAAAGAAGACTAGCGAGTCTTTTAAAGTTTAATAATTTAAAAAAGGGTAACATTATGAAAAAGATTGTATTCACACTGGTCGCATTGATGAGCATGACATTTGCTTTCGCCGAGGGCGAGTCTAACGCCAAGGCAAACGTTGCAGTGGCTAAAGAGGCTCAGAAATATGAGATGAACATCAGCAAGGCATCTCTTGCTAGAGCATTGAGCCTTGACTATGACGAGATTGACGCGGTAAACACCATAACCGAGTCATTCGCCAGCGACATGAAAAAGGCTGGAGAAGCTCAAGACGAGGAACGCAACAAGCTTTTCAAGAAAGCACTGAAGCGCAACTTATCGTACATGCACGCTGTTCTCAGCAACGAGCAATTCTCAAAATATCTGAAACTTCTTAACACAACTCTCTATAACAGAGGGTTGAACAAGTAAGATAAGACAAAGAAAGGGAATTAGAAGTATCTCAACTTCTAGTTCCCTTTTTCTTTATTGCTCTATATCTAATATTTGGGAGAATTTATCAACCAAATAATCTGGTTTTGAATCTCTCAATTCGTCAATACCACCATTACCATAAGTCACAGCACATGTTCTTGCTCCTGCATTGCGACCCATGAGAACATCCACAGGGGCATCACCAACTACAATAGCTTGACGAGGGCTGAAACCAAGTTTTGAAAGTATCAAATTAACTGGCTCAGCGTCAGGCTTGGCTTTACTGACATCATCGCCACCCACAATCATGGAGAAAAGATTAGCAATGCCAAAGTCTTCAACAAGAATATCAAGCGATTCATGCTGTCTACTACTTGCCACCGCCATTGTCTTTCCTTGATTATGCAACTGGCGGAGGGTCTCTATAACCCCTTCGAAAGGTCTTACTGCTCCTTTCTTGTTATTTAAACGGAAAATTTCTCGATATACAGCAGCGCAATCTTCACTTTTCTTTTTATCCAGTTTAGCAGATACGGCAAAACAATCGGTTAATGGCAAACCAATTGTCTTGATACATTCTTCTACGCTTGGCTTCACTATTCCCATGTGCTCAAACGTATCCATCATAGTATTCACTATCAAACTGCGACTATCACCGATTGTCCCGTCGAAATCGAATATATATAAGTCTGTCATTAATGAAAATCTTTTTCTTGTCCTATCTCTAAACTGGTCTTTACAATTTATAATTGCACGACCTATAAAAGATTATAAATTTCGCTTGGCGATTTTCGTCTAAGCACATCAAGCGCAAAATCCGCCCCAGGCTCGTTGCCTGCCACAATTCCGTGCTCTCTCAATATTTGCTTAACTTGCTTCTCTGCAAGGTCTGGATGGTTGTTCTCATCGCTCAAATGACATAGCCACACATGTTTAAGTGAGGGGGTAGCATTGTCGATTATAGCTTTTGCACATTCTGTGTTACTTTGGTGGCCATAAGGACCAGCTATCCTGTCCTTGAGATGTTGGGGATAAGGTCCTGTTTCCAGCATTTGTTGTTCATAGTCGGCTTCTATTACGAGATAGTTGGCTGACGCAATATAAGGCTTCATCTCATCGGTAATGTGCCCAATGTCGGTCATTAATACAAAAGTAACATCGTTGTACTCTACCTTAAACCCCACACAATCAGTGCTGTCATGAGGTATTCCAAAAGGCGTAATCGTGAAACCACCCAAGTGAAAGGGCGTGTCTCTCATTATCACGCGCTTTAGGTCAGGAGAAATTTTCTTTCTCACGCTCCAGTTCTTTCCTATGCCTTCGTGAACTTTAAGCGTAGAGTAAACCGGCAAGTTATAATCATGGCTCAAGCATCCTACAGACCTCACATGGTCTGCATGATCATGGGTAACTATTATGCCTAAGGCACTGAAAAGCGACAAGCCATAGTTTTTGAGGTGTTTCTTCAGCAGGCGCACGCCAACACCCGCATCGATGACCAAAGCCTCGGTGTCGGTGTAAAGCATACTACAGTTGCCGCTACTACCACTGCCAAAAGATACAAAATGCAGCATCATTTTTTGTAATTTACTTACAAAGTTAACTAAAACATTTCATTTCACGTGTTTTTGGTAGTACAAAAAAGTTTAAGTTTTTGCTCAAGATACTTACCTGTGACACTATTCTTACTTGATGCAATCTGCTCTGGCGTTCCTTCTGCTACTATTGTTCCGCCTGCATTTCCACCATTTGGCCCCATATCTATAACCCAGTCGGCGTTTTTCACTACATCCAAGTTGTGTTCAATCACTATTACAGTATGTCCACGTTCAATTAGTTCATTGAATGCATTAAGCAGTTTTGAAATATCGTGAAAGTGTAAGCCTGTCGTTGGTTCATCAAACATGAAAAGTGTTGGTTCCTGCTTTTCTTGTCCTATGAAATATGCAAGTTTAACCCTCTGGTTTTCACCTCCAGAGAGCGTAGATGAGTTTTGGCCGAGTTGTATGTAACCCAACCCGACTTTTTGTAAAGGCAATAAACGACCAACAACATTTTTCTCATTATATTGCGAGAAGAAATCAATGGCCTCATCAACAGTCATGTTTAACACATCGGCAATATTCTTGTCATGATACTTGACATCAAGAATCTCTTTTTTGAACCTTTTACCGTGACAAGCCTCACAAGATAGCGTAAGGTCAGCCATGAATTGCATCTCCACGGTTATCACTCCAGCACCTTTACATTCCTCGCATCGACCGCCCTCGGCGTTGAAAGAGAAGTATTGTGGTGTAAAGCCCATCTGTTTTGCTAATGGCTGGTCTGCAAATACTTGCCTTATTGAATCATATGCCTTCAAATAAGTGGCAGGATTTGACCGTGTACTTTTGCCTATTGGGTTTTGGTTAACAAACTCTACGTGTTTCACTGCCGTCCAATAGCCTTCCATGGTTGAGTATTCACCTGGTTGCTCCGCCACCTCATTCATCCTGCGTTTTAATGCAGGATAAAAAATGCCCTTTACCAAGCTCGACTTGCCAGAACCAGAGACTCCGGTAACTGCGGTAAGAACATTAAGAGGGAAGCGGGCATCAACACCTTTAAGGTTGTTCATGCGGCAGTTTTTTAGAAGAATGCTTCGGTTCCACTGCCTACGTGATGCTGGGACGGCTATATCCATTTCACCTGCAAGATATTTAGCTGTGTAGCTCCTTGGATATTGCTTAATAGCTTCCTTCCAAAACCCGTCGTTCGTAGAGCCATTTACAGATGGACACATCTCGCAAACAATCTCGCCCCCATTAGTACCCGCATCTGGTCCTACATCAATGAGCCAATCAGCGGCAAGCATCACACCCTCGTCATGTTCAACCACAATTACAGTATTGCCTTCTTGCTGAAGCTTACGCAACACTTCTATTAGCCTGTTGGTATCACGACTATGGAGGCCGATACTCGGCTCGTCAAGTATATATAGTGAACCGACAAGTGGTGAGCCAAGCGATGTCGTCAACCTGGCACGCTGGCTTTCGCCACCCGACAGTGTGCTGGCAGGCCTACCTAACGTCAAATACTCCAAACCTACCTCTACGAGAAAGCCAAGGCGTGAACGAATTTCCGTGAGTAAGCGTTTTGAGATTATTTGTTCATGTTCAGAAAGTGAGAGGTTGTCGAACCATGCCTTCAATTTGTCAATAGGCATTTCCACAAGGTCATTGATTGAAAGGCCGTTTATCTTTACCCATGTCGCCTCTTTTCTGAGTCTCGTACCGTGACACTCCGGACATACGGTTTTTCCACGATAACGACTCATCATAACCCTATATTGAATCTTGTATTGGTTATCCTTCACCATGCGGAAGAATGAGTCAAGGCAGACGGCATCGCCTCTCAGCTCGCCGTTTTCGTCCTTGTCACAAGGAAAACCGTGCCATAACATATCCTTTTGCTTACGCGTAAGCTCATAATAAGGCGTGAAAATAGGGAAGTTTTCATCTTTAGCCCTTCGACAAAACGCAAGTTGCCATTCCTTCATTTTTTCCCCATGCCAGCATTGTACGCAACCATCAAAAACCGACAACGAGGAATTAGGAATTACCAAACGCTCGTCTATGCCTATGACACTGCCAAATCCTTCGCAAACAAGGCATGCACCGGCTGGCGAGTTAAAAGAGAACATATTGTCGTTAGGTTCCTCGAAAGTGATGCCATCGGCCTCAAACCTTGAAGAGAAGTCGTAGCTGAGATTTGAGGGCAGCATTACAATCCTGCACGCACCTCGACCCTCATACATTGCCGTCTCCACGGAATCGGTAATTCGTGACACCACGTCCTTGTCGTGTGACACTCCAAGGCGGTCAACGACAAGGAAAACGTTTTCATCTTTCAAATCTTGCGCGTCTTCCAGCAAGTCTTCTATACGCGTTGTCGTACCACTTATGATGACGCGCGTAAATCCTTCCTTTAGAAAGGTTTCCAATTGCTGTAAAACTGTGCGTTCTTCAGTTGGAACAACAGGTGCCACAATCATGAACTTAGTGCCGTCGGCCAAAGACAAAACCTTGTCTACAACATCCTGTGGTGTGTCTTTCTTCACCTCCTGTCCACTTATTGGAGAGAACGTACGGCCTATACGAGCATACAACAGTCGGAGATATTCATATATCTCTGTAGATGTGCCTAAGGTTGACCTCGGGTTGCGTGCCGCAACCTTCTGTTCAATGGCTATTGCAGGCGGAAGACCTTTAATATAATCGCATTCTGGTTTTTTCAATCTGCCAAGAAACTGGCGAGCGTAAGATGAAAGGCTCTCAACATAACGACGTTGTCCCTCAGAATAAAGCGTATCAAAGGCAAGGCTTGACTTACCAGAGCCTGACACGCCCGTAATTACCACGAAACGATCACGTGGTATCTTAAGGCTGATATTCTTGAGATTGTTTACGCGAGCACCTTTTATCTCTATATATTCATCTCTTTCCATGGTTCAAATTTTGATGCAAAGGTAAAAAATCTAATTGAGAAAAACATTTTGTGATATATTAAATTGAGCAGAATTGCCTGATGCAACTTATTGAATGCAGCTATAAGGTTTAGCGATATTTAAAATAAAAAAAGTGTCGTTTTAAAATGAACGACACTATAAGCAATATAAAAAATTTTAGTCTTTACTGCTGTAAATGAAAAAACTATTCTACACTCGATAGTGCTTTGTCGCCCTATCCATCTCCCGGCGATCCTCTTTTTCCTTAAGCGTTTGACGCTTGTCGTATTCCTTTTTACCACGCGACAAGGCTATGTCTACCTTTGCCCTACCCTTGTCGTCGATGAACACCAACGTTGGTACAATTGTAAGGCCAGGAGTCTTGGTGTCTTCAGCAAGGTGGCGTATCTCCCGCTTGTTGAGAAGCAACTTGCGATCACGGCGTGATGGCACATTAGATCGTGAGCCATAGAAATAGGGCGAGATATTCATGCCCTTTAGCCAAATCTCACCATTGTTGATAAAGCAAAACGAATCCACAAGCGAAGCCTTGCCCAGCCGGATTGACTTTATCTCTGTGCCTGTAAGCACGATTCCAGCTGTATAGGTATCAATGAAACTGTATAGAAACGAAGCTTTCTTATTGCGTATCTGCACCGGACTCTTGCGGCGCAACTCTTGTTCGGTTTTGTTCATTATGAAATCTTACAAAAGTCATCCAAATGATCGTCTACGTAGTGAGCTATTTCCATTGTGAACTCTTCCTCGTGTTCAACGAATGAATCGTCATAATCATCAAACTCCGGAAACTTCTCATACAAGGCATCGAACTCTTCTTGCGTACAGTCCACCTCTATTTCAGACCTATACTTTGCGAAAAAGCGGTGCGATTCGCTTATTATCTTGTAGAGATCACGTAATCCCCAATTACGCACGGCCTTGGCAAAGGGATTAAGATATATGAACGGACCATACCCATTGTGTATCAACTCAATGAAACCACCGTCCATCACTGTGTCGCGGAGGATGACATATGCCAAAAGTGTTATTTGGTCAGAATTGATTTCCGACAAAGTTTCAGATGTCAATTCTCCACCAATGGCATCATAAATGGCATCAACTATAACTTGCAGGAAGTCGTCCATCCCTTTCTCCGCCGCTTCTTTCAAAACAACGTCCTTGACTGTCACTTCTATCATTTGGATGCTAATCTATTTTATATGGTACATCCTTAAGGTTCTTCTCTATCTCTGCGTCGGTGACACGATAGTTCATCAAGTCACCATCTATATAACTCATATACGATGGCATGTCAATGAGTCCATGGCCAGAAAGATTAAAGAGAATCACGGGTGCTTTGCCTTCCTCGTTGGCACGCAGTGCCTCACGAATAGTAGCTGCTATGGCATGACAGCTTTCAGGAGCAGGAACAATGCCTTCTGTTTGCGCAAAGAGCATTCCAGCCTTAAAACTATCCAACTGCGGAATGTCAACACCATGCATATAGCCATCTTTTACCAATTGCGAGATAATGACTCCTGCACCGTGGTACCTCAATCCTCCAGCATGGATATTAGCAGGTTTGAAGTCATGTCCAAGCGTGAACATTGGCAACAATGGAGTGTAACCAGCCTCGTCGCCAAAGTCGTACTCAAATTTTCCTCTCGTAAGCTTTGGACAGCTCTCCGGCTCTGCTGCTATAAACTCAGTGTCTTTATGAGAGCCGTCGAAGACGTGGCGCATGAATGGGAAAGCAATGCCACCAAAGTTGCTGCCACCGCCAAAACATGCTATTACCTTATCGGGATATTCACCCGCCATTTCCATTTGTTTCTCAGCCTCTAAACCAATGATGGTCTGATGAAGGGCCACATGATTAAGCACAGAGCCGAGCGTGTATTTACATCCAGGTGTAGTTGTGGCGAGCTCGATAGCCTCTGATATGGCAGTACCCAAAGATCCCGGATGATTTGGATCACGAGTGATAATATCCTTTCCCGCACGTGTCGACATGGAAGGCGAGCCCTGGATAGCCGCCCCAAATGTACGCATGAGGTAAGAACGGTATGGCTTCTGCTGCAGCGTGATTTTCACTTGATAAACAGCAGCGTCAAGACCATAAAGCTTAGCCGCATATGAGAGGGCTGCGCCCCATTGTCCTGCTCCAGTCTCAGTAGTGACATTAGTGTCGCCTTCCTCCTTACAATAATAGCATTGTGGAAGAGCTGAGTTAATCTTATGGGAACCCAATGGGTTTGTGCTTTCATTCTTGAAATAAATGTGGGCACGTGTTCCAATGGCTTGCTCGAAGGCATAGGCACGCACCAAGGGAGTGGCACGATAGTAAGCGTATTTTTCCTGAACCTCCTCGGGAATGTCAATCCAAGGATGTGTCTGGTCTAGCTCTTGCTTTGAGCACTCTCTATTGAATATATGGGAAAGGTCCTCTGCCGTCAATGGCTCATGTGTCTTTGGATTCAAAGGAGGCATTGGCTTATTTGGCATCTCAGCCTGGATGTTATACCATTGTGTGGGTAAATCCTGCTCAGACAGGAGGAATTTCTTTTGATGCTTCATAATTGCCTAATATTAAATTATGTTGCAAAGATAGGTCATTTTACATTAAATCGCAAAGAAATCAATGACAATTTGCACAAATCGTTGCAGCTTTAAACTCAAAATATGCCTGCCTTGAACAATATGTATGCAATAATAGCCAAGGTTATGATACCAATTGCGGTCTTAAGAAGACATGTTGTGACCTTCTTAATGACAACAATAGCTACAATAATAACGATTAAGGCAATGATGTAATCAGTCATGGGATTCTATGTTCAGTCTGTATAACTTAATTATTTAAACAAATTCTTGAAAGCCTGGGGGAAGGCTGTTTCAAACTCCATAGGACGATGGGTGACCGGATGGTAAAAACACAAACGAAAAGCATGTAGACAAAGTCGATTCGCAGGGTCATCACCATTGCCATATTTTACGTCTCCACACACAGGATGCCCCAAATCAGCGGCATGAACGCGAATTTGGTTCTTTCGACCCGTCTCCAACTTGAACTCAACGAGAGAGTGGTCTGCGCTACGGTTCAATACATGATAATGAGTAATGGCGAGTTTGCCACCATTGTCGTAAGGTGAGCTGTAAGTAAAATATACACGGTTATCTTTAAGCCAACTCTCAACAAGGCCTTCATCTTGTTCCATGACACCTGAAAGTACTGCAACATAGCGACGGTCAAAGACAATGTTGTGCCAGTCAGACTCAAGGGCAAGTTCCACATCTTTGTCCTTAGCGTAAACCATCAAACCGCTCGTGTCTCGGTCAAGTCGATGCACCACATGAGCTGTACAGCGCTGACGACTTTGGCGAAAATAATCGTCGAGCACAGACTTGACATTCAAGGTGCTATGGCCTGCTGCCATGGAGAGGATCCCGGGCTTTTTTTCCACTACTACGAGATAGCGATCTTCGAAGACAATGCGAATGTAATGGTTTTGGAACTCAACGCTTTGTTTCGACTTGCTAACCTCTATTTTCATTCCAGGAAGCAATTCGTAATCGAAGCGAGTTATAACTTTGCCATTGACCTTCACACCACGTCCCGAGAGAGTAGCCTTGATCTTTGTACGGCTCTCTCGCAAATTAGAAAGAAGCCAGTCAAGAAGTCTTGAAGGCTCTTCCACGACATATCTTTTAAAATTGCCCGATGGTTTGGATTGCGACTGTCGTCTCACTCTTTTCTCTTCCATATCGCTGATATTTTACGGTGGATGGCTATAATGTTGCACACGCTAACCAAGACAAGGAGAATGATGCCAAGCATTATTGACGGAAGCATCGAAGCCGTGTCAATATTGGGGAACAGCGTGGAAACTACTCCTATATAATAATCTCTAACAAAGAAAACGGCAACAAGAGCAACTGCAAGAACGCCAAGGTTCAAGAAGATGGTCAACAACTGATAAGGTCGTGCAACCTGTTGAGGACTATAACCTATAAGCAGCAAGTTCTCAAGTTTTGATGAGTTCTTCTGAACCAGCAAGTAAATACTAAGCATGAGTATATAGAAACTGAGAACAGAGATAACAAGGCCAACCATCATTACCATTGTCACCATGAATCGCAAAAAGTATGTTGTCTTCTCTGCGTCAAGCTTGTCATCCTCTACCTCATATCCATGTCGATCTAAATAGTTTGTCATCTGCTCAGTCTTGCTGTTGTCAGGATCAAGGATAAGGCGTGACGGGTCTTGAATCTTTCCTGATGCGAAAGCACTGTTGCTCCAATCCATAAATGCTTGCGGCACAAGTATGCTGCTAACGCGCGACGAAAAACCAATAACCTTACCCTTGAAAGAGCCACTGCCGTTAGACCCTTGGACGAAGATGTCAAAGTCGATCATCCCTATAATACCATCACTGATTTTAGGAAGGGAACGGCTTTGTGCAAAGCCAAAGTTATACATGGCAATGTAGCTTCGTGGCAAAATTACCGGCACCACTTTTTCGCCAGGTTTATAAGTCCATGTTCCCCTGGGAGCATCAACAAAATCATCTGGTATGCTCTCCAGGAATATTTCAGAATTAAGGATGTTGGTCCCGCTTATGCCCATGCGAGCTGTCACGACATATTGAGTGGAGGTGAAAGCACCCAGTTTATTGGCAAAATTGGCGGCATTTATATCGTCAACATCCTGCTTAGTAAAGGCGTTGGAGCGACCTGACAGAGTGCTCCCGGCTCCGACCTTTTTTTCTACTATTATGTAGTTCGATTTCATGAAAGAGTCTTCCGCAGTGAACACAGGGGAGACATCTTTATAAAACTGATAGCCCAGCAACACAATCAATAAACCGAAAAGGTTGGCAAAAGCGAAACCAGCGAACTGTGAGACGCTAATATGCTGGCGTAAGAGTTTCCAAACAAGATTCATAGCTTCACCGTCCTTTCATAGTTTAGATTCATGTGTTTGCCGATACTTGTCACGATTATCCCTGCGCCCTGTCGGTTTGCTTCGTCCAACATTATTTTTGCCATTGTCGCGGCATTGCGGTCGTCAAGGTGCGATATTGGCTCGTCGGCAAGAATAAAGTCGAATGGTTGCACGAGTGACCTTATCATAGCCACTCTTTGTTGCTGTCCAAACGACATTCTCCCCACTTTTGCATCCACCTTGTCGGCAATGCCGAGCATGTCAAACCACTCAAGTATTTGCTTATCAGATTTGAATCCAGTCTGCTTATTCTTTATTTGTACGTTCTCTAATGCCGTAAGCTCCGGGAAGAGCCTTAACTCCTGAAATAGGTGACTAATTTTTTGACGACGAGCGTCAACCCATTGTTTCACGCTAAAACTCTTCGTATCGGCATCATCGAAAAACACGTGTCCCGTATAGTCGTGACGGTAGCCGACAACATAGCTGCAAAATGTACTTTTCCCCTTGCCGGAATCAGCCTCTACAAGGTAGAGTTTGCCTTTCTCAAAAGTGATGTCGTTTGCCCAAACGTCTGAGTTTAAATCCTTACGCTCAGAAAAAACATTTGGCACGACGTTATTGAAACATATCCTGTTCATTTGTCCATTATATATACAATCGTATTGACATTTCCAAACATTGGCGTGAGAAGCGAAGTCACCGTGGCAGACTTGCTATTGCCCAAAGCCTGGAAGTTGACAACCATTGCGAACTTCTTGCCTTTAATAATCTCTTGTATTTCAGATGGGAGAGGTTTAAGCGACGTTGTTATGCTATGTCTTGCCTCATCTGGTGAAGCACCACTCATGTATTGCATATCGGGCGTTACTCCGAAGAAATAAGAGGTGCCGTTGCCTGAATAGTAGTAACAATTCTTTCCCCAATCTCCAATATGGCCACCAGCCGGGACACTCTTTTTCCAATAATCTATATCAGCAAGCCAAGGTGCTCCTGAAAGACGGGCGGCCATCTTCATGTGAAGATTTTCTTTTCCCAAGGAAGATGTTACAAGTGTCAAGTCACCATCCACGCTTTTTATGATGTTATCCATGTCTATTGCCGTATTTATACCGGCAAGCATGGCTGTTGCAGCCTTATTCTGAATCAACAAATTATGAAACTGTTTTCCGTCTACGTTCAAGAAAAGTCCAAGTACGTCGTCTTCTGACATTGCCTTTATATAATCTCCCTTAATAGGACGATATACATTAGCAGCCTTACCAATGGCAGAATTAATGCTTTTTTTATACGATAACGTTTTGCCGTGCATAAGCAAACGACCGTTTTTTACCTCCATTGCAGCAGCCAGAATGACATCAGCCGGATCCGCGTCTTTTGGAGCACCCATTGTAAAAGGTGCTACAAACTGTTCTGGCAAAGCTCTTGTTTGAGTTACTATAGACATAGGCGCATCAATGGAATCGGACGTGGCATACATCGGCGACGACTTTATGCCTTGATCTTCGTCGGAGCCAAGATAGCGAGCCATTAGCGTTATAAGCTCATCTTGCGCAGCAGGAACCACCGGACCCATCAACAATACGGCGTAATCTGAAAAACCTATGACCCAACCGGATGTTAATGCTGCAAACTTATAGTCGCGACGCTTTATTAGCGACAGTCCAGCATTCTGCAACGACTTTGCAAGTTTGCTTTCACTATCAACCTTTGCACAAATTCCGAAATTGGCTTGACCATCCTCAAAAAAGAAAACGTCTTGTGAAAGATCTATGCCAAAATCGTCTAAATTTTTCACATGAAGCAACGTTTTCAATATCAACGGGCTTTTCGCACCACTAAGTTTCGCAGGGTTAAGTCGTATAAGCATCTGACTCTCAGATGGAACAGCATTTATATATTCACTACCCGAGCAAGACGACAAAACGCCAACAGTTGCAAAAATACAGAATGTCCACAGGACAAGCGTTATCCTAATGTGATAAAACATTTTCATGTCATTTTCCAATTATTCTTTTCTTGAAATCACTTTCGCTTTCGTATCTGAGCCATGGTTACAGCCATCAAGCCTGCTGTCTCTGTTCGCAAGCGGCTGTTCCCCAAAGTGATTGGCTCAAAACCATTAGCAATAGCCAATTCTACCTCATCTAAAGAGAAATCGCCTTCAGGCCCAACTACAATGCAAACAGTGGCATCAGCGGGAAGAGAAGTCAACTTGTCAAAGAGGTCTATACGCTCACGGTCGTTATAGCAATGGGCAATGAACTTGTAGTCAGCGTCGCACGTAGTCACAAACTCATTAAATGCCGTCAACTCATTTACCACAGGCATGAAAGCCTTTCGGCTCTGCTTCATTGCCGATACCACAATCCTTTCAACGCGATCGATCCTAACAACGTGGCGCTCAGAAAACTTGCAGTCAAGAAAAGTCAATTCATCAAACCCTATCTCTGTAGCCTTCTCCGCCATCCATTCAATGCGTTCCATCATCTTTGTCGGCGCAATGGCAAGACGGATTCTCCCCGACCATGTCTTTTGCTGGGGCAAGGTCTCAACAACATTATATAGACAACGCTTCTTCGTAACGATGCCAACTTCGGCGCGATAGAAGTTGCCCACACCATCCATGAGCCATATTGAGTCGCCTTCGCCCAATCGCAATACTCTTACAGCATGTGTGGCTTCCTCTCCTGGCAGCTCTTTGCACTCTGGAGCATTCGGGACATAAAAAAACCTTTCCTCTTTCAAGACTCTTACTTTTTATTATAGTTTAAAGACTCCATCTCATTCAACGATGTCATCGACCTTTGTATCACCAGCTTTCCTTCTTTTGTTTAATTCATCCCTCAATTGCGATGCAAGCTCATAATTCTCTGCCTCTACTGCCTTGCCAAGAGTTTTCTCAAGCATTGACACAGGCAAAGCATTCACGGGAAGGGCCACTCCTTCAGCCTTAATGTTGAATTTAGAACTTTGTCTAAGAAACAGTGCCTCGTCTATATAGAGCGGTATTTTATCCTTACTGATATTGTTTAGCAAAACAGCCTCTACTCCTCCTATGCTTATCTGTTTCTGCGTGTCATCATTAATTATTGCCGCACTGTAAGCTCCATCCTCCACGTCGTTGATAAGGAGCGAAAGAGACAAGGATGTTTGATTGTCGATAACATCAAATAATATGTCAATCACCCCAGAGTGGTTCTCATGTTTATCAAGTCGAGACTTAAACTCTTCCATCAAACTCCCCTCACAGGGAATTACAAGCTGACGCTCCTGATAGGAATCTGTAAGGATAAGCAATCCCTCATTATTTCCCCCAACGACTTCTGTTGCTTGTTGAAGAAACAATCTTATTCTTGACATCTTTAGTTATGCAAACATTGAAAATTATATAGCCGGACTTGATTTTTCATCTTTGTCCTCATGCATTAGTTCAATTTTTCTTAACAGGCTTAAACACCAGGGCAAACGCCAAGCCTACGGCTAATGCGAAACCTGCGAATATGAACCAACACGCTTGCCAATCACCCATAAGGAAAGATATATCACCCTTTTGGGTCCACGAACAGAAATGGTTCACAATAGCGCCAGCCGACAATGTGCCAATCGTCGCGCCTATACCATTTGTCATCAACATGAACAAACCTTGGGCAGATGCCTTGATAGACGGGTCACACTCCTTGTCAACGAAGATGCCTCCAGAAACATTGAAAAAGTCGAAAGCCACTCCATACACAATGCAAGAAAGGATAAAACATATTACACCTGGCATTGTGGGGTTGCCCACTCCGAAGAAGGCAAAACGCGCAACCCAGGCAAACATGGCTATCAGCATTACGCTCTTGATTCCATACCGCTTGAGAAAGAATGGTATCAACAATATACAAAATGCTTCACTAACCTGAGAGATTGACGTAAGCAATGTGGCGTTGCTCGCTGCGAATGAAGTAGCGATTGCAGGGTCAGAACTACCTTGGAAACTGGAGATAAAAGGTCCTGCAAAACTGTTGGTCACCTGAAGAGACATTCCCAACAATGCTGAAAATATGAAGAACAATGCCATGCGGCGCTCTTTAAACAACTTGAAGGCATCAAGGCCAAGCAATTGCAACAATGACTTTTTCTCCGGGCAAGCACTCCTCACAATCTTACACTGAGGAAGGGTGTACACATATAAAAACATGATGAGACTCAACAGGCCGGAGACAAGAAACTGATTATATGTGTATTGGAACTTGTGAGCGTTCTGCGAAAGCGTCATGGAGAACGTGCCATTGTCCCACGTAGCACAATTGACAAACCACATGACAACAATAAAGCCTACCGTTCCACAAGAACGAATAGGAGGAAAATCCGTTACCGTGTCGCCTCCGTTATTCTTCAACACTGTAAAGGCCGTTGTATTAGACAACGCCAATGTTGGCATGTAGAAAGCGACGCTTAATGTATACAAAGTTATAAAAAGAGATTTGTGTGCCACTTGATTACCAAAGCCAGCGTTCATGCCAATGCCCCAAAGCGCCAACATGAATATGCCAGCAACCAAATGACACAAGCCCAGAAGGCGCTGCGGCTGAATCCATTTGTCAGCAACGACACCTATCAATGTTGGCATAAAGATGGAGACAATGCCCTGAATGGCATAGAACCAAGAAATCTCGGCGCCCATGCCTGCCACACCAAGATAATTACCCATACAAGTAAGGTAAGCACCCCATACACCAAACTCGAGAAATGTCAATACCGACAAACGTATTTTCAAGTTCATAAAAGTAAAAGTTTTCTATTTGCAACTTCGTTATTATTCTGCAAAAATACACATAATTATTGATATACAAAAATCATGTTGAAAAAGTTTAGCATAATTATATTGCTAAATATTTGGCAAGAATAATAAAAAGTCTTATTTTTGCAATCGGTAAATATTAATGCATAACAATTTGGCCTATAGGATATATTTTTACTTCATTAATACACAATAATTCAATGGAGAATTACACAAAGTCCCTTGTGGAAATGAGCGATGAGGAACTTGCAGTTTGCTATATGAGAGGCGAAGACAAAGCTTTCAACCTTTTATTGGAACACAACAAGTCCAAGCTCTTCTCATATATATATTATGTGGTACATGATGAAGATATAGCCAATGATCTGTTTCAGGACACATTCATCAAAATCATCACAAAGTTGCGTAATGGCATGTACGCGCCTACAGGCAAATTCCATTCTTGGTGTTTGCGTATAGCGCATAATGTCATAATGGATAATTTCCGCACTACCAAAACCAACAATATCGTTGAGCCGACAGAAGACAACGATCTAACCAACATTCGCAATAGCAATATTGAAGAAATGAACATTGAGCGGATGTTCATAAACCGTCAGATTCTGGAAGACGCAAAAAACATAATGAACAATCTTCCTGCATCGCAACGCGAGGTTGTATATATGCGTTTTTTCCAGCAGATGTCGTTTAAGGAAATATCTGAAGCAACAAACGTAAGCATCAATACTGCTTTAGGCAGAATGAGGTATGCCTTGCTTAATATGCGTAAGATAGCGCACGATCACAACATAAACTTATACATATATTAATTATTACCGCTATCAGGTAGAACTTCCCAAGAACATAAATATCAAGCCCGAAGTCCAATAAAATCAGACTTCGGGCTTTTAATGTCCAAAAGCTAACCACCTCTATTTCAATCAATTAGAAGTTGCTTTTGGTAGTGTTTTACCTTTACGTTAGAATGGCATCACCTTTACACTGTAACGGCAACGCCGTTCTAACGTAACGGCAACACCGTTGTAACGTAACGGCAACGCCATTCTAACGTAAAGGTAAATGTGACTTTTTGTGCTACTCTGTTTGCCTCCGACTTGTATAAACCGTGATTAAACGCATAGGGTCAAAAAGAGGTGGAAGCGTTTAACACTCCCACCTCTTTATAGTCATTTCCCTACTCTATAAATAAGGATTAATTTTCTTCAAGATATTTGGCAATCCACTCGCCTACTTCTTTGGTTCCGTACTCTTTGCCGCCTTCAACCTGAATCTCTGGTGTGCGAACATTGTTAAGCAAACTTGCGTCGCACGCCTTACGAATGGCTGCACCTTCTTCTTTGAGACCGAAATGTTCAAGCATCATTGCCGCAGACAGGATTTCCGCAAGAGGGTTGGCTATGTTCTTGCCGGCAGCTTGTGGCCATGAGCCATGCACAGGCTCGAAGAGTGGTGTGTGCTCGCCAAGCGATGCAGATGGCTGCAAGCCCATGGAACCAGTAATTGCAGATGTTTCATCCGTAAGGATGTCGCCAAAGGTGTTCTCTGTAACAATAACATCAAAGAAGCGTGGCTCAGTCAAGACACGCATTGAGGCATTGTCGATAAACATATAATCTACTGTCACCTCGGGATACTGAGGCTCCATCTCCTTGGCAATCTGCCTCCAAAGACGTGAACTTGCAAGTACGTTTGCCTTGTCTACAACGGTCAGATGCTTGTTACGTTGCATCGCAAACTGGAACGCCACCTTCAGTATGCGCTCAATCTCAGGACGGTAATATATGTCTGTGTCGTAAGCCTTCTCATTGTCCTGATATTTCTCACCGAAATACATTCCACCGGTCAACTCACGTATGACAACAAAATCGGCACCCTTGATAAGGTTCTCTTTCAATGGACTCTTATGCAACAAGCAGTCAAATGTTGCCACGGGGCGAACATTAGCAAAAAGTCCAAGCTTCTTGCGCATTGCGAGCAATCCTGTCTCCGGGCGAACTTTCAATGTGGGATTATTGTCGAAACGAGGGTCGCCAACAGCAGCGAACAAAACTGCATCTGCATCCATGCAAATCTTGAACGTGTCATCGGGAAATGGGTCGCCACAAGCATCAATCGCATGCGCTCCACAGAGACCCTCTGTGTAAGTGAACTTATGGCCAAACTTCTTCGCCACGACATCCAGAACCTTAATGGCCTCTGGCATAATCTCCGGGCCAATACCATCGCCTGGAAGAACTGCAATTTTCAAATTCATTGGTTTATATTTTAATTTGTTTCTTGTATTTGCTATGATACTGCGGAAGTTTCTTCTACCATATTCAGCATTTTAATAGTGGCTTGTATGGCAGCTTCTGTCTGGTCGGCGTCAAGTCCGCGTGTGCGCCATTGTTTTTCTCCGTCTGTCCATGTGATTACAGTCTGTACGAGAGCATCAGTGCGGCCACCAGGAGGAATGGTCACGGCATAGTTTTGCAACAGTGGGAACGTGCGGTTGAGCTTTTCCTTGTAAATCTTACGCAATGCCCTTACAAAGGCATCATACTGACCATCACCTGTCGAATCGGCTTCATAATCCTTGCCATTAATGCTGACCTTGAGGCTTGCTATAGGTTTCAGGCCATAACTTGTTGAAACCATGTAGCTCACAAGTTTCACCCTTTGCTCTGGCGAGGTGTGCTTCAGCACGTCGCTGACAATATATGGCAAGTCGTCTTGAGTTACGAGCTGTTTTCTGTCACCCAGTTCCGTAATGCGCTGAGTAACTGCCTTTGTTTGCTCCTTGGTAAGCTCTAAGCCTATGTCCTCAAGGTTTCTCACTATATTTGCATTGCCAGAGTTCTTGCCCAAGGCAAATTCACGATGTCTGCCAAAGCGTTCCGGCACCAAAGTGTTGCTGTAAAGTTGTGCCTTGTTGTCACCATCCGCATGGACACCAGCAACCTGAGTAAACACGTTCTCACCTATCACAGGCGTGTTGGGTGAATAGGAAATGCCGCTATAGCCAGCTACAACATTGCTTATTTCCATAAGTGTAGACTCGTCGATATGCTCCTTGACATGCATCTGGTCTTTCAACATGACGTGAATACTGCTCAATGGCGCATTGCCGCAACGCTCTCCGAGACCATTTACCGTGACATGCAATCCGGTGCAACCTGCCTCAACAGCCATAAGAGAGTTGCCCACTGCCATGTCGTAGTCATTGTGGGCATGAAACTCAAACTTCTGGTCAGGGTATTTGTCGGTCATTGCCTTTACATACTCGTAGGTGTTCAATGGGTTCAGGATTCCAAGCGTGTCAGGCAGAAGAAATCTTACTATGCCTTCATCTTTCAATGAATCCATCATACCCCAAACATAATCGCGACTGTCTCTCATGCCCTGCGACCAATCTTCAAGATAGAGGTTTACCGTCATTCCTTTAGAATGGGCATAAGCGATAACCGACTTTATGTCGCTTACATGTTCTTCAAGGGTCTTTTTGAGTTGGTACTGACAATGTCTCAGAGAACCTTTTGCCAAGAGGTTTACCGTCTTGCATCCACATTCAGTAATCCAGTCGACAGATTTCACGCCATCAACGAATCCCAACACTTCTACCCTATCGAGCATTTCGTGCTGCCGTGCATAGTTGCATATCATGCGGACAGCCTCTTTCTCGCCATCCGACACCCTCGCGGAAGCCACCTCTATGCGGTCAACTCCAACGTCAGACAAGAGGTAGCGAGCTATCATGAGCTTCTCATGGGGCAAGAAGCTCACGCCATTGGTTTGCTCACCATCGCGAAGAGTAGAGTCCATTATCTCTATTTCGCGTTCTTGATTTTTCATTATCGTTTGTTATTTTCTTCCCACGCTTCCACCTTGTCACGGTTTTGCACGAGGAAGTCTACATCATCGAGACCATTCTCCAAACAATGTTTCTTGTAACCGTTAATCTCAAAATGCTCATTGCGGCCAGTCGCGAGGTTGGTCACAGTCTGGTTAGGCAAGTCAACCTTAACCTGGGTCTTGTGATCATTATTGATACAAGTAAACAACTCACTAAGAAAATCTTCCGACACCACTACTGGTAGCACGAAGTTGTTGAGCTCATTATTCTTGTGGATATCAGCGAAGAAAGAACTGATGACCACACGAAAGCCATAGCCTGCAATAGCCCAAGCCGCATGCTCACGCGAAGAGCCTGAGCCAAAGTTCTTGCCAGCTACCAAGATGACGGCATCCTTGAAATCGGGATTGTTGAGCACAAAGTCTTTCTTCTCAGTGCCATCAGCATTGAAACGCCAATCGCGGAAAAGATATGGGCCAAAACCGTCTTTTTGGGTCAGTTTGAGGTAACGTGCCGGTATTATCTGGTCTGTATCAACGTTTTCCAAAGGAAGTGGCACACACGTTGAAGTGATGATATTAAATTTCTGCTTCATGATTATAGAGTTCTGGGGTCTGTAATTTTACCTGTTAACGCCGCGGCCGCTGCCACAAGTGGGCTTGCGAGAATAGTACGGCTTCCAGGTCCTTGTCGTCCCTCAAAATTACGGTTGCTTGTTGAGACGCTATACTTGCCAGCAGGCACCTTGTCGTCATTCATGGCAAGGCAAGCCGAGCAACCAGGTTGGCGGATAGCGAAACCTGCCTCTTCGAGTATCTTGTCAAGACCTTCCTCCTCAATCTGCTTTGCCACGAGATGGGAACCTGGCACGAGCCAAGCCACAACATTCTCAGCCTTGTGCTTTCCTTTTACAATTTCGGTAAATGCACGGAAATCCTCAATGCGTCCATTGGTACAAGCACCAAGGAAAACGTAATCTATTGGATGACCAAGCAACTTCTCTCCAGGCTTGAAGCCCATGTATTTCAAGCTCTTTTCAAAACCAGGTCGCTCTGCCTCTGGAATCTCGTCAAGAGTAGGAATTGAGCCATTGATTGCAATGCCCATGCCGGGATTGGTACCATATGTGATTCGAGGCTCAATGTCATCGGCATCGAAAACCAGTTCTTTGTCGAAAACGGCATCATCACCACTCTTCAATGTCTGCCAATAGGCCACGGCCTTGTCCCAATCAGCACCCTTAGGCGCATATTCACGCCCTTTGATAAATTCAAAAGTTTTCTCATCTGGAGCCACGAAGCCACCACGAGCACCCATTTCTATTGAAAGGTTGCAAAGGGTAAGACGGCCATCCATGGTCATGTCGCGCACCACGTCGCCGGCATATTCTACAAAATAGCCCGTTGCGCCAGACGTTGTGAGCTTGCTCATGAGATAGAGAGCCACGTCTTTAGCGGTTACGCCTGGCTTCAACTTGCCGTTCACACTTATGCGCATCGACTTTGGTTTCTGCTGGAGTATGCATTGTGACGCGAGCACCATTTCTACTTCTGAAGTACCGATACCGAAAGCAACGGCTCCAACGGCACCATGGGTTGACGTATGACTGTCGCCACAAACTATCGTCATGCCAGGAAGCGAGAGTGCTTTTTCAGGACCTACAACATGGATAATACCATTATCCTTAGTGTTATACTTAAACTCTGTCAGGCCAAACTCCTCACAGTTCCTGTCGAGAGTGTCAATTTGCTTCTTACCCACAGGATCAGCGATAGGCTTGTCTTGGTCATGGGTTTGAGTATTATGGTCGGGCATGAATATGTTCTGCTTAGGACGGAACACATTCAAACCACGCTGGCGAAGTCCGTCAAAAGCCTGTGGGGTTGTTACCTCGTGGCCATAGAGACGGTCTATGTAAAGTTGGGTGGGACCGTCCTTGACGATCTGAACAACATGACTGTCCCAAATCTTGTCAAAAAGTGTATTCATAATATTTTTGCTGAATCTAATGCCTTTTTATTTGCGAAACTTATTGATACAGTCGAGATATGCCTCAACAGAAGCAGTCACGATATCGGTGTTAGCACCAAAGCCATAGTAGACATGACCGTCATACTCTACCTGCATATGAACCTTACCTACATCATCTGAACCTTGCGTGATGGCTTGGATCGTGAACTCTTTCAATGTCATTTGCCTATGGATAATTCGCTTTAGAGCCTTGATTGCCGCATCTACAGGGCCATTGCCAGTAGCGCTTTCCTCAAATTTCTCGCCTGCGATGTCAAGACCAACGCTTGCCACATTGCGGACACCCTTTCCTGCTGTCACTTGCAAATAGTCGAGTTTAACCGAATGGGAGTCAGCCTTATCGGATCCGGCAAGCATCAACACGTCATCGTCGGTGATTTCCTTCTTACGGTCAGCAAGTTTAAGGAATTCTTCATAGATCTTGTCCAAACGATTTTGATCCTTGATGTCAACACCGTTGGCTTCCAACCTGTATTTGAGAGCGGCACGACCCGAACGCGCGGTTAGCACGATCTCATTGTTTTCCAAACCTATATCCTTTGGATCGATAATCTCGTAGGTCTGAACGTTTTTAAGCACGCCATCCTGATGAATGCCAGAAGAATGGGCGAAGGCGTTGCGACCTACTATTGCCTTGTTGGGTTGTACGGGCATATTCATCAACGAAGACACCATGCGCGATACAGGATAAATCTTTCGGGTATTGATGTTGGTGTTTATTCCAACATTCGTGTGGCATTTGAGAATCATGGCTATCTCCTCCAGCGAGGTGTTGCCCGCACGTTCGCCAATGCCATTGATGGTTACTTCAACCTGACGGGCTCCGTTTAATACACCTTCAAGGGTGTTGGCCGTGGCCATGCCCAAGTCGTTGTGACAGTGAGTTGATATTATTGCCTTGTCTATGTTGTCAACATGCTCCTTGAGATACTTTATTTTTGCGCCGTACTCACTTGGCAGGCAATAGCCGGTTGTATCTGGAATGTTTACCACCGTGGCACCAGCCTTGATAACGGCTTCCACTACCCTGGCAAGATATTCGTTGTCGGTGCGGCCAGCATCCTCAGCATAGAACTCCACGTCCTCAACATATTTCTTGGCATAAGCCACAGAACGCACCGCACGTTCAATAATATCCTCCCGGTTGCTGTTGAACTTGTACTTAATATGATAATCGCTCGTACCTAATCCTGTATGTATTCTCTTGTGCTTGGCAAACTTCAACGCCTCCGCAGCACAATCGATGTCTTTCTCCACGGCACGCGTCAAAGCGCAAATCGTTGGCCATGTCACCGCCTTACTTATTTCGACCACTGAGTTGAAATCGCCTGGCGAGGAAATTGGGAAGCCAGCCTCGATGACATCAACGCCAAGAAGTTCAAGCTGCTTAGCCACCTGGATCTTCTCAATGGTGTTTAACTGGCACCCTGGCACTTGTTCGCCATCACGAAGTGTTGTATCAAAAATATAAAGTCTCTCACTCATAATTAAGTTGTGATTAACGTAATATGTAATTTAATGTTTCTATCGTTTTTTTAAAAGCAAAAAAGGCCTTTCCACCTATGGAAGTGGAAAGGCCTTGCTACCGTATATTTTGTCAAGCTTGCACACACGCCAATTCACTTCCAACCGTTACGCTCAGTCGAATGCTTAGAATAATGCTAATAATGGCGATAAGTGCAGTCATTTCTTTTTATGTTTTTTTCTTTAACGGTTGCAAAGGTAAACATTTGTCATGATATAAACAAATAATCTATTATTTTTTTGCAATGTTTCGTGACAATCTATCAGAACGGAGTATTAATTTCACCACCAAGCGGATCATCATCGTTGCCCAGTCGAGAACCTATTATCTCACCTCCAAAGTTGTCGGCCAACGGCGTAAGCATTGTGTCTTCCGGATTGGAAAAGCGCGTATACTGCCCTTGGAAAGAGAGCAGCACGTCACCCGTGGCACCTTTACGGTGCTTTGCTATGATGATTTGTGCCTTTCCTCGCAAGTCATTGCCTTTTTCGTCTTGATAAAGGTGATAATACTCAGGGCGGTGAACGAAAAGCACCATATCGGCATCCTGCTCAATGGCTCCCGACTCTCGCAAGTCACTCAACTGAGGACGCTTACCTTCCAATCCCTCACGGTTTTCCACTGTACGGTTAAGCTGGGAGAGGGCTATTACGGGTATGTCAAGTTCTTTAGCGAGTCCTTTGAGAGATCGTGAGATGGTAGACACTTCTTCCTGACGATTGCCAAAACGGGCACCACTGGCATTCATAAGTTGGAGGTAGTCTATCATTATCAGCTTCACGTTTTTCTCACGCACAAGACGGCGGGCCTTGGTTCGAAGCTCAAAGATTGACATACCTGGCGTGTCGTCTATATATAATGGAACACCCGTGAGCTTTGACAGACGCTTGTCGAACCTGTCCCATTCATCACGGCTCAACTGGCCGTTCATGATCTTCTTACCCTCAATTTCGCATACATTACTTATAAGACGATCTACAAGCTGGACGTTGTTCATCTCAAGCGAGAAGAATGCCACAGGCTCACGATAGTCAACAGCAATATTCTTGGCTATTGACAATGCGAAAGAGGTCTTACCCATGGCCGGACGACCGGCTATGATGACGAGGTCACTCTTTTGCCATCCTGAGGTCATGTCGTCGAGTTTGGTAAAACCTGTTGGCAAACCTGTCAGACCAGTGCTGTTTGACGAAGCCTTTTGTATAATATCCACGGCTTGACGCACCACAGGGTCAATCTGAGTGTAGTCCTGCCGCATGTTTTTTTGTGAAATCTCAAATAGAGAACCCTCTGCCTCTTGCATAAGCTCATCAGTGTCGACCATAGGGTCAAAGGCAGATGTTTCTATCTTGCTGGCAAAAGATATGAGTTGCCGTGCCATGTATTTCTGCTGGAGAATCTTGGCATGGTACTGTATGTTGGCAGCTGAACCAACATGGGAAGCGAGGTCCACCACGTAGGTAGGGCCGCCAATACTCTCAAGATTGCCTTCTTTCTCAAGTTCGTTGGTCACGGTGAGAATGTCCACCGGGTTCTCTTCGACATTGAGATTGCGAATGGCAGCGAATATTTTTTGATGTCGGGGCTCGTAGAATGTATCAGGTACTAAGGTCTCTGACACAATAGAAAAAGCGTCCTTGTCTATCATCAACGCACCAAGTACAACCTTTTCTATATCAAGTGCTTGTGGCTGAAGGTGGCCATAGGTCGAGTCTATCGGAGAAGATGCCTTGCGCCGTGTATTCTTACTGGGTTCTGTCATGTATTCTTTAAATTTCGGCACAAATTTACAAAATTATCGTAACAAAACATAGCCAATTCAATAAATTGATTTATATTTGCAAATATAAAACTCATAAGACAATGATTACATTCCCTTGCGCTAAAATCAATCTTGGATTAAACATCGTGGCTGAACGTCATGATGGCTATCACGGTATAGAAACAGTGTTTTACCCCGTCAATTTGACCGATGCACTTGAAATAAAACTCATGTCGGATGAGTTTCCATCGGATGTTGACTGTGACTTAAAGGTGACGGGCAATGCCGTTGATTGTGACGAGCAGAATAACCTCGTAGTGAAAGCCTATTCTTTACTCGCCGCCGATTACGAATTGCCTCGGATACACGCTCATCTCGTAAAACGCATACCCATGCAGGCTGGGCTCGGCGGTGGCTCTTCGGACGGGGCTTACATGATAAGGTTGCTCGACGAACGTTTTCGACTAAATATCGGAATAGCTGAGATGGAACGCTATGCAGCCAAATTGGGCTCCGACTGTGCGTTCTTCATTGAGGCTGCTCCAGCTTTTGCCACAGGTAGAGGAGAAATTCTTGAGCCTGCCGATGAGCCTCAAGGCAATCTCGATGGTTATTACATAGCGATAGTTAAGCCAAATATCGCCGTGTCTACAGCTCAAGCCTACAAGGAAATTGTTTGCCACAAACCGGCGAAATGCTGCCGCGACGTGGTAAGACAGCCAATAGACACGTGGAAAAACGACCTATGCAACGACTTCGAACAACCTGTGTTCAAGGCCCACAGAGAACTTTCCAACATCAAGGACAAGCTCTACGACATGGGTGCATCTTATGCGCAAATGTCGGGAAGCGGGAGTGCCCTTTTCGGAATATTCAGAAAAGAGCCTATGATGTTGGCAAAATCATTCCCAGATTGTTATACGTTTACGACAAAACTGTAATTCGTTTATTAGTAAAGGCATGAAAAGAAAGATATTTTTCTCGCACAAGGAAGAGTTATGGAACTCTTGGAGTCATGCCGCCGGTATCTTACTTGGCGTTGTTGTGGGCATAATATTCCTCTTATGGTGTTTTCGTTATCATAACGGATGGGCAACTGCCGGGGTTATACTCTACCTCTTCGGCATGCTTTCCAGCTATGTGGCTTCAACCGTGTATCATGCCCTGTCTGCCCATTCATTATGGAAAGAACGACTGCGCAAGTGGGACCACGCTGCAATTTATTGGCATATTGCAGGTTCTTATTCTCCCATAACCCTCGTGGCACTCCGCGACCAAGGCGTATGGGGATGGGCGTTATTCCTTTTTGTATGGCTATGCGCTATTGTGGGCACGATAATCTCCTTTCGCCATCTAAAAGGCCATAGCAACATAGAGACCTTTGCCTACGTGGGTATGGGCCTTTGCGTACTTGTTGCCTTTAAACCATTGATAGACTGTGTTTCGATAAGTGCCGTGTCATGGATTGTGGCGGAAGGTGTAGCTTATATTACTGGTGCATTGTTTTACATACAGCACAAGCGCAAATACACACACACGATATTCCACTTCTTCGTGTTGTTAGGAAGTGTATGCCACATAATAGCCGTATGGAGCATTTTGCTGCAATATGTTTGACAAATGATGTCAAATGATCATTTTTAGAAATATCATGGCATAATGTTGTAATAATTCATTACTTTTGCAACTTCATGTCATGAGACTAATAGAATAATGAAGATTACAAAACAAAAATTCACACTATATTTCTTCGCTGCCATAGTGTTATTGGCTATCGTCAGACTTATCTTTCCAAGTTTGGCTACAGGAGGAAGAACATCCGTGAAAAAGGAACATATTGAAGACACACTTGTTGTCAACAGTAGGGAGAAAAAAGCGGCTTTGCCAATACCCATTAACAAGAAAGACATGTGCACCATCTTCACTGACAAAGATGGCAAAGAAATAAAAAGCAGGATATACAGTGTGCCTGGTTTTGAAGCTTCTTTCCCCGACCAAAACGATGTTCAACTCTTAGCTGCCGAAAAATGGGGCGTAAAACCCGTTGCCGACAGTGCCGACGCGTCAAAACATTTGTCTTCATTAGTTTATGTTGGAGCCAATCCATATTTTCATGTTGACCGCCTTCGCGACAGTTCACCTTTCTTGGTTCCACGTGCTGCAGTACTTCTTCAGGACATCGGTCGCAACTTCTTCGACTCGCTTCATGTCAAGCACATTCCACTTCACAAGATTATAGTGACTAGCGTATTGCGTACCAAGGCTGACGTTGCTAAATTGCAAAAGAAGAATGCCAACGCCAAGACTAATAGTTGCCATCTATTTGGCACCACTTTCGACGTGGCATACAATCGTTATAAGACGGTAGAAGCTCCTGGGGAGCATAGGCGTGAGGTCAGGAACGACACGCTTAAATGGGTTCTTGCGGAAGTTATGCGAGACATGAGGGAAAGAAATCGCTGCCTCATAAAATATGAGGTAAAACAAGGATGCTGGCACATAACTGTAAAATAAAACCTCCAAGCTTTTTGTCACAAAATGCTTGGAGGTAGAGTATATTTAATGGTTAAAGCTTGAATAGATTTGCGAACGACTCGGCAGCCTTGCCCTCATAAACGCACAATCCTGTAACAGGCTTGTATGACAAGCCCTGGAAGCTGAGCAGCATCGCAGCCGCAAATTGACGGTCGCTTGAGATGCACGCCTCCAGTCTGGCATTCCCCAGTTCCTTCACAGATACTGGATACTTGCGAATTGCATCGTCGAGATTCTCTGGCTTAGCGGTGAGAATAGTCTCGAGTTTTTTCCCATCTTCAGCCGAATACTCATTTTCTTTAATCTGTACATCACTGTTTGTTGGCTTGTAAACGAGCTTCGTGCCAAAGCCTAAAAAGCCTTTTTTTACTTCTATAGTGTTGAGTGCCATAACTTCGGCACCCATTACGAAATGGTTAATCTTTGCCATATTTTGCTAATCTCTTTTTTTAATTGATACATAAGATTCTTTGCAAAACACAGTTGCGTATTTTGCTTGAACATTAAAACTTTTTTTAAAAAACAAGAGACAGCTAACAAAGCAGATGCCGCAAGCAAATGACATAATACTTGCTGGCGACATCAAAGTGGATTGGAGCAGACTCGTCACGAGACAACTCGCAACCACTTGACATGGCTGATAAGAAATATGATAATAGTTGTATTTTATTATCAGACAATCTACTTACTGATGAATTGGCATACATGTTGCCAGAAGGAGACAAACGCTGCGGGCGATTGCCGCAAAACATATAAGCAATAGTAGACGCATCATTGATTTGAGCTTCAGACTTGTCCTGCTTGTGTTCAACCTCCTCTAATCTGTCTTTCGAGACAGGTGTTGAATGTGAGGCAGCCAACATCTCTCCCTGGTTTCCCAAAACCAGGGTCAACATAAAAATTATGTAGAGAATCAACTGTCTCATTGCTTTAAATGTTAACGAACTAATTGTATTATTTTGCAAAGATACAATATTTATTTATCATTTTCCTTTTTTTAGGCAACTTTTTTTAAACTAAAATCACGATGGCTTCTCTATGAAATCGCAATTCCCTCCCCTAAAAAACTTCTGTTTTTTTTCAACGGAAGGCCTGAGGGCATTCCAAACACTTGTCGCGGTTGGTGTTCTTTGTCTCATTTTACTGACCATTGTTGTTAAACTGAGAAAAAAGCCTTACCTTTGTCAACATATCCACAAATAAGGAAAAGCATAATGGACTATAACATGATTGGCACGGCATGGTCACTTCTTCCACCTGTCGTGGCCATCACCTTGGCATTAAAGACAAAAGAGGTCTACTCTTCACTCTTCATCGGTATCATCCTTGGAGCAGCACAATATTGCATATCGGTGGGCAGCGGTTTCGACGGTTTCCTCATTCACCTCACCAGCCATACCATAGGTTCAGGATCAGACACAAAGTCTTATGGCATGATAAGCTGTCTATCTGATCCTTGGAACGTCGGCATCCTCGTCTTTCTTGTCATTCTCGGTGCCATTGTATCGCTAATGAACAAGGCAGGAGGCTCTGCTGCCTTTGGAAGGTGGGCATCGCAACATGTCAAAACGAAAATGGGCGTACAGATAGCCACTATATTATTAGGCATACTTATATTCATAGACGACTATTTCAATTGTCTCACAGTGGGTTCCGTAATGCGCCCCATCGCGGTTCGCAATGGCGTAACAAAAGAGAAATTGGCTTATCTTATTGACTCTACCGCCGCTCCGGTGTGTATTGTCTCCCCTATCTCAAGCTGGGCAGCCGCTGTATCAGGCTTCGTGTCGGGAGGAGAAAATGGACTTGCACTTTTCTGCAAAGCCATACCCTTCAACTTCTATGCTATATTCACCATCATATTCATGTTTGCCATAGTATTACTTGACTTCGATTTCAAAGCCATGAGCAAGTATGATGCAAGGCTGCAGGAATGGTATGAGCGTACCAATGGTGGAAAACTTGACGAGGTGAGTGACACAAAACTTCAAGTTGTGGAACATGGCGTAGGGGCAAAAGTCAATGACGAGCGCGATGTTCGTGGCGGTTCGGTTTTGGACCTCGTGTTACCAATCATAACGCTCATTATCTTCTGCATGACAGGCATGCTCTATTCGGGAGGATTTTTTGAGACAGCCAACAAGAACCACATGGATTTTATTAATGCTTTTGCTGAAAGCAATGCCTCTGTTGGACTTGTCATTGGTTCGCTCTTCTCATTTGTCCTCACAGTTATCATGTTCGTATCTCGCAAGACTTTACCATTTCATGATGCAATGAGCTGCCTCATTAAAGGTTTCGAGGCCATGGTGCCAGCAATACTCATCCTCACACTGGCTTGGACGTTGAAAAGCATGACCGATTCACTTGGAGCAGTGGAGTATGTATCGGATATCGTAGCGAGCAGTGCGTCAGGGCTGCAGCAACTTCTGCCTGCCATAATTTTCATCGTTGCAGCTTTCTTAGCATTCGCTACAGGCACGTCGTGGGGAACGTTCGGCATATTGATACCTATCTGTATTGCCGTTTTCCCGGCTTCTGCGCCACTCCGCATAATATCCATATCAGCATGCATGGCTGGTGCCGTTTGTGGTGACCATATTTCTCCAATAAGCGACACAACAATCATGGCAAGCGCTGGAGCCGAATGCAAGCATGTACACCATGTGTCGTCACAGTTACCCTATGCGCTCACCGTCGCCACAGTTTCTTGTCTCACTTTCCTTGTGGCAGGATTCTCACAAAGGTTAGGCTATGTGGCAAGTGCCGTCATATCATGGACAGTGGGCTTATGCCTTCTTTTTACCGCAGTATACTTGCTCAAGAGAAGACGTAAGCATTGTTGATCCTTCATTATAAAGTCAACATTATGCCTTTACTTTGATTCTTCTACGCAAACACCCGTCGCAATATTTTGCTTATCAACATTTTGGCACATAAATGCCTTGCGGTATTCGCTGCCTTTTACACGTAACTTAACGTTATGAGCATCCACACGTCTTATGTTGCGGAAAAACATTCCCCAACATGGAAATACAGGCCATTTGCTCGTAGGCTTACCATCAAACCAAGCGGGAAGTGAAGGGTCATCGATGCCGTCAAACTCAAAGTCGCAGTTTTTTACTACAACTTTGTCGGTAGGTGCTTGTCCCCAACTCTTCACCGACAAAGCCATTCTAGTTATATCGCGAGCCATCATGTCTTCCACGATTATGGTACCACAAGTGTTGTCATCGCTAAGGGTTACGCAAAGTGGTGACAACGTGGCCCTTATATTGTTGCGCCTGATGCATATGCGGTCCATGCCCCCCGCAGCCTTTCCCCATGCTCCTGGCTCTAAGTTGATAGCATGCTCAGAACGTGTGCGATGTGATGTGATATGCTCGAACTGTCCTGGGCCAAAGATGTCACAATCGGCTATCTCCAAGTCAACGGACGGCATTATCATACGTATGCCATTACACGAGGAGTTTAGTATGCAATGGGTAATCTTCATCTTTTCCCAATATCCACCTGCTATGGCATCATCGCCAGTGTGGAGTTTGCATCCTTTAATCATCAAGTTGTGACCGCCACGTATGTGTATGCCGTCCCACCCTCCTTTCACTGTGAGATTTCGGAAACTCGACTTATCAAGGCAATAAGCCAAGAAAGCATAGTTGCCTGATCGTCTGACTGTGAAGTCACGCATGACCATTTTCTTACAATCTACAAGAAGGATTGTATGCGGGCCACGCATATGCTCCTCGCCAAGCGGGTTACGAACATCTCCTCCATCTATACATCCTTCACCTTCTATGCCAGCATCAACACACCCCACACCGAAAATCATGGCCTTGGACCACTGAACGTCGGTTGCATTATTATAATTGTCCGTTCCCTGTCCACTCTCGTAACGAGAAAGGTCAATATCGGTTACCAGCGAAGAATAGTCGGACAAATTGTTTGTTCCAAGCAAGACGGCTGCCTTGTCCAACTTCAATGTTACACCAGAGCGCAAAAACACTGTTCCCGTGGTAAAAGTTCCAGCCGGCACCTCCACCACTCCACCGCCTTTCTCGACACAACGTATAATAGCCGTGTTGATGGCGTTTGCATTGTTCACGGTAGTGTCGTTTGGAATAGCACCATAAGAAAGGATATTTATGACAATTGCCAATAATAGATTCATGGAAGAAATGATAAAAAGAAAAAAGACAAAAAAAACAGTTAACTCCATACTGTTAAGAATAATCAGTATGGCAGTTAACTGTCGTATAGGGGAAAAGTAATTACTTATTCGCTTTCAACTTATATACGTAGGCATCAATGACTGCCACTGCCGTGACATTTACCACATCGCTGACGCTTGCCTCAAAGTCGGTAAAATGAATTGGCTTGTTAAGTCCCATCTGCACAGGTCCAACAACCTCACAGTCAGGATCCAAAGCCTGTATAAGCTTGTAGCTGCTATTAGCTGCATTCATGTTAGCGAACACGATAGTGTTGACATCCTTACCTTTCAGTCGTGTGAAAGGATATTTGTCGTCACGCAACTCGCGGTTAAGGGCAAAGTTAACTTGCATCTCACCGTCAACAAGCATGTTGGGGAAATTGTTCTGCAACTTCTCCACTGCCTGATGAACTGCAACAGGTGAGCCAACCTCGTCGGTGCCGAAATTAGAATAGCTAACCATGGCAATGACTGGATCTTGGTTGAAGAACTTCACCGTGTTGGCTGAAAGTCTAGCTACATCGTAGAGTACGTCTTGGTTCGGATGGCGGTTGATAAGCGTGTCAGCAAGATAAATAGTTCCTCTCTTTGAGTTGAGGATATGCATGGTAGCAAATGTGCTATAATCTTTTCTCACACCCACAACTTCCTTTGCCACCTTAATGGTATTGCTATACTTGGTGTAAAGGCCGGTGATGAAAGCGTCGGCATCGCCCTGCTCCACCATGGACATTCCAAAGTAGTTGCGTTCGTACATCTTGTCGTATGCTTCCTCGAATGTAACACCTTGGCGCGCGCGCTTTTCAGCCAAGTGCTTGGCATAGGTTGCCCTGCGCCCTTGCTCCTTATCGGCACGCATGTCTATAATCTCTACGCCAGTGAGGTCAAGCTTCAAACGTTTAGCCATTCTGTTGAGACGGTCTGGGTTGCCAAGGAGGATTGGATGACAGATACCCTCTTGAAGAGCGGCTACGGCAGCCTTCATCATGGTTTGGTGACCACCTTCAGCAAAGACAACACGCTGAGGATGCAAGGCGGCTGTGGCATGGAGCGTTCGTGTAAACTTCGTTTCCTGACCAAGCATCTGCCTCAAGCGATTTTTATACTCATCCCAATCGGTTATGGTCTTCCTTGCCACACCGCTCTCAATGGCAGCTTTGGCGACAGCGGCAGACACCTCGGTGATAAGGCGTGGGTCAACAGGCTTCGGAATAAAATATTTAGGTCCGAACTGCAAATCGTTTACATGATAAACCTGATTAACAATCTCTGGAACAGGCAACTTTGCCAATTCTGCTATTGCCCTCACAGCGGCAAGTTTCATCTCTTCGTTGATAGCCTTGGCATGAACGTCAAGCGCACCACGGAAAATATAGGGGAAACCTATGACATTATTTATCTGATTAGGATAGTCAGACCTACCCGTAGACATCAGTATGTCTGGACGAGCCGCTGTAGCGTCCTCGTAAGAAATCTCTGGCACAGGATTAGCAAGGGCGAACACTATAGGCTTCTCTGCCATTGAGCGCACCATGTCTTGACTGAGAACATTTCCCTTGGAAAGACCAACAAACACGTCTGCATCTTTCACTGCGTCCTCAAGGGTCTTGATGTCGGTACGATCGGTAGCAAATTCCATCTTTTGCTCGTTCACGTGATCTCGACCTTTATAGATAACACCTCGGGAGTCGAGCATGACAATATTCTCGTGCCTTGCACCAAGAGAACAATAAAGTTTTGTGCAACTGATAGCAGCGGCACCTGCGCCGTTGACAACAATCTTGGCATCTTCAATCTTCTTGCCAGCGACCTCCAAAGCATTGATAAGACCAGCGGCAGATATTATTGCCGTACCATGCTGGTCGTCGTGCATCACGGGAATATCGAGAGTCTTCTTAAGCCTGTTCTCAATATAGAAACACTCAGGAGCCTTGATGTCTTCAAGGTTTATGCCGCCAAATGTCGGAGCTATTTTCTCTACGACCTCACAGAACTTCTCTGGGTCTTTCTCGTCTATCTCTATATCGAATACATCTACTCCACCGTAAATCTTAAACAGAAGCCCTTTGCCTTCCATGACGGGCTTTCCACTCATTGCACCGATATCACCAAGTCCCAATACCGCTGTACCATTGGAGATTACAGCTACAAGGTTTCCTTTGTCTGTATACTTGTATACATCATTCGGTTTCTCCTGAATCTCCAAGCATGGAAATGCTACTCCTGGCGAATAAGCAAGGCTGAGGTCTGTTTGTGTACGGTAAGACTTAGTAGGTTTAACCTCTATTTTTCCGGGTCTACCGTTCTCATGATAAGCTAAAGCAGCTTCTTTGGTAATTTTTACCATAACGATCTTGTTAATTATCTAATGTAATTCATGGCAAAATTACAAAAAAACCGGAAAAAAGAAAATAGTTTTTTCTTTTTTTGTAATTTTGCATGCAAATTATACAATTATGACCAATAAATGTGACAATTCAATAGATCATAAGACCTTCGTCAGCTTGAAAATTATCGAGGTTGCAACAGACATGTTTCTGGCAAAAGGCATTAAAGCGGTGAAAATGGACGATGTGTCTAAAGAACTGGGCATATCCAAACGCACACTATATGAGTTTTTCAACAACAAGGAGACTTTACTCCTTCATTGCATGAAAAACATGAAAGAGAATGAAAGCCTTTATCTAAAAAATGTCATTGAAAAGTCTCCGAAATTAACGGAGATAGGCAAAATTGTGGAATATTATCGCTACCAAATGCAGCAGACAACAAAGGTGTCCACCTTATTTGTCATGGACCTGAAAAAGTATCCAGTTGTGGTAGAATGGATGAATAGCATTAAGCTAAAAAACCATGACAGAGTATTGTCTTTCTTTCAGGGTGGCGTAAAAAATGGCTATTTCAGAAAGAACGTAAACTTCGATTTGATAATGGAGTTCTGCAACACGGCAATGGAAAATGCCATAAGCAGTGGTTTGTTGGAGAAATACGGCGTGCAACAAGTGTTCAAGAATGTTACAATGCTTTACATTCGTGGATACTGCACGTTGAAAGGCATTGAAGAATTGGAGAAGATTCTTTAATTCATCTTCTCCTTATCTCTTTATGCTACATTCTTAGTTTTTCGCTTTATTCCACGTACACGACCAATCCCTTGAGATATTCACCCTCGGGATGGTATATGTTAATGGGATGGTCGGCAGGTTGGTGAAGCTGATGAAGTATCCTAACCTTTCGGTGAGCCTGCGCTGCCGCGGTGAATATCGCGGTGCGGAAGTTTTCCTTGGTCACCACTTGTGAGCAACTGAAAGTAAACAGTATTCCTTGATGCTTAATTTTCTCCAAACCCTTGACATTAAGTCTTATATACCCTTTCAGTGCATTGTGCAGGGAAGACCTATGCTTTGCAAAAGCTGGTGGATCAAGAACTATAAGGTCGTAACTGTCGTCATGGCTATTAAGATAATCGAAAGCATCAGCACATATAGCCTCGTGCCTGTTATCACCGGGAAAGTTCATGCCTACATTTAGTTTTGTCAGTTCAATGGCCTTTGCGCTACTGTCGACAGAGTGAACCAATTTTGCCCCACCTCTCATGGCATAAACAGAGAATCCACCTGTATAACAGAACATGTTTAGCACACTCTTTCCTTTCGCATAGTGCTCCAACAGCGAACGGTTCTCACGCTGGTCGATAAAGAACCCTGTCTTTTGCCCCTTCAACCAATCGATATGGAATTTCAGGCCATTCTCCACAGCCACATTGTCATCAGTATGCCCCACAATAAAGCCATCCTCTTGATGCAAATCCTTTTTTAATGGTAGAGTTGTCTCGCTCTTATAGAAAACGTTTTCTATTCTGTTTCCCATTACCTTGAGCAAAGCTTGACTTATGGCATTTCTGCCATAATGCATACCTACACTATGCGCTTGGATGACTGCCGTCTTACCATAACAATCAATGATAAGTCCGGGCATGTAGTCGCCTTCACCGTGTACAAGCCTGTAAGTGTTATTATTGGTATTATCAGCAATGCCAATCATTATGCGCATATTCAAGGCTGACAGAATGCTCTTTCCCCAATAATCCTCGTCAATAAGAATATCATCAAAAGAAAGCACTCGAACCGTTATGGTTCCTTTTTGATAATGTCCAACGGCAATGAAATCTCCATTTGAATTCAAGACCCTTACGACATCACCTTCCTCTATACCTTCGTCGATACGTTGTATGGCACCAGAAAAGATCCATGGATGAAATCGCTTAAGTGACTCGTCCTTGCCTCGTTTTAGATAAATATTCTTATACATTATAATAATATATTAGATTTTCCCCTTACTGTTTCTTACTTTTCGCAACATTGACAACCTGAGATGGCTCTGGTTCCGGAACCATGACAAGCTCATATTCCCCAGTTTTTTTCAGACGCAATATTTCCTCATAAATCAAGATGCAACTCCACGCATCAATAGCGGCATATGCCTTTTGCTTATCTGACAAGACAGGTGCCTCCCAATTGGTAAGCCGTTGACGTTTGGATATTTTCTGATGAAAGATATTCGCAAATATCTTTTGAAGACTAAGGTCTTTAATGCCTATTTCGCCAACAATATCCTGCAAGTCAATGAACTTCCCTGGTTTAAACTGGCTTCTTGCTTCCAAGCCCCTTATATCATCGTGCCATGAAAGGCCAATTTTCTTTACATTTTTATCCTCAAGCAAGCGTTTTATAGCTGGTGTTATACCTGTGAGGTTCAAGCGAAAGAGGAAACAAATATCACGGTTGGACACTTGAAGCAAGGCTACCTTGTTTTGCTCGCCTTTATGAAAAGAAGGCTTCGTCTCAGTATCAACACCAATTATATCGCTATTAAGAAGACAATCGACAGCTTTCTCGGCTTCACCGGCAGTGATAATGGTAATGACTTTGCCTGGAAAAGTCACCACAGGTAAATCTGTTATGGCTTTCTTATCAAACCTGCTGTATATGGTCTTGCTCATGTTATTATTGTAATATGAGTGCAAAAGTAAAAAAAAGAAATGACATTTCAGCCACTACTCTTCTATTTCCTGCAATGAGCGCGCAAAATTATTGATATAATTGCTAACTGTCTCTATCGGAGCATAAGGCAAATAGCGAAGGCTGCGACGAAGGTTGCGACGAAGTAGCTGAGAGTTATTTGTCACAAACCCAGTTCGGCTCTGACGGAAATGCCACTCTTCAGCAGTATCGCTTGCAGTATGGTTAACCGAACGCAAGACAAGATTGTAGGCAGACGGCTCTAAATGGTGAACAAAAGGCAACTCATCTGTTTCAAATTTGAAAACTGCAACAAGCATACTGCCTTGCAGTTGCGCCATGCGAACAAGATGGAGTTTTGAAAGCCAAGTGTCGAGCTTTACGAAATCCACATGATCGCCCTGCAAACGAAGATAACGTCCTAACTCGAGCATGCCTCTTATCATGATACCTTGATTGAGCATAGTAGAAACAGTCTCTACTATTATCTTCAACACGTCAAGCGAAGCCACGTTTGTATCTATTGCATGAATCTCACGTTCCTTGATATGGTCGAACCTGACATTCAAGAATGTATTGCTTAGTTGAATATTTGATTTAGTAGATGCTATACCTTCATTTATATCCGCAAGAAAATCCTCGGGAATATTAACCCAAGCCTCCTCGCCAATACGTTTCAGACCTGCTTTTACAATAGCCCCCACACGTTGGGCATAGACCATCTGCCCAAGCCTATTCCACTTAAAATGTGACATTGGTTCGAGAGCCTCATCCTCATTCCATGCGCCTGAGCGCAACAGTCTGAAAAAATTGCGTGTGATGACATCCATGTCCTGCATTTGGCAAACACAAATTAAGAATACCGCTTAGGATAGCGCAACAATATCGACAATATCGCCGCTATACCAATGGCAAAAGGATAATATAAATATGGTATTATGTCCACAGGCTCAACATGAGCAAGTCCAGCAGCCAACAGGATTTGTACTCCATATGGTATTATTCCCTGAATGACACATGAGAACGTATCAAGTATACTTGCCGTCTTGCGGGGGTCAATGCCGAACTTTTCGCTTATTTGTTTGGCAATGTTTCCAACGGTAAGGATGGCTACTGTATTGTTGGCGGTGCAAAGATTCACAAGACTCACCAAAGTCGCAATGGAAAACTCCGCGCCACGCTTTCCGTTAATTCTACCAGACAGTTTTTCTATGATATAGTCTATACCGCCATTAACCTTTATAATCTCAAGCATGCCACCAGCCATCATGGCAATGATAATGAGTTCACCCATGCCAACTATTCCACTTCCTAAAGCATTAAGCCAGCCATAAAAGCTATATGCGCCTGCAAACAAGCCTATAATGCCACAAAGTGCGATGCCTACAACAAGTACCGCCATGACATTAAGACCGCATACTGCCGTAACTAGAACGGCAAGATAAGGTATCATCTTCCATAAATCCGCTTGCCCAACATGTGCCGGTGCTTGCATGCCAAAACCAATAAAAGCATACACGGCAAGCACGACGACAACGGCTGGGACAACGATAAGAAAATTAACCTTGAACTTGTCCCTCATCTTCACGCCTTGTGTTTGAGTGGCAACGACCGTCGTGTCGGAGATAAATGACAGATTATCACCGAAATACGCCCCACCCACTATAACCGCCGTCAACAATGCGACATTGCTATTCGTCTGTGTTGCGATGCCTGCTGCGATAGGCACTAACGTAACCACTGTACCAACGCTTGTGCCAATAGATATGGATATGAAGCATGCCGTAACAAAAAGCCCTGGAAGAATCATGCTGGGCGGAAGAATTTCAAGGGCAAAGTTTACGGTGGTGTCTATTGCTCCCATTGCTTTTGCCGATTGTGAAAAAGCTCCCGCAAGGACATATATCCACAACATCAGGAGCAGATTAGGCGTTGACGCACCATGCCCATAAATATCTATACGCTCTTTTAAGGAGAATTTGGTGGATGTTGCCACAGCATAAACGCTCGACATAAGGAATATCACCGTCAATGGCACACTGCTGAAATCCCCTGCCACAATACTGAGTACAAGGTAAAGCACTATAAAGACAATAAGGGGCGAGAGCGCGAGAAAGCCTTTGTTCATAATTGCATCCTACGATAGAATTTGACATTTTCGGGGGTTAAAAGCTCAATCGGCATGTAATTGATTGCCGGAACTGACGTTTTTAACACCACGGCCTTAAACAGAGCGTCAATACACGAATATCCTTGTTGATACGCATGTTGGGCGATGAGGAAAGAAATACTTCCCTTACTTAGGCAGTCAGCATTTTTCTTCACCATATCGTAACCCATTACCTGTATGTCGCGTCGGTTAGAGCGCAACAAGTACTCACCCAATATATGAGCCTTTGAGCCAAGGGTAATGCAATGATGGATATTTGGATGAAGGCTAAAGAACTCATTGAATATGGCATCGTTCTTCGGTCTGGTGCCAAAAAAAGGCAGTTCCAATGGAACTATATTAATCGACGGGAAATGATCTTTCATGTAATGCCGGAAACCAACCTCACGGTTAGCTTGTTGCTTACTCACTACGATTCCATCCTTGGTAATTTTCATGAGCATTATCTCTTTCTCCCCACTGGCAAGAAGCATGAGCATACGAGCTGCAAAATATCCACTTGCAAAAGAATCCTGACCAAAGAATGCCAACGGGCGCAAGTCGGGCATATATGAGTCGAGAAGTACAAACGGAATGGCCTCAGAATGGAGCCTGTCGGTTATTATCTTAGTCACATCGAGAGTTGTGGGAACAATTACTATTCCATCGAGTTTGCCATCAAAACACGACTCTGCCTCCTTTAGAAAGTTATCGCTGTCGAAGCGTTCATAATAGTGCATACTGACAGAGATATTGAAATCTTTTCTTACCTCTGTCGCTTTCTTAACACCTTGCTCAACCTCCTCCCAATAAGCCACTTGGTCATGGATTGGGATAAGCACACAAAAATGATACGACTTATTATAAGCTAATGCAGAAGCGTAAATATTGGGCTCATAGTTTTGTTCTTTGAGAACCTTCTCTACTTTCTCCCTAACCTTCTCTGATACGTTGGGTCTTTTATGTAAAACCCTGTCCACGGTGCCTACAGATACTCCGGCCTTTAATGCGATATCCTTTATCCTAATTCTTTCCGCCATATAATGTCTTATAATTGGGGACAAAGATATTAAAAATTGTCAATATGTCCAAGAAAAACGTTTAGAAAGGTAAGCCTACTGCAAAATGGAATGTGAAATCTCTGCTAAAATCGGGATGAACTATGGCATAATGTTCATTGCTGTCACTATAAGCAGGATTTATAGCTTTCATTCCCATGTCAAAACGCAAAATGAAATAGTTGAAGTTAAGACGCAGGCCGATACCATAAGCAACGGCTATCTGTTTTAAAAAACTGTTCCACTTAAATTGTCCTCCAGGCTGATCGGGATAGTTGCGCAGTGTCCATATATTTCCTGCGTCTACAAATACCGCTCCATTGAACTTCCAAAAAAGATATGTGCGATATTCCGCATTCAAGTCAAGCTTCATGTCACCTGTCTGGTTGATGAAATCGATGCGGCCGTCTTTTCCTTTGAATGACCCTGGTCCTAATTCTCTCACGCTCCAACCTCTTACACTGTTGGCTCCGCCGGAAAAATATCTTTTCTCAAACGGAAGAATGTCACTATTGCCATAAGGATAGGCAATGCCAAAGTCTGCATGAAGTGCAAGACTGTTGTGCTCATCAAAGGTCAAAAGACGCGTATAGTCGAAATCGAGCTTGGCATACTGGGCATACGCAATGCCAAACAATGTATGCCTACCACTGCTGTTAGTATGAAATTTCATACTATTAGATAATGCATCAAGCAGGTTTCCTGCCGTCTCAATATTAAAACGAAATGCGTCTACACCATTATTGTAGGTCAGACCAAAGCCTAATTTCATTATGAAAAGGTCTTCATAATTATAACGCAAGATTGCGTTCCTGTTGTCTACATTGTCAAGATAGTTTGTCTTAAATGTCTCACTGATCCATGGCATATAAACATAGTTAAGGTCAGGGATATCAATACGATAGTTCATATGGTTGTTTGGCGACGACCAACGATACCGCCATGCCGTAGAGAAGACGCGACGATGAAATTCCGGGCGATTTTGCATATCCCACGACAACGAAAGTTCAGAAGTAGCTGTGCTACGTTGTCGCAGACTTTTAGATACAAAAGGCACGAGCAGACGCGGAAATTGTAATTTCGTTTCAGCGCTCCACTCCATGAAGTTTTCATCCCTATAACCCTCAAGACCTGTTATTGCTTCAAAAGCACCTCTCACTTCGGCACTGAAAAGCTCTGAGCCATGGAAAACATTGCGGTTCTGATATGTCAACGACATTGCCGCGCCTAAATCACCAGCAGTATTGGTTCCTTCTGGCTGGAAGGATATGGTAGATGGATTGTTGGTATTTAGCTGAATGTCACAATTAAGATTATTCGTGTCTTGATTCTCATGGAACTGTATGCTTGTATATCTCACGGCAGACAAACGTCCAAAATTACGATATGTCTCCTCAAGGTCTGAATAACTATAGTGTTTTCCCTCCTTGAGCAGAGTGGCATTATCGAGGACATTACGAGAAAGATTTAGCTTCCCATTGTCTGTGGAATAATTAATTTTACCAACAATGTATCTTGGATGTGAAACTTCAGGTGAATCATTGTTGGCACGGAACTTCAGCAAATGAAGAGTTACGTTGACATCTGTATTATTCACGGCTGTGTCAGCGTCAAATCTTATGAAATCCTTATGAAACTTGTAGTAGCCAGAGTCGAGCAATATTTCCGTGATAAGTTTACGCTCCTCGTCAAGTTTGTTTACGGTGAAAGGAGTTCCTTTGGTCAAGACTTTCGATTTGGCGTGCTTCTTTGAAAAATTCGAGAAATAATTGGAGAGAACCGTTGCGACCTCGGGGTCTTGAATGTCATATCTTACATTATTTATGTAGAAAGGGTTACCTGGATGCAACAAGTATGTCGCAATTATCTTTTTGCCTTTCACCTTGGTTTTCAAGTCAACCGTAGCATGCATATATCCCATGTTTTTTAGGGTGTTGCGAAGGTCGGCTACAGAAAGACGTGCCTGAACGCTATCGAAAATCACAGGTGCCTCACCCATGTTTTTCAACGTACGATTAATCCACTTAGTGCTGTCCTTGCCAGACAAGGAATAGGTCGCAAGTGGTATCTTGAAGAGAGAAAACCACTTGGAATTTGCCTTCTGCCGTATATAAGGCGCGACAGACGAGACGTCAAAGCCTTTGACATCAGCATGTATCTCCACTTTTTGCAGGAGATAATCGTTTTCTTGAATGTATCGTGAGGAGCTACAACCCGTTATAATGACAAGAGACAATAATAGCATCAATCGGCATAACGACTTGCAGGATAAGCTTTTGAATGTTTTTTTCAACGTCTATTTTGTTTCAGAACTTGCCAAGAACACGATCCATGACCCAATTAACTGGCGTAGCACTAACCGATGTGGCCGTACAAGTATCAAGGCCTTGAAGATGATGTATGACTGAAGTGATTATGGGCAATTGTACATATGGAGGATTAGGCACTATAAAACTCTTTGTCCCCGAATTGTTTACCAGTTGAATTGGATCGTAGTTATATACACTAAACGACAATATTCCCTTGTCGCCAATGGCGGTTATCCTATCGGCTTTAGAGCTTTCATGTCCAACAAAACACCATGACGCACTCCCAGATATTCCGCTGTCGAATATGAAAGCAGCAGAAATGGTGTCTTCTGCCTGGTAAAGGTGTTCCCGGTTTGTTGGATAACCATGCGCCCTAACTATAGTGCCAAAAAGTTCTTGAAGAATGTCAAGTTGATGAGGTGCGAGATCATAGAAATAACCTCCACCGGAAATGTCAGGCTGAAGCCTCCACGGTTTTAAAGATGATGCATTGTAATCAAGGTCACGCGGTGGCACGGCAAACTGCAATTGCACAGTCAACACCTTGCCAATAGCGTCTGAAGCTAAAAGTTCTCTAACCTTGTTGAAATAAGGCAAGTAACGTCTGTAATACGCCACAAAACATGGCACGCCGGTCTGTTCGCTTATGCGGTTGACACGAATACAATCCTCATAGGTTGCTGCCAACGGTTTCTCGACATAACAAGGCTTCCCCGCACGCATACACATAATGGCATAAGTGGCATGTGAGGAAGGAGGTGTAGCTATGTATACAGCGTTGACATTTGGGTCATCAACAAGTTGTTGGGCATCGGTATACCATTTGGGAATACCATGGCGCTTGGCATAATCCTTGACACGTTGTTCATTACGGCTCATCACAGCCTCTACATGAGAGCCTTCAACTTCATTGAACGCTGGTCCGGATTTCTTTTCCGTTACCTCGCCACATCCTATAAATCCCCAGCTTATTTGCTTCACCATGAATCGTTATTGCCTTATAGTTAAGTTCTCCTACCCAAAATGAAGAACTCATGCTGTATACAATAGAGAAAAATGCTGGGGCTACCGTTTCCACGGTACCCCAGCGTTTATCCTTTTATTCTATGTTTTAAGAAAGATGCAAGCTGTTCTTGATAGCCTCAATCTTCTCAACACCCTTCTTGTCAAGAGCCTCATACTCAGACGAGTCGCTCATAGTGCCTTTAACCTCGATATAGAATTTGATCTTAGGTTCTGTACCAGAAGGACGGACGCTCACCTTGGTGTCGTCATCGCAGAACCACTGCAGCACATTACTTGTCTCCGGCATCTCCAGTTTTGTTGTATTGCCCTTGTCATCCGTGGCTTCCAACGTTTTATAGTCTTTCCACAACACGACCTTAGAGCCACCGAGATCCTTTGGAGGATTGGCACGGAAATCGACCATCATCTTCTGTATCTCCTCTGCTCCGGCCTTTCCGGGACGTTCTACATTGATGGTGAACTCCTTGGAGAAACCATACTCCTTGTAAATATCCATCAAGATGTCGTAAAGCGTCTTGCCTTGGTCCTTGGCATAAGCGCAAATCTCAGCAAGAAGCGAGCATGCAGACACAGCATCCTTGTCGCGCACGAAATCCTCAGCAAGGAAACCGTAGCTTTCCTCACCACCACCAATATACTGTTGTTTGCCTTCAGAAAGTGCTATCTCGCGTGCTATCCACTTGAATCCCGTGTAGCAATCGCGCATTTCCACTCCTTGTTTGTCGGCTATCTTCTTGATGAGTTCAGTGGTAACAATTGTCTTGACGATAAAATCGGTTGGTTTAAGCAAGCCTTTTGCCTTGCGATTTGAGATGATATACCACAAGAATATCATGCAAGTCTGGTTGCCATTGATAAGCACCCACTCGCCTTTATCATTCTTGCATGCCATGCCAACGCGGTCTGCGTCAGGGTCAGAGGCCATGAGTATATCAGCGTCTATATTTTTTGCATCACGCAGACCAAGAGTCAGAGCCTCCGCAAACTCCGGATTAGGACGATCCACAGTAGGGAAGTCTCCATCCTTTATCATCTGCTCAAACACGCAATGCACGTTGTCAAATCCCCAATAAGCCAAAGAGCGTGGAATGATAACACGACCGGCACCGTGAAGTGGAGTGTAGACGATCTTCAAGTCGTGCTGCTTCTTTATGACCTCAGGGTCAATGCTTATCGTGCGAATCTCGCGAAGGTATGGCTCGTCAATGTCCTCACCCACTATCTGGATGAGTTCCTTGTTTCCTTCAAACTTCACGTCAGCTATGCCACACTTGTTCACCTCGTCGATGATACCCTTGTCGTGTGGGGCAAGCACTTGTGCGCCATCTTCCCAATAAGCCTTGTAACCATTATACTCACGTGGATTATGGCTGGCTGTGATATTCACGCCACCCTGCGCCTTCAAATAGCGAATGGCAAATGAGCATTCAGGTGTCGGGCGAAGGTCGTCAAACAAATAAGCCTTGATGCCATTGGCTGAGAAGATATTAGCCACTGTCTCGGCATAAAGCCTACTGTTATTGCGGCAATCGTGACAAACAACAACAGATATTTCGTCACGGTCTTTGAAGTTCTTCTTCAAGTAGTTGGCGAAGCCTTGGGTTGCCATGCCAACGGTATACACATTCATGCGGTTGGAGCCAGCTCCCATGATGCCACGCAAGCCGCCAGTACCAAATTCCAAGTCTTTATAGAAACACTCGATAAGATCCGTCTTGTCGTCATTGTCAAGCATTGCCTGAACCGACTTGCGGGTCTCCTCGTCAAAAGCCGGCGCAAGCCATTGCTCGGCTTTTGACTCACATTGAGCTATCAATTCTTTATTCTCATCCATAACTGATTGTGGTTAAAAATGTGATTATTAGTTATATTTTTGGCAAAGATAATGTTTTTTTTTCTTATCCGGCATTTCGTGCAAATTAATTTTTGTAAATTTGCAAAAGTAATGCATTCACCACTAAAGAAAAAAAACAAATCGCTAAATAGATAAGAAGATGTATTTCACAGGTTTTGCTATAGCCGTTTGTACTTTTTTGATAATCGGCATATTCCACCCTATCGTCATTAAGGCAGAATATTACTTTGGCACTCGCCCATGGTGGTTGTTCCTCTTGGCTGGCATTGCGTGTGTAATATTGTCGATATGTATTGAAAACACATTCGTTTCAGCTCTTATAGGTGTTGTCGGTGCCTCTTTGTTGTGGTCCATCGGAGAACTGTTCGAGCAAAAAAAACGCGTGGAGAAAGGATGGTTCCCAAAAAATCCCAAAAGGAAAGGCGAATACAGCAACATAAGCCAAAGAGAATAAAGCTCTTAACGCTGCCCTATTATTCATAATCACTGGTTATAAAAAAGACATCTTTAAACACAAGAGGCAAAAAGGTTGAAAAACACGGATAAAAAACTCTAATTTCTATAGTTGTTCTTCCCTTTTTTTGTAACTTTGTGCACAAGAACATTTCACATAACAATATTAAAATTAGTAACAATGACAATCGATGAATTTAACTTTGCCGGCAAGAAGGCAATTGTTCGCGTAGATTTCAATGTACCATTGGATGAGAATGGTAACGTGACCGATGACACTCGTATTCGTGGTGCCCTGCCTACCTTGAAGAAGATTCTGGCAGATGGTGGAGCTCTCATCATGATGAGCCACATGGGCAAGCCAAAAGGCAAAGTGAACGCCAAGTTGAGCCTTAAGCAGATTGTTCCAAACGTAAGCAAGGCTTTGGGTGTTGAAGTGAAGTTCGCTGGCGATTGTGGCAAGGCTGAGGCTGAGGCTGCTGCCCTTAAGTGTGGCGAGGCTCTGCTTCTTGAGAACCTCCGCTTCTATCCCGAGGAGGAAGGCAAGCCTGTTGGCGTAGAGAAAGGCACTCCCGAATTCGATGCCGCTAAGAAGGAGATGAAGGACCGTCAGAAAGACTTCGCCAAGACGCTCGCTTCTTATGCTGACGTTTACGTCAACGACGCATTCGGCACTGCTCACCGCAAACACGCTTCTACGGCTGTCATAGCTGATTATTTCGAGAAGGACAGCAAGATGCTCGGCTATCTCATGGAGAAAGAGGTGACGGCTATCAACAACGTTCTGAAGAACGCACAGCATCCTTTCACTGCTATCATCGGCGGCTCTAAGGTAAGCTCTAAGTTGGCTGTCATCAAGAATTTGCTCGACAAGGTTGACAACCTCATCATCGGCGGCGGCATGGGCTACACATTCATCAAGGCTCAGGGCGGTAAGATTGGTAAGTCACTCCATGAGGACGAACTCATGCCAGAGGCAATCAACGTCATCAACGCTGCCAAGGAGAAGGGCGTGAACCTCTCATTGTCTGTAGCTACGCTTTGCGGTCAGGACTTCTGCAACGACACTCCACGCAAGGTATTCCCAATCGACCAAATTCCTGACGAGTGGGAGGGCATGGACGCTTCTGAAGAGAGCATCGAGAACTGGCGCAATATCATCATGTCTTCTAAGACAATCCTGTGGAACGGCCCTGTTGGTGTCTTTGAGTTGGAGAACTTCGCTCACGGCACTGGCGAGATCGCAAAGGCTGTGGCTGAAGCTACACAGGTGAACGGCGCTTACTCTCTTGTAGGCGGTGGCGACTCTGTTGCTGCTGTCAATAAGTTCGGCCTTGCCGACAAAGTCAGCTATGTTTCTACAGGTGGTGGCGCAATGCTCGAGGCTATCGAGGGCAAGGTGCTTCCAGGTGTAGCTGCTATCGAGGGTTAATCTTGAAATTTATTTTAACCATCCTATTAATAATCTCATTACACTGTGTCTCACTAAAGGCACAGCGTAATGAGATTTTTGTTTCTAATATAGCAACACTGCAAGTGGTGGCCAACGACAATTGGCAGAATCCGCTTCCTATAATCACACTCGATGGACTTAATGGGGATGAAACAGTAGATATCTCCTTCGATGAGCTCTCACATCTCTATCACCGCTATTCGTACACTATCCAGCATTGTGAGGCTGACTGGTCTCCTTCACAAGAGCTTTTAGAAAGCGATTACGTAGATGGGTTTGCCTCTGGAAACACTATCGACGACTATGAGCAATCAATCAACACAAACAAACAATACACTCATTACAAACTGACAATACCTAACGACAGATGTCGCCCTAAAATAGGCGGCAACTATACTGTCACCGTCATTGACGAAGACCAAGACAATGCTCCAATATTGAAAGCCTGCTTCATGGTAACGGAACAGACCATGAAGAGTGAGATGACCCAAACATCAAACACTGATATTGACATAAACAAAAGCCATCAACAAATAAGCATTAAGCTGAACTTCGGTTCCAACCGCGTAACATCTCCAAAAACCCAAATAAAGACAGTCGTCCTTCAAAATGGAAGATGGGACAACGCCGTCAAGAATGCCACACCGCAATATATCAAGACTGACGCGATTATTTGGGATCATAATCGCAAACTTATCTTCGATGGCGGCAACGAGTACAGAAAATTCGAGACCCTTGACCCTACACATCCCACTATGGGAATAGAACGAGTGAGATGGGATGGCAGCGCCTACCATGCATGGATTTTTACCGATGAGCCAAGGACAAACTACTTGTATGACGAAGATGCTGACGGTGCCTTTTTCATACGCAACTCTGACAATGTTGAAAACGACACAAGGAGTGAATACATCCTCACTCACTTCACACTCAAGACTTACAGGCAACCTGGAGATGTTTTCATAAACGGTTCATTCACACAAGGCTGCTTTGACAATAAATTCCAGATGACCTGGAACGAAAACGACAGCCTCTATGAAGCTGTCGTTCCCCTAAAGCAAGGGTATTATAACTATCAATATCTCACAAGAAACGCTGATGGCTCTATCAACATCCTACCCTCTGAAGGCAATTTCTACCAGACGGAGAATAGCTACCAACTTCTTGTGTATTTTCGTGGTCAAGGCGAACGTACCGACCGCCTTGTCAATTATCTTAACTTATCTTGTCGCCAACCTTAATCAACTCAAGCAGCGTTGTGCCATCGCCCAAAGAGTCAAGCGCACCCGACAAATAAGCCACCTTGTCATTATTCGTAACGTAGCCTTTCTGTCTGAGCATACGCAAAGCGGCATTGAAAATCTCTCCAGTCGAAGCTTGCTCTTTTTGCCTTACAGCTATGACACCATATGAGAGATTCAGCCAACGCTGAAGCTTGTCATTATAGCAAATGGCAAGTATTGGCTTCGGTCCACGGTATGAGGCAAGACAACGTGCGGTATAACCCGACTTTGATGCCGTTATGATACCCTCAATACCCAACATACGCGTAGATTCAATTGCTGAATGTGACAAAAACTCTCGCTGAGTGCAATGATCATTGAGTGGCACATTATATATAGGATCAAAACTGTTGCGATCGTTCTCAGCCTGCTCCGCTACGGTAGCCATGGTCTTGACAGCCTCCAATGGATATTTGCCCGACGCAGTCTCACCACTTAGCATTAACGCGTCTGTGTTGCTATAAATGGCGTTGGCTATGTCTGTCACCTCTGCACGAGTAGGACGTGGGTTGTTGATCATGGTGTGCAACATCTGGGTAGCCACAATCACTGGCTTATGACGTTCAACGCATTTGCGGATAATCATTCGCTGAATGCCAGGAATCTTCTCTACAGGAACCTCGATGCCCAGGTCACCACGAGCTACCATGATACCATAACTGGCATTGATTATCTCATCTATGTTGTCAACACCTTCCTGATTCTCAATCTTCGAAATTATCTTGATGTCAGAATTGCGCTCGTCAAGGATTTTCTGGACGGCATGCACGTCGTCTGCAGACCTCACGAAACTATGGGCAATGAAATCAATATTCTCGTCGATGGCAAGATTGATGTTTCGCTTGTCTTTTTCAGTCAATGCAGGCAAGTCAATGTGCTCACCTGGAACGTTGACACTCTTATGAGCACCAAGCACGCCATCATTTTGCACTTCCACATAAACGGCAGGCCCCTCAATGCCTATAACCTTCATACCAAGGGCGCCATCATCGAAAAGTACAGTATCACCAATCTTAACGTCTTTCGCAAAATCAGGGAAAGAAACATTTATGATGTCATGGGTTGTGTTAATCTCTGGGCGTCCGAAGATTTTCACTACTTCACCCGTCTTGTATTCAATTGGCTCTTCCACGTCAGTGGTTCTCACTTCTGGCCCTTTAGTATCTATGAGAATACCAATATGTGGAGACACCGCACGAGTGTTACTTATTATTTTTCGAATACCATCGGGTGTGGCATGTGCGGTATTCATTCTGACTACATTCATGCCGGCATTAAAAAGACCGCGAATAAAGTCAGAGTCACAACGACGATCGCTGATTGAGCAAACTATCTTTGTCTGTTTCATGAAACAATCTTTTGTTTAAAGCAAAAATATCGGAAAGTAAGCGCGGAACATCAAGCATGTTTTTACATTATGCACGCACTTCACCAAACTTATGCAAAGATAAGGTTTTTTTCGCTTTCCAACAAATGATTCTCATTAAAAAGTAAACAAAATTCAAGGCATTATGGCAAATGATTCAACTTTACCCTCCATTGCTTCCCATCGAATGAAACGGGTATTTGAAATGTGCGTTCCGCTTCTATTCTAGGGTGTTTTCCAATACTGTCCAATGCGAGAAAACCTTCAACCTTAACAGTAGCCAATGCTGTTGTGTCATCTTGTTCCTGAATGTCTTCAACTTCTGCTGTCGCTGCAAATTCCATGGCACGCAATGAGTCTATGTCTTCTGAGTCAACTTGTGAAGCCGCGAAAACAAGCCATTTCCTTGACTCGTCTGTAACACACGATTCGGCTTCTTTGAAACGCCAGTTGAAATATGCGTTAGAGAATGTTTCAACCACATAGCGAGGATCATCATGTAGATTATCACCACAACTGACAATTATCATGGAAACAACCATCGTTAAGAAGCAAATACCAACCGTTTTCTTCATATCATGAGAATAAAAGCCAATCAACTACATTTAACAAAATAGGGGACAAGCTCAAAGCTCATCCCCTACTCTATATTGTGTAAATGTTATTCAAGTAACAAATTACTTGTTCTTCTCCATGTCTGCCTTGAGCTTTGCGAGTACGTCGAGATCACCAAGTGATGTACCAGCCTGCACGTTGTTGATAACAGGAGCGTCGTTCTGTTTGCGTGCGCTGGTGTTAGCGTGACGGTGCTGACGTGGCTCATCGTGACCCTCCTCGAATGTACGGCTGTGAGAGAGGATGATACGGTGAGAATCCTTGTTGAACTCAATCACCTTGAATGAGAGCTCCTCACCGAGCTTAGCCTGTGAACCATCTTCCTTTGTCAAGTGCTTAGGAGTAGCGAAGCCCTCACCACCCTCAGCGAGAGTGATAACTGCGCCCTTATCCATCATCTCTGTGATTTTGCCCTCATGAACTGTTCCCGGCTCATAAAGAGACTCGTACTTATCCCAAGGATTCTCCTCAAGCTGCTTGTGACCAAGGCTCAAACGACGGTTCTCCTTGTCGATCTCCAACACTACGACATCAATGTCGGCAGCGATTGAAGTGAACTCTGAAGGATGCTTAACCTTCTTTGTCCAAGACAGGTCAGAGATGTGAATCAAACCGTCAACACCTTCCTCAAGCTCTGTGAAGATACCGAAGTTTGTGAAGTTGCGAACCTTTGCCTTGTGAACAGAACCAACAGGATATTTCACCTCGATGTTCTCCCAAGGATCAGCCTTGAGCTGCTTCAAGCCGAGAGACATCTTACGCTCCTGACGGTCGAGAGAGAGGATAACTGCCTCAACCTCATCACCGACGTGAAGGAACTCCTGAGCTGAACGCAAGTGCTGGCTCCAAGACATCTCAGAAACGTGGATAAGACCCTCAACACCTGGCTGAATCTCAACGAATGCGCCGTAGTCGGCAATAACCACAACCTTACCATTAACGTGGTCACCCACCTTAAGGTTTTCGTCGAGGCTATCCCATGGATGCGGAGTGAGCTGCTTCACACCGAGGGCGATACGCTTCTTCTCCTCATCGAAGTCGAGGATAACGACCTTAATCTTCTGGTCAAGAGCAACAACCTCGTGAGGATCGCTTACACGACCCCAAGAGAGATCCGTGATGTGAACGAGTCCGTCTACACCACCGAGGTCTACGAACACACCATAAGAAGTGATGTTCTTGACCGTGCCCTCGAGCACCTGACCCTTCTCCAAGTGAGAGATAATTTCTTTCTTCTGTGCCTCCAACTCGGCCTCGATGAGAGCCTTGTGAGAAACAACAACGTTGCGGAACTCTTGGTTGATCTTCACAACCTTGAACTCCATTGTCTTGCCTACGAACACATCGTAGTCGCGTATTGGATGAACATCAATCTGTGAACCAGGCAAGAATGCCTCGATACCCAGCACGTCAACAATCATACCACCCTTAGTGCGGCACTTGATGTAACCCTGGATAACCTCGTTGTTCTCCATAGCCTTGTTGATATCCTCCCAACTCTTGGCAAGACGTGCCTTCTTGTGAGAGAGAACCAACTGACCATGCTTGTCCTCCTGGTCTTCAACGTAAACTTCTACCTTGTCGCCGATCTTAAGATCTGCATTGTAACGGAACTCAGAAGCAGGGATGATACCATCGCTCTTGTAGCCGATGTTAACAACCACTTCCTTCTTGTCGATAGAGATGACCGAACCTTCAACAACCTCGTGATCCTGAATCTTGTTCAATGTGGTGTCGTAGGCCTTGGCCTGGTCTTCTTTGCTCACGCTGGAGCTTGAGCCATTCTCAAACTCTTCCCAATTGAAGTCGTCCAATGGCTTAACGTTCTTGATGTCGTTTAAATCTGACATAATAATAAATAATGTTTGTAAAATTAATAAAGTTAGACTTTATGTGAATTATTCGGGCACACAATACGTGCGCCTTCGCTAAATCGGGTGCAAAGTTACTGTTTTTGAGCGCCTTATCATTACCAATCCGGCTTTTGGAATATATTTTTATATTTTTTTAACCAAGATTAAGTGGCAATACGTTTCTTTAGCACCCAAACTGTGCAAGTAATCGGCTTATTCGAAATAGTAAAGGAACTGTGCCTCGCCCTTCAATGCAGGCTTGCGCTGACCTTCAATCTCAATTGTAAAGTCGATGTATGCCTTGCAGATGCCGCGCAGGTTCTCTATGTTTGCAAGTTTGGCAGTCATGCGTATGCGACTACCTGTGATTACAGGCTGTCCAAAACGCATTTTGTCCATGCCATAGTTGACCATCATCTTCAAATTGTTTACCTCAACTATCTGGTTCCACAAGTGAGGCAACAACGAAAGCGTCAAATAACCATGGGCAATAGTGCTCTTATATGGGCTTTCCACTTTGGCGCGCTCCACATCCACGTGAATCCACTGGTGGTCAAGGGTAGCGTCAGCAAAAGAGTTGATTCGCTCTTGGTTCACCTCCAACCACTCAGAGGTACCAAGCGATTTGCCCAAATACAAGACAAATTCGTCGTAAGAATTAATTACTGTTTTCATATTATTTTCTATCCTATCTTATTTTTAGATGCAAAGTTACAAATAAATGGGTTGAAAAACTGATGAACGTGAATTGATTTTTTTAAACACTGCCCAAAAAGGTTAAACCGTAGGCAACCTTCCTCAGTGAATACAGAGATATCATTTTGTTGTCTTACAACAACTCTCACGCCTCAAAACTTTTCTCCAGATAAGCTCAAACACAATGGTTCCCACGATAGCCGTTGCTATGCCAAGCAACACGTCTATGACATAATGATGACCAGTATAGACCGCCGTAAACCATATGCCTACGCAGATGAACGCAAATAGGCATGACGTGTACCAACGGCGATGGCTCATCAACGAGTAGAATGTGGTAACGAGCAAATAGGAAGCATGCAAGCTCGGCACGGCAGCAAAAACATTGGCGTTCTTGCCGTATATGCTATGGAATATGCTTAGCCCCGTGATCTCATCGAAACGTCCAAGGCCCGCCACGTTTCCAGGCGTATGGAGCACGGGAGTGAAGCCATAGTTCATAGCGTACCATGGTGGAGCGGCAGGATGCACATAGTAGCCTATGAACCCAACGAGGTTGACTGTCAGAAATGCCCACGCGAAACGTGTGGCCCATTGCTGATGGTTTGAAAAATAAAGATAAATGGTGAAAATGATAGGCACAGGCACCCAACACAGGTAGAAACATCCTGCCATGAAGTCGGCAACAGCGCAATGATGAACGGCAAACCATTCACCTGGTATCACCCTCCCCGCTACCGTTGTTATACCAAACAGGCTCCTCTCTGCCTCGTAAAGATCACGGACGTCAATGTCATTAAACTCATAGTTCGGGTAAAAGTTGAAACTACTGTATATAAACCCGAACAGGAACCACGGAGCCATATAGAGAGTGAACCTTCTCGTAGGCTTGATGGCAACGAGCACGACAAACAAGACGGCTATCAACAAGCAATCCATCCTCTTTTCTTAAAATAATTGAAACTATCCTTTGCGTTACTCTGCCTCGGCAGCCTTATTAGCCTTGTCTCTCTCGTTCAGTTTACCATAACAATATGCTATGCGCCAGAATGCTGTTATGTTGGCAAGCACGGCGATAAGTATCATGCCTCCTGCAAGCCACCAGAGCGAACCAGTGACACCAGTAAGGATAGCCGTCAATGCTGTCACTACGACACGCTCGGGACGCTGCATGAAGCCTACCTTGCACTCTATACAAAGTCCCTCGGCGCGAGCTCTCACATAGCTCACCATTACACTGCCTACCATAGCGGCAAAAGTGACAACTCCCATCCAGAACCATTCTTCGTTCTCAAGGAACACAAGAACGATGCCGAAAAGCGACACCAACTCGCTATACCTGTCAAGAGTTGAGTCCCACATGGCTCCAAACGACGAGCTCATGTTGCCCATACGTGCCAGTCGGCCATCCATCATGTCGAAAAGACCCGAAGCAATGATGATGAATCCACCCCACCCGACCATGGTTGTCTGGCTACACAAGTCAGCTTGCTGCGACGCCACGATAAAAAAAGCCGCGGCTATGATGTTGCCAATAAATCCAACCGTCGTAACGATGTTAGGCGTTATACCAATCTTAATCATGCCCTTTATCAAGGGGTTGATGATTTTATAAATCACTTGCTGAAGGAAATCTCTATACCACATATGTTATATTAATTATTTTTCTGCCGAAATACCCATCCGCGCTGAAGCGGATAGTTGAAACAAAAAGCCACACACATCGCCACTATGCATTTCACGATGATGAAGTAGCTTTTTCCACCCACGAGCCAGGTCAAAAGGTTTGTGACACCTCCGTTGAGTATCAGGCTGCCAGTCCAAACGCACATATACCTTAGGGCCAAACGGCCACCCTTTCGCCCGGTTTTATTGAAAACATAACGGACGTTTATGAAGTAATTGGTCACACCACCCGACACCACACCCACAAGATTGGCATAACCATAAGCCAACAAACCAGTGTAGGTGAGGATGATAGCCAAGCCGAAATCTACTGAGCTCGCCACTAAGGAACTTATTTCAGCCTTAGTGAATATCCACATCTCATGACGTACCTTCCCCATCAGGCTACCACAAATTTGGCAACCTGCTGTGCCATGACAAGAACCAACAGGGCATAAATGCCACCCAATATATCGTCACCCATCACCCAGAAGGCTCCTTTCATGCGATCCAGCTTTTTAATGCCCAAAGGTTTCACAATATCAAAGAAACGGAACAACACAAGGGCTGCAAACGCCCAGCCCCATTCTTGAGGATTCACTATGATGAGTGGTATCCACACCCCAACCATCTCGTCTACCACCACCCGGGAAGGATCCTCACCCCAGAATGGTTGCAAACGCTTTGTCGCCCATGTGCCAAGGATCGTGAACACTATCACGAGAGCCAAAGTAACAACAGACAACGTAAAGGAAGGGAGCCAAAGACCAATAATTGCCCACACAACAGTAGCGAGAACACTACCAGCTGTACCAGGTCCCCATGGCCAAAAGCCGCTGCCAACCCCCGTGCCTATAAACATCGGGATAAAAGGTGGACGTTTATTTAATATGTTGCCTTTATCGTTCATTTCAAGAATAAAAGTGTCTGATTTTAGGGCATAAAAGCCCTTATTTTTCATTTATATTGCAAAATTAATATAAAACTCAATTCTCTCAAAGAGTTTTGGTAAGTTTTTTCATGATTAATATATAACTTTGTCCCCAAAATGTGGATTCCGTTACCCATCTCCTCATATAAGCAAGAGGAATTTGGGGAACAGATTGTAAAAGCAGGACAATTATTTATTATGAGCAACAAACGTTTGGTCATTGTACTGATGATGTCACTAATTTGCGTCATAAGTGCAATGGCACAGAAAATCACGGGTCAAGTTGTAGACAAGGATGGTTATGCCATTCCATATGCAAGTATAACATATCGTGGACATCACATAGCCGTTTCGAGCGACATTGACGGTAAGTTCTCCATTGAAAAGCACCCCGGATGGCCCATCACGGTGACAAGTGTCGGATTTAAGAGCACCACGGTAAAAGTTGAAGCCAACACTGACGACTTAGGGAAGATTATTCTAAAGGACGACTCGCGCTCACTTGCCGAAGTGGTGGTAAAACAGAAGCGTGGACGCTATCGCCGCAAGGACAACCCTGCGGTGGAACTCATGCGCAGGGTGATAGCCGCCAAAAAGAAGAGCGACTTGAGCAATCATCCTTATTACCAGTATGATAAGTATCAAAAGATAACGCTTGCCTTCAACGACATTACCGATAAGCAGCTTGAGGGCAATTTCTTCAAGAAACGTTCTTATCTTCGCGACCAAATAGAGGTGTCACCTTTCAACGGCAAGCGCATCCTTCCCATACAGGTCAACGAAACGGTAACGCAGCACGTTTATCGCAAGAACCCACAAAAGGAGAAGGATATCATAATGGGTCAACAGGCAAACGGTATAGGCGAGGTGCTTTCTACCGGTGAAATACTAAACACCATGCTGAAAGAGGTGTTTACCGATGTTGACATTTACGACGATTATGTTCGCCTTGTGCAATATCCTTTCGTCTCGCCAATTGGCAAAGATGCCATATCGTTCTATCATTTTTATATAGAAGACACCACTTATGTGGAAAAGGACAAGTGCTATCACCTTCAGTTCATTCCTGCCAACCAACAAGACTTTGGCTTCCGCGGAGAACTTTACGTGCTTGCCGACTCCACTCTGCACGTGAGAAAGGTCAATCTCTACATGCCGAAGAAGAGTGACGTGAACTGGATCGACGACATGCAGATTCAGCAGGAATACGTACAGCTTGAAAATGGGGAATGGGTGCTCTCCCAAGACGACATGGTGGCGGAGATTCATGCCAACAAGCTCTTGCAAGACTTGCTGGTCTCGCGCACCACACGACTGACAAGTTACTCGTTCAACGAATTGCCGAAACAGATTTTCCAAGGCAAAGCCAAGGTGAAACACTATAGCGACGCCTACAACCGCAACGACGCTTTCTGGAACAGCTACCGCCAAGTGGAGCTGACAAAGAGCGAATCGTCGATGTCGCAGTTTATCTCCAATATGGAAAATTCAAAAGGTTTCAAATATATCATCAAGGGCGTACAGTTGCTTGTCGAGAACTATGTAGAGACAAATTCAGACCCAAAGAAGAAAAGCAAGTTTGACATAGGACCTATCAACACGTTCATCAGTTCCAATTATGTCGACGGCTTGCGCTTGCGCTTGGCCGGCCGCACACTTGCCGCTCTCAATCCCCACCTGTTCTGGAGTGGCTACGCAGCCTACGGAACGAAGAGCCACCGTTGGTATTATGGTGATGAATTCACTTGGTCGTTGAACAAAAAGCAACTGAGCCCATTTGAGTTTCCTCAGCGCAACCTCACGTTCGAGACGGCACGCGACGTGATGTCGCCCTCCGACCTCAACCTTATCCACAACAAGGACAATATCTTCATGACCATTCGCTCTTCCTCGCAGAAAGAGATGTACCTATACAACCGTCAACGTCTCACGTTCAACTATGAGACTGAAGCCGGATGGCGATACAACGCGCGCATACAGACCCAAAGCAACCAGACAGAGGGGCTGCTCCACTTCTATAAGGTAAACACTGGCGAGGAAATCAAGAAGATTCGTCTTACTGATGCCACCGTCGGCATTACATGGAATCCGGGTGTCACCTACGTGAACACGAAGCGCACCCGACTTCCGGTTAACCTCGACTCGCCCGACATCAACCTTGCCCACACCACAGGTTTCAAGGGCATACTTGGAGGCGACTTCAACAGCAACATCACGTCATTGAGCATATACCAACGCCAGTGGCTCGGTTCGTGGGGATTTATGGATTTCCACGTCAAGGGGCAAGTGCAATGGAACAAGGTACCTTTCCCCCTCCTCATCCAACCACCAGTGAACCTCAGCTATGTCGAAACGGAGAATACCGTGTCGCTCGTGCACGACTGGGAGTTTCTAAACGACCGTCAAGTGTTCTGGAGCTGGAAATGGGACCTCAACGGAAAGCTGCTCAACCGCATTCCCTTAATCAGGAAGTTGAAATGGAGAGAGTTTGTCGACGTGAAGGGATTCTGGGGAACACTGACCGACAAGAACAACCCAGACAAGAACTCCAACGATGACCTTATCTATCGTTTCCCTACCAGCTCTCACGTCATGAGCAACAAGCCATACTGGGAGGTAGAGGCAGGAATACACAACATTTTGAAGTTTATCAGCATTGGGTATGTGCGTCGTCTGACATACAACTATCCAGGCATAAGCAAATGGGGAATAAGGTTCGACTTCCAAGCGTCGTTCTAAAAAAATACAGGAGAATGTAATCCAGGGAGCCACCTTCAACATAAAATCCAAAGATATGAATATATATATTGCGGATAATCAAGACATAACGCGTGCAGGCTTGCTCTACATCGTATCACAACGCCCTGAGTGTGAGGGCAAGCATACGCCCGACAAGACAAGCCTCATCGAGGCATTGAAGGACGACAGCCATGTGGTAATAATCCTCGATTATACCTTGTTCGACATCAACGACGCGGCGGAGCTTAGCATCATAAGCCAACGCTATCCGAAGGCGCAATGGATTCTCTTCAGCGAAGACCTGAGCCAAGACTTCTTGCGCAAGATAGTGCTCACGTGCCCAAAATGTGGCATAGTGCTGAAAGACTGTTCGCTGGCTGAGATTAGGGAGGCTCTCGACTTTGCATCCCAAGGGAAAAGATACATTTGCCAGCAGATCACGGAGTTGCTCCTTGCCACACCATCGAAAGAAGAAACACAACAAAAAGAGCCCCTGCCAAACCTTACAAAGACTGAGTTGGAAATATTGCGGGATATAACGTTAGGGATGACCACAAAGGAAATAGCGCAAAAACGCTTTTCAAGTTTCCACACAGTGAACACTCACAGGAAAAACATTTTCCGCAAGCTCGGGGTCAACAACTTGCACGAAGCCATTAAGTTCGCCCTTCGCGCCGGACTTGTAGATGCCGCGGAGTACTATATTTAAAATGGTAAAATGCCATCCAATAATGGGCATTTACCTCTACGTTAGAATCGCATTGCCGTTACGTTAGTATCGCATCGCCGTTACGTTAGTATCGCATCGCCATCTCAACGTAACGGCAATGCGATTCTAACGTAAAGGAAAAAAGCCTGCCTCGCTTTCAAAACGAGGCAGGCTTTTATTTTTATCAAATCAATTGAGCATCAAGACTTTACCAAGGTGTCACTCAAATATTTTTGCAAGTTCTACTCTCGGTTTGCCGCAAGGAATTCCTCCACATCTTTTGGATGATAAGGGATGAGGTCCTTACCAATAAATCTGCAACCATCCTTGGTTATAAGAATGTCGTCCTCGATGCGGATACCACCAAAGTCTTTATAGGTCTCAAGCTTGTCGAAGTTGATAAACTCCTTGCAATGGCCAGAAGCCTTCCAGTCGTCGATGAGAGCTGGGATAAAATAGATTCCAGGTTCATCGGTCACAACGAATCCTTCTTGCAAACGTCGGCCCATGCGAAGGCAGTTGGTACCAAACTGCTCAAGGTTAGGACGCACTTCATCGTCGAAGCCTACGTTTATTTGGTCGAGCGACTCCATGTCGTGAACGTCCATACCCATCATGTGACCTAAGCCGTGAACCATGAACATGGCGTGCGCACCAGCGGCAATAGCCTCTTCTGTGTCACCTTTCATCAAGCCTATCTCCTTGAGCCTGTCTGTCATGAGGCGGCATACGCCAAAGTGAACGTCCCACCACTTAACGCCAGGCTTTGCCACAGAGAGGGCATAATCGTGAGCTGCCTCAACGATGGAGTAGATCTCAAGTTGCCTTTGGTCGAAGTGTCCGCTCACAGGGGTTGTGCGAGTGTTGTCGGAACAATAATGATCCATGGTCTCGGCACCAGCGTCGCATAACATCAACTTGCCAGCCTGCAGTTTATTCATTGAAGGCGCGCCATGTTGTATCTCACCATGTTGAGACAAGATAGTTGGGAAGCTCACCATTGAACCCATGCTATTGGCAATGCCATCCAGTGCACCGGAGATTTCTTTCTCTACCACTCCAGGCCGGCACATCTTCATTGCCGTGGTGTGCATCTTGTATCCTATGACGGCAGCTCTCTCAAGCTCTTCGATTTCCTCTTGTGTCTTGGAAGAACGCAACTTCACCACAGCCTGGATGAGATGCATCGACGCGCTTTCTTTCTGCTGATTGGGATGAATGCCAAGCAAGTCGAATATCTGAATCTTGATGTCCGCGCGATAAGGTGGAAGGAAATGAATCTTGCGATGAAGACGCATGGCATCGTTGCAGATGGTCTTAAGCGATTTCATAGGAGCAGTGTTGTGTATGCCAACTTGCGCTGCCATGTCGTGGACGCTATCCACAGAGCCATACCAAACAATGTCGTCAATGCTGATGTCATCGCCAACGAGAGTCTCTATATCGTTGTCAACGTCTATCACGCCGACGAGACCATCGCGTTGTTGGCCAAAAAAGTACAAGAACGATGAGTCCTGACGGAATGGGTAATAAGTGTTGTTAGGGAAATTAGCGGGAGAGCCATTGTTGCCAAAAAGCAAAATAACGCCATCACCTACGAGCTTTTTCAGCTCTGCCCTACGATTTACATAAGTCTCTTTGCTGAACATAGTAAAAATGTTTTTGAGTTCTTTTCAAGGCAAAATTACAAAAGTTTGACAGAAAAATCTTAACTTTGCATACAAAATAACACTTTTTATATGCTAATAGACCCTCGTTCCATGGGTTTGGTACTTGAAGGCGGCGGCATGCGTGGCGTATTTACCAGTGGCGTGCTTGATGCCTTCATGAAACACGGACTCTACTTCGACTATATCGTTGCAGTCTCAGCAGGTGCCTGCAACGGCATGAGCTATGTTTCACGCCAACCCCGACGTGCTCGCCTCTCAAATATCGACTTCCTCGCCAAATACAATTATATTGGCTTTCGGCATCTCGTCACACAAGGGTGCATATTCGACCAAAAACTACTCTACGACCGTTTTCCCAACGAGCTGATACCCTTCGACTACGACGAGTTCTTCAAACATTCTGCCGGATTCGAGGTTGTGGCGACAAACTGCCAGACAGGACGTAGCGAATACCTCACTGAGACACATGACCGACAGCGTACTTGCGACTTGGCGAGAGCCTCAAGCTCACTGCCATATGTGAGCAAGATTACATGGATCGACGGCATGCCAATGCTCGACGGAGGCATAGTAGACTCCATACCCATAAAGCGGGCACAAGCTACCGGGCACAAACACAACATCGTGATAACAACACGCAACTATGGCTATCGGGAATCGGGACGTGACCGCAAGCAGCCTATGTTCATCTACCGCCACTACCCTCGTCTTCGTGTCGTGCTCAGCCATCGCATCGAGGCTTATAATGAGCAGTTGCAAATGTTGGAAGACCTTGAGCGCAAAGGACAAATCACCGTCATACGTCCTAAAAGACCTTTGGAGGTGCACAGGATAGAAAAAGACATAACCAAGCTTGAACGCCTATACGAGGAGGGGTTCAAACTTGGCGAGGAATTCTGCTTGAACAACGAGATAGCCACCGATTAGGCAGCGATTGAGCCTTGGAGCACGCCTATCGTTGATAGTCGTACTTGCGGTAATAACCATTGCCTTGTTTAGGCATCCAGTCTTTCTCAACCGACAATTGAAGAGAGAAGTTCTTGCTGGGCGTCCACCTTATCGCTGCACCCAAGCGGTCGGCATAAGGATTATAGCCTGGATAGCCGAAACCATTGCAACCACCGGCATAATATCCATAATAAGGATAGCCATAACCATTTACACCGGTATTAGCCAACGACTTCTGACCATATATGAAGGCTGCCCAATGTTCGTTTATCTGATAGCCTAACTCCCCGTACAATCCGGCGGAAGTAGTGTTTATCCCACTCCAGTTTAGATGGTTCAAATAGCCACCAACTGTCAACCAACCACGCTTGCCAATAGGCAAGGTGTAGTCGAGGTTTATGTTTTGGGCGAACCCTGCTCCTTTGGGAGCACCTTTGCCAAAACCGGCAATCACGCTCAGGCCAACGCTACCGTGCAGTTCGCCTTTAGTTTTCTTTTCCTGCTTTTTTGCCGAGTTGCCATTATTAGTGTAGTTATCGTTTATGTCATTCTCGCCGGCCTCGTCTTGCGGTTCAAGGCTTGCCGTACGTTTGGCAAAAGGAGAACCCGTGGATTGAAACGACATGCCTGTGGCAGGATTCGTCGTCATGATGACACTGCCAGGCACAAACCTTACAGGTGCCCCACCGCCCAGGACGTTGTGGTCTGATTGCGCCAAGGCCATAAACGAATAACCAAGAAACGTATATATAATAATGAGTCTTCTCATGATCGTGTAACTTATTTGATGCAAATTTAGTCATTTGAATAATATTTTTGCCATTTTTCTTGCAAGTTTTAAATAAAAACTATAATTTTGCCGATGATTTAACAAGAATAATACAACATATGAAGTTTTACGCAACATATTCCTACTTTTATTTCTACTTTGCAAGCATTTGTGAAGCGGGAAGTTGCGTGTAATTTCAACTTAAGACAAGAAATACTAAACCTCATATAGGTTTGCATTCAAAGTCCCGCTTCATAAATAAAATGAAGCGGGATTTTTATTAAGACACAGGAAAAACAAAAAACGAGTATAGTAAAGGACAAAGAACAGAAAACAAGATGAAGAGAATAGCGATACAAGGCATGCTGGGGTCGTTTCACGACATAGCCGCACACGAATACTTCAAGGATGAGCAAATACAGTTGATTTGCTGCGACTCATTCGAACAAGTGTTCGACAGCGTAAACCAAGATCCTACCGTTGTCTGCATGTCGGCCATTGAGAACACCATAGCCGGTTCATTGCTCCACAACTATGAACTTCTGCGCGACAGCGGCACAACCATTGTCGGTGAATACAAGCTGCACATCACGCATTGCATCTGCTGCTTGCCGGAAGACGATTGGAGCACGATTCACGAGGTCCACTCTCATCCCGTCGCGCTCATGCAATGTCGCGATTACCTCTTCCAACACGAAGAACTGAAAGTGGTCGAGGATGAAGACACGGCAGGAAGCGCCAAGTACATACAAGAAAACCATTGTCAAGGCTGGGCTGCAATTTGCCACGCAGATGCCGCGAAGATGTATGGCTTGAAGGTGCTCGACAATCACATCGAAGACAACAAGCACAACTTCACACGTTTCCTCATTGCCACCGACCCACGCAAGGCCGACTACCTGAGACCACTCAACGACGTAAACAAGTCGAGCATGGTCTTCACGCTTCCACATGCGGAAGGTTCTTTATCCAAAGTGCTCACCATTCTCAGTTTCTACGACATCAACCTTACGAAGATACAGTCGCTCCCCGTCATCGGGCACGAATGGGAATACATGTTCTACGTTGACGTGACATTCACGGACCTCATACGATACCGACAGTCGATAGATGCCATAACACCACTCGTGAAATCAATAAAAATACTTGGAGAATATAAAGAAGCATAAGATATGAAACCTGCATCAAGAGTAAACAGCATTCAGGAATATTACTTCAGCCGCAAGCTGAAGGAAGTGGCAAAACTCAATGCGGAGGGTAAGAACATCATCTCGCTCGCCATTGGCTCGCCAGACATGCCTCCATCGAAGCAAACCATCGAGAAGCTCTGCGACGTGGCCAACGAACCTAACGCACATGGCTATCAGCCAACGAGCGGACTGCCAGAACTTCGCACGGCCATGGCCGGATTCTACCAGCGCACCTATGGCGTGGAACTTGATGCCAAGACCGAGGTACAGCCAATCATTGGCTCAAAGGAAGGCATCATGTATGTGACGTTGGCATTCTGCAACCCCGGTGACAAGGTGCTCATACCAGACCCAGGCTACCCCACCTATACAGCGGTAAACAAGTTGTTTGGCACGCAGATCATCAACTACGACTTGCGCGAGGACAATGGCTGGCAGCCCGACTTTGACCAGTTGGAGAAGATGGATCTAACAGGCGTGAAGGTGATGTGGACCAACTATCCTAATATGCCTACCGGTGGCAACGCGCGTCGCGAAACCTTTGAGCGTCTCGTGGCATTTGCCAAAGAGCACGACATTCTCGTGGTCAACGACAATCCATACTCGCTTATCCTCAACGAGCACCCCATGAGCATCATGGAGGTGCCAGGAGCCAAAGAGTGTTGCGTTGAGTTCAACTCCATGTCGAAAAGCCACAACATGCCGGGTTGGCGAGTGGCAATGATTGTGGGCAACAAAGACTACATATCATGGATGTTCAAGATACAGAGCAACATTGAGAACGGCTCTTTCCGCGGTATACAACTCGCCGCAGCCGAGGCTTTCAACACTAACTCCAGCGAGTGGCATCGCGAAAACAACATCGAAAACTATCGCCGCCGTCGCATCATTGCCGAGGAGATAATGAAAACGCTGGGCTGCACGTTTGACCCAAAACAGGTAGGAATGTTCCTGTGGGGAAAAATACCAGACCACTATGCTGACGTTGAAGACCTTACAGAGGCTGTGCTCCACAAGGCCAGAGTATTCATCACGCCAGGCTTCATCTTTGGCAACAACGGCAAGCGCTACATTCGCATAAGCCTTTGCGCAAAAGATGACAAAATAAAGGAAGCCCTCGAAAGGATAAAAGAAGCAGAGCTTGGATAATAAATACAAGACATTATACATATCAGACATAAAATTATAAAAAAACATACGTTATGGAATTGGAACTTGAACCCCTCAACTTACCGTCAGACAATGGCGGAGATCGCCCATTAGTAATTGCCGGTCCATGTTCAGCCGAGACCGAAGAGCAAGTGATGACAACGGCTCGCAACCTGGCTGCCAAAGGATGCCACATGTTTCGCGCCGGAATATGGAAGCCTCGCACAAAACCGGGTGGTTTTGAGGGCAATGGAGAGAAAGCCCTTCCTTGGATGCAAGAAGTGAAGAAAGAGACAGGCATGCTCACCGCCACAGAGGTAGCCACCCCTGAACACGTGGAGTTGGCCCGCAAATACGGCATCGACGTCCTGTGGGTAGGAGCACGCACCAGCGCCAATCCTTTTGCCATGCAAGAACTTGCAGACAGCCTGAAAGGTTTCGAGGGTGCCGTGCTGGTGAAGAACCCTGTCAATCCTGACCTTGAACTGTGGATAGGCGCAATGCAACGCATCAACCAAGCAGGAATAAAGCGACTTGGAGCCATACACCGCGGCTTCTCAAGCTATGACAAGAAGATATACCGCAATCTCCCGATGTGGCAGATACCTATCGAGCTGCATCGCCGCATACCCAACTTGCCCATAATCTGCGACCCAAGCCATATCGGCGGACGCCGCGATCTCATAGCTCCACTTTGCCAGCAGGCAATGGACCTTGGATTCGACGGTCTCATAGTGGAAAGCCATTGCGATCCCGACAAGGCATGGAGCGACGCCAAGCAGCAAGTGACACCCGACATCCTCGACTACATTTTAAGTTTGCTTATTGTGCGGAATGAACATACAACAACCGAGGGCATACGCCAGCTTCGCTCACAGATTGACGAGATTGACAACACGTTGATGGATCTTCTGGCAAAACGTTTCCGCGTATGCAGGGAGATAGGCACATTCAAGAAAGAGCACAACATGACGGTGTTGCAGGCAAATCGCTACGGAGAGATTCTCGACAAGCGTGGTGCACAGGCATCCTTGTGCGGCATGTCGCCGGAGTTTGCCGGCAAAATATTTGAGTTGATCCACGAGGAGAGCGTGCGCCAGCAATTGCAAGTTGTCAACGAATAAATTATAGTCAACACTCAAAGGCACAATGAAAATATTGATAATTGGAGCCGGCAAAATGGGCTCTTTCTTTATTGACCTCCTTAGTTTTGATCACGAGGTAGCAGTGATGGAGCGCGACCCTAAGCGTATGCGTTTCACCTACAACTGCCAACGTTTCACGACAATGGAAGAGGTTAAGGCGTTCGAGCCTGAGATGGTCATAAATGCTGTGACAGTGAAGTTCACCCTTTCGGCATTCGACGAGATAATGCCTTATCTTCCAAAAGATTGTATCATCTCAGACATCTCGTCTGTCAAGACTGGCCTGAAAGATTATTATGAGAAGTCGGGGCATCGCTATGTGTCCACTCACCCGATGTTCGGACCAACATTCGCCAACCTCAACCAATTGTCAGAAGAAAACGCCATAATAATAAACGAAGGTGACTACATGGGGCGTATCTTCTTCAAGGATCTTTACCAAAGACTTGGATTGCACATCTATGAGTATAGTTTTGAAGAGCACGACCGCACCGTGGCATATTCGCTAAGCATTCCTTTTGTGTCCACGTTTGTGTTCGCTGCCGTGATGAAACATCAAGACGCGCCAGGCACGACATTCAAGCGTCACATGAAAATTGCACAAGGTGTGCTTTCTGAGGATGACTACTTGCTCCAAGAGATTCTCTTCAACCCCTACACCCATGACCAGGTGTCGCAAATCCGCATGGAGCTGAAAGAGCTCTTGCAAATTATCGACAACAAGGACTCGGCGAAGATGAAAGATTATCTTACCAAGATAAGGAGCCACGTGGCCAACGAATAACCACGTGTTCTTCCCGCAACGTAATGCTTATTTTTACTGTTATGCGACTACAACAGTTGCATGACGGTAAAAGTAAGCATTTACTAATTCTTTTGGTCTTAGCGACAATATTTCAATTATTATCCCTAACTTTGCAAAAGCTTATTTTCCAAAAAAAGCTCATAAAACTTATGCGCATAAAACTTTTGTCATTTTTGAAAGACTGGACACTGCTTGTCGCGCTTGCGATAGGCAGCATAGTGTATTTGCTGTTTTCGGAGATAACATTTTTGCAACCAATAGGTGACTTCGTTGGTCCGAAGTTGGTTTCATTAATGCCTATATTGATTTTCGTGCTACTCTATTTCACATTTTGCAAGATAGACTTACACAACTTTAAGCCGCGCAAATGGCATTTTGCGCTTCAAGCAGTTCGCACTACACTGTCGGCTCTCATCGTTCTCGTAATTGTGAACCTCAACTCACCCGATGCCAAGATTGTTTGGGAAGGGATATTTGTCATTGTCATTTGTCCAACAGCCGCTGCCGCTGCCGTCGTTACCGAAAAATTAGGGGGAAGCATCGCCACAATGACAGTCTACACTATAATTGCCAACTGTTTCACCGTAATCATCATTCCCCTGTTCTTTCCAATGGTAGAACGGGCCGCAGACTTGTCATTCGTAATGGCATTTTTCATGGTTCTCGACAAAGTGATAAAAGTATTGATTCTTCCCCTTGTCCTTGGATTGCTAACCCAACGTTACCTTCCAAAGGTCGCAGCTTTCATCAAGAGCATACCAAACGCACCTTATTATATATGGTCGTTCAATCTGAGCATAGTCATGGGACTGTCGATGCAGACCATTTTGCACACACCACTTTCCGGCATGGTGTTGTTCCTCTTGATTGTCTTGCCGCTCATAATTTGCCTCATACTCTTTAGTATAGGAAAGAGCGTTGCCGGCATATGGGGCTACAAGGCACGCATTGAGGGCGGACAAGCCCTTGGACAGAAAAACAACATCGTTGGCATTTGGCTGTTGCTGCATTTCTTGAATCCCGTTTGTGTCATTGCGCCTTGTGCCTACGTGTTTTGGCAAAACATCATCAACGCCTTGCAGCTCTGGTACAACGAGAAACACGGCTATCTGAAATGGTAAGTTGAATTTGAGACATTTCACTATCATAATATGCACATTGCTATTGCTTCTCACAAGTTGCACGAGAAGCAATACAAAATTAGTAGACCAACTCAACGAGAGGGCTTACGCCTTCCACTATCGCGACCTCGACTCTGTGCGCGCTTACGCAAACAAGGCCATGCAACTGTCCGACAACTATCCGGCAGGACGCGCAGAGGCATTCAACAACTTAGCTTTTGTGGAGATAGCTGCCATGCGCTATAAGCAGGCGAAATCTTACCTCGACAAGATTGGACAAATTACCGACAATCAAATCGAGCTGCTGATAGCAAACGTTCAACAAATGAAACTTTGCCAAAAGCAGTCGCACAACAAGGACTTCTACGTTTACAGTGAGCAAGCCAACAAACAACTCTCGCGCATTAAGGATGAGGAGTTCGTACTCAACAATCATGAGGAACAAAGACTGTCTTATGCCTCGTCGGAATATCACATCGTTGCCTCAGCATATTATTATTATCTCGGTCTGGACAAACAATCTATCGGCCAGTTGGAAAGCATTGACCCTTACGGGAACATACAACGCGACACGGCACAACTTTTGAACTATTGGTACAACATTGGCGCCGGAGGCATTCTTACGGATAAGGACAAGCGACTGAGAACACGTAAGGAAATGGGCTACCTTGCCGCATGCTACAGGATTGCCATACAACATAATTACCCCTACTGGGAAGCGCAAGCTCTACAGTCGATTAGCGAGCATCTGCAAGACTCGTCCTCAAGGCGCGAGATAATCAACGACAATTTCCCTGTAATAGTTGCCGTGAATACAGACATGATGCCAGATTCACTCATAGCTGGCAACCTTGCACAACGTGCGTTGAACATCTTCAAGCAATATGGCGACATTTACCAGACAGCAGGCGCATGGCGAACGCTCGGCGAGTGCTACTGGAATATTAACGACAATAGTTCGGCACTTATCTGCCTGGAACACTCGCTGAAAGACTCGAAGGAAGTGGAAATGGCACCTGACCTCATAGCGTCGATACGTGAGGACTTGTGTCTCGTGTACTCTGCTGTCAACGACAAGCGCAATAGCGATCTTAACCGCAACATATACCTTGACTTGCAAGAACAAACGAGACAAGACAGGCAATTGGAGGCAAGGGCAACACAGCTAGACGATGCCGTGCAGGGGCTCAACTTCCTGATAATTGTCGTAATACTGACGATCGTCTTGGTTGTGGTCTTGCTAGTCGTCTTTACCCGCATGCGCCGGCATAGCGATGAGGCATTCTCCATTTCAAAGCTCCTTGTGCCCCTAAGCAAATGGAAGAGCAATAATGAGCACGAAATAGAGATTAGGCATGAGCAGTTTGACGAGATAAAGGAATCGATAGACGTGGCCAACCTCCATCTAACGCAAAACCGCAAGCGCAACCTTGAGCAACGAGCCAAAGTGCAACTTGTTTGCAGCATTCTGCCCTTGATTGACAGAATGGTAAACGAGATAAAACGCATAAGACAGTCTGAGACCAACAATGGCAACAGCGAAACAGACGGCAAGACAAAGGCAGACAATGAAAAGAGGTTAAGGTATGTAGAGGAAATTACCGACAGCATCACTGAATATAATTCCATCCTCACCAAGTGGATTCAGATGCGCCAAGGCGAGCTGAACTTGCGGATAGAGAGTTTCCGCTTGCAACAAGTGTTCGACATGGTGAGCCATAGTGCAATGGGCTTTACGCTCGGAGGCATCCGCCTCATTGTGAAACCTACCGATGCCGTGGTAAAGGCTGACCCCACACTTACTTTGTTCATGGTCAACACCATAGCTGACAATGCAAGAAAGTTCACACCTAAAGACGGAACGGTGACAATAGAGTCGAGAACTGTAACCGACAATAAAGATGGCAATCTGCCATACGTGGAAATTTCCGTTTCCGACACAGGCAACGGAATGACAGAGGAAACGCTGTCGCACGTCTTCGACCGCACCTATACAGGTGGGCATGGCTTTGGGCTGAAAAACTGCAAGGGAATAATAGAAAAATATAAGAAGACGAGTTCGATATTCAAGGCATGCATGATTGCCGCGGAAAGCACCGTCGGCAAAGGCTCACGCATCTTCTTCAGACTTCCATCGGGCAAGATTCGAACAATCTTGCTTTTGGCAATGCTCTCTGTTGCCAATTTCATCAACGCAGAAAACAAGGCAGCTCAATTTGCCGACTCCGCATACCTCTCAAATATAATGGGGAAATACGAAGAGACCCTGCGCTTTGCTGACAGTTGTCATAAATACATCAACCCGAAGGACACAGTTGTATTGCTCGACGTGAGCAACGAGGCCGCCGTAGCCGCTCTTGCCCTACATCGCTGGGACGTATACAGAAAGTGCAACAATGTGTACACAAAACTTTTCCGTCTTGCGAGCGCTGACAGTTCGTTGCCTTCTTATATCAGCTATATGCAACGAAGCAAGACCAACAAGATGGTGTCTGTCGTGTTGCTCATAATCTTGCTTTTGATGATATTCCCGTCATGGTATTTCTTGTATTATAGGCACAAACTGAATTACAAGTTCTGCGTTGAACGCATCAACCGCATGAACGACATTTTGCTTTCCAACTTAACAGACAAGGAGAAGCACGACGAGATAATGAAACTATCCAATTTTGACAACTTCACTCTAAAAATTGAGCAGAAGGCAAAATTGCAAGATGTGGTTGAGAAGATATTGTCAGCTTTGAAAACAAATATTGAAAACAACGAGGAAATGGATTCCCAAGCGGAGCTCGCCACAGACGAATGCCATCGGATAGAAATGGAAGCAGGACGTCTGCACGTTTCGAACAGCGTGCTCGACAATTGCTTGTCAACATTGAAACACGAGACGATGTATTATCCGTCACGTATCAAACAAATGATTGGCAATAACAACACAAACACCGAAGAACTTAGCGAAGTGGTGACCTACTATCACGACCTCTACGCTATTCTCGCAGAGCAAGCATTGCGACAAGTACCACAGCAACGGGTTAATAAGGATGTCTACAGATATATGATTGACATCTTGAAAAGAAGCAACGGCAACCATCCTTTCTCTGTTGAAGAATGTGGGGAAGACTTGCTCGGACGACCGATAGACAAGAAAAACACATACATAATAGTAAGGATGGCGGGCTTGGATTCGCTCACCGACGCTCAGGTAGCCAACTTATTCACGCCGTACACCACAGACCTTAACATGCTGCTCTGCCGACAGATAGTCAGGGAGATGGGCGAAGTAACCAACCTTAGGGCATGCGGCATCGAAGCAGACAGAAACGCCCAAGGTCATGTATTAGTGAAAATATTAATTCCAAAGATATACTTGAAATGAAAGACTTCAATATCATTATTGTAGAAGACGTGCCCCTTGAACTGAAAGGCACCGAAGGCATCATAGAAAGCGACATTCCTGAAGCCCATATCATTGGCACCGCAGCTGACGAGACTTCCTTCTGGAAACTAATGCGTCAAAACCAACCCGAACTCGTATTGCTTGACCTTGGGTTGGGAGGCTCAACGACAGTGGGCGTAGAAATATGCCGCCACACAAAGCAAACCTATCCAAAAGTTAAGGTTCTTATTTTTACCGGCGAGATACTCAACGAGAAGTTATGGGTTGACGTGCTCGATGCCGGTTGTGACGGTATAATACTCAAGACAGGCGAACTGCTCACGCGAAGCGATGTTGAGGCGGTGATGTCTGGCAAGCGGTTGGTTTTCAACGAGCCGATACTTGAAAAAATAGTGGAGAGATTCAAGAAGAACGTCAACAATGAGATTATGAGCCAAGAAGCTCTTATTTCTTACGACATAGACGAATACGACGAGAGATTCCTTCGCCATCTCGCACTTGGATATACCAAGGAACAGATAACACAGCTCAGGGGAATGCCATTCGGTGTCAAGAGTCTCGAAAAACGACAAAACGAACTCGTGAAGAAGTTGTTCGCTGACGACGCTGGAACATTTAGCGTAAACGCCACAAGGCTTGTGGTAAGAGCATTAGAACTGCGAATTATCGATTTAGACAATCTTCATCCAGACGAGGAATGATGAAGAGACATTGGCTACATACGGCAATAATTGGAATCATAATAGGCTACATAGTCATAATCCTCGGATCATGGCTATGGTCTGCCGCCATGCCGTCTTCATCAATAAGAACCCTACTAAGCGAGAGTGGTATTCGCTGGTTCTTCGGCACATTTGCCATGAACCTGATTAACACACCCTTGCTTGTATGGATTATTCTTATCGACATCTCTGTTGGGGCATGTATAAGAAGTGGGCTATGGTCTTCCACAAGACTGCTCATGAAATCGCCTTCTAAGCTTAACACTTTGCAAAAGAGAGGGTTAATGACTGCCATAGAAGTCATTATATTCGAGTTGTGTGTCATTTCACTACTGATATTTCCACGTCATGCCATCTTGCTAAGCGTCTCGGGCGAACTTTATCCAAGCAGTGCTTCCACCTGCTTCGTCCCCATCGTCGCATTCATGATATTGTCGTCTTCAATAACCTACGGACTATTGTCTGGAACTATACACGGTTATTCAGATACGATTGAATGTGCATTACGAGGAGGCAGGAAACTTAAAGTAATACTCTGCTTCTATATTCTCTTAATAGAACTTGCAGCAATAGTGAAATACATTTTTTTCAGCGTGACCTAAGGCTTCATTGAGTCAAAAGCACGGAAAACGACGGAATTTCATGCGAACAAACAAAATAATTGTTAAATAGCAACAGAAAGATTTGCAGGATTAAAACAATTCAATTACCTTTGCAATCACAAATCGAGGGGGATTAGCTCAGTTGGCTAGAGCGCTTGCATGGCATGCAAGAGGTCATCGGT
>CAVBXD010000008.1:0-116602 GCA_963599465.1 Oscillospiraceae bacterium | reverse complement strand
CGTGTGTCTTGATATATGATGTTCTCATAATGCGTTTCGTGGTTTGTTATTTGGTTACTTTCTTTCCGTTCACGATATATACGCCCTGAGGCAGGTCGTCGGTGGTGGCCGTGTTGGTCTTCACCTTCTGTCCAGCAGTGTTGAAGACATCGAAGCCGGTCGTGGTTGTGGCATTGATGTTGTCTATGCCAGTCGTTGCATTGTCGAGCGACCATGCGTTGAACACCTTGCCGTTGCCCTTTGTGGTGCCCTGGACAAGTACGGCGCGCAATCCCTTGACTTCCATGTCGCTCTGCAAGTGGTAGAGCTTGTTCTTGCTAAGCACGTATGCGCCGCTGGGAGCGGTGCCCTTATGGAAATAGCCTTGGAAGGTCATGCTCTCGTCGGCATCGCTGACGGTCGTGTTGGTGGGCGACGACGACAGCGAGGTCACGCCGGTGAAGGTGTAGTAGCCGTCGGCTGGCGCGTCGGCAGTGGTATAGAGCAGGTAGGGCGTGCCCGCCTTCACCTCGCTTACGGATGTGAAGTCTATCGAAGTAGACGACAAGCCTGTCAACTCAGCCACCTTCACGTCGTCGCCAAACTGAGCCTTGAGCTGCGAGTTGTCGATGTCGAACGGCACGCAGAACGAGTTCCAGCAGTTTTGCGAGAGCGTGCGCTTGAGTTGTATGGTTGCCTCGCTGTTGATGGATGTTGGCGTGTAGGTGTCGGCAGCCTCGTCGAGGATGATGACTTGCTTCTCAACGTCGGAAGGCGACACGAGTTTCCACTGTGCGTTGTTGAAACTGGTCCATGCCTTGAGCAACACGGTAGAGAGACTGTTGGTGATGTTGCTCCAATACATGTAGTAGAGTGCGCCAGCCTCGCGGCTGCGGCATCCGAGGGTGTAGACATTGGTCTTGCCGCTCACGGCATCAAACTTCCACTGGTCGTAATAGCCCTGCTTGTTGTCGCCCAGCACGGGCGTGCTCCACAGGGCTGCCAGCACCTTTTTGCCGTTGGCCTCGATGGTGTAGAAATCCTTGTCGGCAGTTGTCGTCGTGGTGGGCTGGTTCACGGTCACTTCGAGATAGGGCGTACCCAATGTAAGAGAGCCGTCGTTGCCCGCACTCAGATATTGCCCTTGATCCACGTTGTAGAGATAATAGCTCTTGCCTGCCTCGGGTGTACTGCCCGTAGGTTCGCTGGTCTGCGCCATGAGCGTCGATACAAGACCGAGGAGGAAGAAAGTAAGTGTAAATAATTTTTTCATGCAATCATCTTTAATCGTTCCATAAATTGTGGCTCCAAGGATTATTCTTCTTGGAATCGACACCCTCCGAGGGATTTCCTTCTACCGAACCGGAGATGACAGGGTTTCCGTCTACAGTTACATTATTGTCAGACCCTTCAGACCCGGCAAGTAGTCCGCAGGTCTCTTCAAGTTGTAAAACTGTAATGGAAGGTTGCTCATACACTTGTTTTTTTATCATATAAACGTTGATGATTGATTAATATGCAATTTATATAAAAAACTATAAGAAACTTTATAATTTGAAGCAAAGTTACTTATTTTATTTCATTTGTAAAGCATTTTGCTTGCGAAATAAATTGTAAAGATGTGTTAAAAATGTGGGAGTAATGTCCAAAAAAATGACAATGAAAGAAAAACGGCATCGGCATTTCATTTGAATGCCGATGCCGTTACGTTAGAATGGCAATGCCGTTACGTTACAACGGCGATGCCGTTACGTTACAACGGCGATGCCGTTACGTTAGAATGGTGAAGCGATATGATTTGGGTCTTTTTTATGTAATTTTCAGATGGTTTTTCGTGCCTTGTTTATGCACTTTGCGACCCTCTCCAATGCCTCGCGCAGCAGGTGTCGCGGGCATGCGAGGTTGATACGGATGTAGCCCTCGCCGGCATTCCTGCCATAGGTGGTGCCGCTCTCCACGCGCACTTTCGCCTCGCGCGCCAATAGCTCCGTAAGGTCGTCGCTCGTCATGCCTGTGGAGCTGATGTCAACCCAAGCAAGGTAGGTACCTTCGAGCCGTATGACGTTGATTCCCTCCAAGGTCGTGGCGAAGATGTCGCGGAGCATGACATAGTTGCCATGGATGTAAGCGTTGAGCTGGTCGAGCCAGTCTTCGCTCTCGTTGTATGCTGCCTTGAGAGCCACGGGCCCGAAGGGGTTGACATCGCATACCTCGAAAATGTTTATCACCCTGTCTATGCGCCGCCTCACCGTGCTGTTCTCGCAGATGATGTTGGCAATCTGCAGTCCGGCGGTGTTGAAGCTCTTCGATGGCGAGTTGAGCGTCACGCAGTTGTGGAGGTTGGTGTCGTTAACCGCCGCGAAAGGCATGAACATGTGGCCGGGCATCACGAGTTCGCAGTGTATCTCGTCGGAGATCACGAACACGCCGTTGTCGGCGCATATCCTGCCCATCTTCTCCAGTTCGTCGTGCGTCCACACCCTTCCGGCAGGGTTGTGGGGGTTGCAGAGCAGGAGCACCGTGGTCTTCTCGTCGGCGCACTTCGCGCTGAAGTCGTCCCAGTCTATCACGTAACTGTCGCCCTGTCTCACCAGCTCGCTCTCCGTCACCTCGCAGCCTTGGTTGCGGATGGAAGAGAAGAAGCAGTTGTAGACCGGTGTCATCACGAGCACCCTCTCGCCTGGCAGCGTGAGGGCTTTGATGGCGCAGCTCGTGGCAGGCACCACGCCGCTGGTATAGAGCATCCATTGGCGGTTGATGTCCCAATGATGCCGCCGGTGGAACCATGACGTCACCGCGTCGTAATAGTCGTCGCCAACTTGCGTGTAGCCGAACACTCCGTGCTCCACGCGCTTCTCCAATGCCTGTTTTATGGCAGGAGCCACCTCAAAGTCCATGTCGGCTACCCAGAGAGGCGTTTCGTCGTCGGGGATGGAATCCCATTTGTAGGAACCCGTGTGGCGGCGTGCCACTTCCTTGTCGAAATCGTATGTCATCTTGCCTGAAGGTTTAACGTTCCGCTATCTGCGTGTCGTGGCCCTTGGCAAACTCGTCGTAGGTGACGGATCCAATCTTGTCTGCCACTATCTTGCCGCTGATGGGGTTCTTGATGTTGGTTATGGTGCCTATAACCTGCACGTTGAGGTTGGTACAGTCTTCAAACATTCGGTCGCACGCCTCGTCGATGGTGCAGTCCTCGAGTATCACGTTGTCGGCATAGCACAATATCTGCTCGCCGCTGAGGTGGCACCTCACGAAGCGCAAGTTCTTAGAGTGCCAGCCTATATACTCGCCGTCGATGTCGGAGTCGTACACCGTGACGTTGTCGCACTCCCAAAATGAGTCCTTGGTGGTGATGTGGGCATTGTGTATCTCCACGTCGTTGCAATACTGGAAGATATATTTGGCGTCACTCGTCAGTCCGTCCACGCGAATGTGGTCGCAGTGCATGAAAGGGTAGGTGCCGTCGTGCAGCGTCACATTGTTTATCTTCACGTCGCTGACGTGCCAGAATGTCTCGTCGGCATCGTTGATGGTGACGTTCTGCAGCGTCAGCCCCTTCATCTCGCGGAAGAACTTGGGCCCGTCGATCACGCAGTCGCGCATGGTCATGTCGTTGCTGTACCATATTGCAGAGCGAGAGCCCGGCGCGAAATAGCAACTCGTGATGAGGCTGCGGTCAACGTGCCACCACGGATACTTGCCGTAGAACTTGCTGTCGTGGCACTCGATGTCGTGGCAACACTTTATCGCCGACTCGCCGTCGGTCACGGTGATATTCTCAAGCGTCACGTCGTGGGCGCCAAACAAGGGACGCTCCCCGCCGAAAGAAAGGTCATGAATGTGATCCATAAATGAGATGTTGTATAGTATATGTATGTATTATAATATAAATGTGTATAACTCCTTTTCAACCCTATAATGACGGGAACAAACATTATGCCATACGTGCCCTGTCAAAGAAAAATTTTATGTCTTGTCTGCGTCTGTTTGAAATAGTAAAATCGGTGTTTTGGGCCTCGTTGGTGGTTAAATAGTGTTAAATATTTCTTACGCCTAAAAATAGGTTATACATATATATTGCTATTACGTAAAAAGTTAGTAACTTTGCAACCCGAAAATGGTTAATTCCGCCTTGTCGTGAGGAAGACGAGACTGATGAATGCCATAACTTGTTGATTACAAACAAAATAATATATAATAAAAAATTACAATTATGCCTACTATTTCACAGTTAGTACGTAAAGGCAGAGGCGCTCTTGCAGACAAGAGCAAGTCTCCAGCGTTGGACGGCTGCCCTCAGCGCCGTGGCGTGTGTGTGCGTGTGTACACCACAACTCCTAAAAAGCCAAACTCAGCAATGCGTAAGGTGGCACGTGTCCGCCTGACAAACCAGAAGGAGGTTAACTCCTACATCCCTGGAGAGGGTCACAACCTGCAGGAGCACTCTATCGTGCTCGTTCGTGGCGGTCGTGTTAAGGACCTCCCGGGTGTGCGTTACCACATCGTTCGTGGTACACTCGATACCGCTGGTGTGGCCAACCGCAACCAGCGCCGTTCAAAGTACGGTGCCAAGAAGCCAAAGGCAAAGAAATAAACCTTTCATGCCATGAGCCGGGGGCCGGGGGTTGTTACCCTTTGTGCCAAGGGCTCAAGGCCTGTAGCTGAAGAAGCGCAGAAAACATTCACGATTACGAAAAAGTAATTAACCTTTTTGTTTTGCTGGAGAAGTTGAGACAGGTTGAGTAAATGTCCGGGCGAGGACGTTGAAGCTACTTTATTGACAGCCCCCATGCAGACTACACATTATTAATAAAATGAGAAAAGCAAAACCAAGAAAGCACGTGATCCTTCCCGATCCAGTGTTCAACGACCAGATGGTCTCAAAGTTCGTCAACCACTTGATGTACGACGGTAAGAAGAACGCTTCTTACACAATCTTCTACAATGCTCTTGATCTTGTTAAGGCAAAGGCTGCCAACGAGGAGAAGTCTCCCCTCGAGATTTGGAAGCAGGCTCTTGCAAACATTACTCCTCAGGTGGAGGTGAAGAGCCGCCGTATCGGTGGTGCCACATTCCAGGTTCCTACTGAGATTCGCCCGGAGCGTAAGATGAGCGTGGCAATGAAGAACCTTATCGCTTTCGCACGCAAGCGCGGCGGTCACACTATGGCCGACAAGCTCGCTGCTGAGATCATGGACGCCTTCAACAACCAGGGTGGTGCCTTCAAGCGTAAGGAGGACATGCACCGTATGGCCGAGGCTAACCGTGCTTTCGCACACTTCCGTTTCTAATCGTTAAAGGATAATTATCAAAATGGCTAAACGCGATTTACAATTGACCCGCAACATCGGTATCATGGCTCACATTGATGCTGGTAAGACAACAACATCTGAGCGTATCCTGTTCTACACAGGTAAGACCCACAAGATTGGTGAGGTACACGATGGAGCTGCCACAATGGACTGGATGGTGCAAGAGCAGGAGCGTGGTATCACTATCACTTCCGCTGCCACAACTTGCAACTGGAACTGGAACGGCAAGTCTTATAAGATTAACTTGATCGATACTCCGGGACACGTTGACTTCACCGCTGAGGTTGAGCGTTCGCTCCGTGTGCTCGATGGCGCTATCGCCACTTATTCTGCTGCTGACGGCGTGCAGCCTCAGTCAGAGACAGTGTGGCGTCAGGCCGACAAATATAACGTGCCACGTATCGGCTACGTGAACAAGATGGACCGCTCTGGCGCTGACTTCTTCGAGACAGTGCAGCAGATGAAGGACATCCTGGGCGCTAACCCTGTGGCTATCCAGATTCCTATCGGTGCAGAGGAGAACTTCAAGGGTGTCGTTGACCTCATCAAGATGAAGGCTATCCTTTGGCACGACGAGACTATGGGTGCTGAGTATGACGTTGAGGACATTCCTGCTGAGCTCGCTGACGAGGCAGAGGAGTGGCGCGACAAGCTCCTTGAGGCTGCCGCTGACTTCGACGACAATGTGATGGAGAAGTACATGGACGATCCTTCTACTATCACTGAGGAAGAGCTCCTTGCCGCTGTCCGTAAGGGTTGCGTAAGCATGGAGTGCTGCCCTGTGCTCCTTGGTTCTTCATACAAGAACAAGGGTGTTCAGCCTCTGCTCGACTACACCTGCGCATTCCTGCCCTCACCAGAGGATACCATCGCCATCAAGGGCACAAACCCTGACACAGGCGAGGAGGAAGACCGCAAGCCTCTTGAGGATGAGCCAACATCTGCTCTCGCATTCAAGATCGCTACCGATCCGTTCATGGGCCGTCTGGTGTACTTCCGCGTTTATTCAGGTTCCGTTAAGGCCGGTTCATACGTTTACAACCCACGCTCTGGCAAGAAGGAGCGCATCAGCCGCCTCTTCCAGATGAACTCTCACCAGGAGATTCCTATGGATAGCATCGACGCTGGTGACATCGGCGCAGGCGTAGGTTTCAAGGACATCCGCACCGGTGATACTCTCTGCGATGAGCAGAAGCCTATCGTGCTCGAGTCTATGACCTTCCCCGACACCGTTATCTCTGTGGCCGTGGAGCCAAAGAGCCAGGCCGACGTTGCCAAGCTCGACAACGGTCTTGCCAAGCTCGCCGAGGAGGATCCTACGTTCACAGTGCATACCGACGAGCAGAGCGGTCAGACCATCATCTCTGGTATGGGTGAGCTTCACCTCGATATCATCATCGACCGTCTGAAGCGTGAGTTCAAGGTAGAGTGTAACCAGGGTAAGCCCCAGGTTAACTATAAGGAGGCAATCTCCAAGACTGTTGAGAACCATCGTGAGGTCTACAAGAAGCAGAGCGGTGGTCGCGGTAAGTTCGGTGACATCATCGTTACTGTTGGTCCTAAGGATGAGGACTACAAGGAGGGCGACCTTCAGTTCGTAAACGAGGTGACTGGCGGTCACATTCCAAAGGAGTTCATTCCTTCAGTGCAGAAGGGCTTCCAGGACAGCATGAAGAATGGTGTGCTCGGTGGCTTCCCAATGACTGACCTCAAGGTTACTCTTACCGACGGTAGCTTCCACCCAGTGGACTCTGACCAGATTTCGTTCGAGCTCGCAGCTCACGCAGCGTTCAAGAACTGCTGCCAGAAGGCTGGTCCTGTGCTCATGGAGCCTATCATGAAGGTAGAGGTTGTTACTCCTGAGGAGAACATGGGTGACGTTATCGGTGACCTCAACAAGCGTCGTGGACTTGTCCAGGGCATGGACGAGGCTCGCTCAGGCGCACGCATCGTGAAGGCTATGGTGCCATTGGCAGAGATGTTCGGTTACGTGACAGCACTCCGTACTATCACCTCTGGTCGTGCAACAAGCTCTATGGAGTATGACCACCACGCTCCTCTGTCTGCTTCTTTGCAGGCTCAGGTTCTTGAGGAACTCAAGAAGTAAGAAAAATAAGGCAGGGTGTTTGCTGAGCGAATGACTCTTTGGCGACACTCTCCTTACATATTATAATAATATTACAACACATTTATCACAATGAGTCAGAAGATTCGTATCAAGCTGAAGAGCTACGACCACCAGCTGGTCGACAAGTCGGCAGAGCAGATTGTAAAGGCTGTGCAGGCTACAGACGCTATCGTGAGCGGTCCTATTCCATTGCCAACTCACAAGCGCATCTTTACCGTCAACCGTTCAACATTCGTCAACAAGAAGAGCCGCGAGCAGTTCCAACTCTGCACTTACAAGCGTCTCATCGACATCTACAGCGCAACAAGCAAGACTGTAGACGCGTTGATGAAGCTCGAGCTTCCCTCAGGCGTTGAGGTTGAGATCAAGGTCTAATTGCCTTCAGCCGAAAAAAATAAATGCGGAACATCCATGTGATGTTCCGCATTTTTTTTATTGGTGTCCGGTAAAACCTCACCTCAACGATGTAATGTATTGGATCGCTGGTTGTTGTAAAGATTTTCTGCGATTGGGTCTTGCTTTCGTTCATTGCGTGGTTCTCCATGCATTCCTCTACGAGGAGGGTATACTATAGGCATAATCCCTATATCTTCGTATACTAGTAAGTAATCAGACCAATTTTTATTTTTACGACAATAGAGACAACTGAGACAACAGGCTTCGCCCATAGAACCAAAATTATGGTCAGAACAAGTTGTCTCTATTGTCTCTATTGTCGTTTTTCTTATCCACCTTACAATATAAACTTATTTTGAACTATCGCTTATCAAACGTTGCCCTTATAGGGGCGTTATAGTTGATATGTGTATAGCGTAGTGGCGAGCCCATACGCTATAATATGTTGTCCCCGCGAGATTTTTTCGAATATAATATTTTACCGGAAAGTATAAATTTTTTTGCCCTTTCGGGAGGAGTGCGTTAATTTGGCATATTGATTTACATCAATAAACATATTATATAAAGTATAATAGGAAAGGATAAAGAGGCGAATAAAAGAACAAAATATGTAACTTTGCAACCAATATAATTAAGCAAGATTTAGAAATGACAAAGAAAAGATGGGCCGTTAGCGCAATGGCCGCATTTGCGGCTCATGCCGTAATGGCCGGTGGCCTGCTTACCAACACCAATCAACACGTCGCTTTCAACCGCATGATGAGCCGTGAGGCTTCCATTGGCATAGACGGTGTTTATTACAATCCCGCAGGCGTGGCTTTCATGAGCAAAGGCCATCATTTGGCAATCAACTGGCAGTTGGCTTATCAAGATCGCACTATTCAGAACGATTACCCACTGTTCACCAATAACGTAAACAATCCCACCACTCCACGCGAGTTCAAGGGTAAGGCATTCGCTCCGGTAATCCCATCATTCCAATATGCCTACAACACGGGCAAATGGTCGTTCCAGTCGAGTTTCGCCCTTGTGGGCGGCGGCGGAAAGTGCACGTTCGACAACGGCCTTGGCTCGTTTGAGAAGATTGTGGCAGAGACAGCTATGGGTGCTTGCCAGCTTGCTGGCGCTGTAGACCAAGTGGGTTATGCCGTCGGTCAGAAGATGGGCGTGGGCATTCCGCAGCAATTGTTCACATCCGACAACATGTTCGGTTCAAAAGGCAGCTATAGCTATGATAGTTACATGCATGGTCGTCAGTATTATTACGGTCTCTCGGTAGGTGCCGCCTATAAGGTGAGCGACCACTTCAGCGCTTTTGCTGGTGTGCGCGGAGTTTACGCCTCGTGCAACTATTATGGCTACGTGCGCGACATCAAAGTGGGCAACATGCCCCTCTATCAAGTTCTCGATCCCACCAAGACCGACGCTGCCAACATAGAGCTGAGCTGCGACCAGAGTGGCATCGGTTTCACGCCAATCATTGGTGTCGATTTCAAGACCGGTCGCTGGAACTTCTCGGCCAAGTATGAGTTCAAGACCCGCATGCGCCTGAAGAACAAGTCGGTGAACCAGGCTCCCTCCATTGGAAACCTTGCCGACAACCTTCACAATGTTTATACCGAGAAATTGCAACTTCCTTCGCAGGTTGCCGACGCCATCCTCGGCAATGAGGTTATCACCGGTGCCATGAGCACGCTCAAGCAGCAGTTTGACAGCAAGCTTGGAACCGCCATAGGCGAGTATGCCGACGGCAAGAAGATAGCCGCCGACATTCCTGCCTACCTTGCCGTGGGCGTTGGCTACAAGCCCGTGGACGCGCTCCGCATAAACGTGGGCTTCCACTGGTTCGACGACAAAAACGCTACTTCTTACGACGACAACAACAAGAAGCTCAAGCGTGGTACGCTGGAGTATAACGCCGGAGTGGAGTATGACCTCAGCAAGAAGATCACCCTCAGCACGGGTTGGCAGAACACCAACTATGGCTTGAGCGATGAATACATGAACGACAAGTCGTTTGTGGTGAGCAGCAACTCCGTGGCCTTTGGCGGCGTTTACCACATCAACAAGAAGATGCATCTCAACGTGGCATATTTCCACACGTTCTATGAGCACAAGAAGACAAGCGAGGCCGTGGCGTTGAGCGCGAACCAAAGCATCAACTACGACTCCGACTACACGCGCAACAACAACGTGTTTGCCGTGGGTATCGACTTTGACATTTAAGAAAATAAGGTCATGAAAAAGGCTTTGAGCCTTCCCGTAGGCCACGGGAAAAGAGTAACAAGAGGTGAGAAAAAAATTACTCTAAAACTCAAAGCCAATGGCAAAATTACGAAATTCGCTGGTTTTTGAGCCTCGATTTTTGATAAAAAATCGTTAATTTACACTTGTTGCGGGGATCGGTGCAATACCGGTCTCCGCAATGTTTTATGGCAGATTATTCCGAGGTCTTGATGTCGCGGTACAGTCCGTCCACGATGCTGTCGGCAAGGCTGATGTTGGGCACTATTATCTCTTCGCACTTCAGGTGCTTTGCCACATTGATGAATATCTCGCCAGCGGGCACTATGACATCGGCGCGGTCGTCCTTGAGGTTGAAGCGGACCTTGCGCTCCTCGATAGACATCTGCGAGAGCTGATTGTATATCTCCTGCAGTTGCTCCACCTTCAACTTCATGTTGCTGTTCTTGTCTTTTACGAGCTTGAACAGCTTGTTGATGTTTCCGCCTGAGCCGATGATGCGCGTGTCGGGGAACTCTCGCGCATATTCGTCGAGCATCGCCTTCATGCTGTTCCACTCCTCCGCCTTGACGTTGCCGCTCAGCAAGCGCAGGGTTCCGATGTTGAACGAGTGGCTCTCTGCAAGAATGCCGTCGTGAAGCAACGAGATCTCCGTGCTGCCGCCGCCCACGTCGACATAGGCGAAGTTGCCCACGCCGCTCTCCGTGTTCTCCACGAGGTTGTTGCAGAGCAGTTGCGCCTCCTGCGCCCCAGGAATTATCTCCAAGCTGATGCCCGTCTTGTCCTTTATGCGCTCCATCACCTTCTTGCCGTTTTCCGCGTCGCGCATGGCAGACGTGGCGCACGCTCTGAACGCCTTGACGTCATAGAGGAGCATGAACTGCTTGAAGCCCTTCATCATGTGGAGCATCATCTCGGCGCGCCGTTTGGAAATCTTCCCAAGCGTGAACACGTCCTTGCCCAGGCGCAGGGGCACGCGTATGAACATCAGTTTGCGGATGCGCTCAAACTCAGGCGCGCTGTCGTCGAATCGTTTTATAAGCAGTCGGGCACCATTGGACCCGATGTCTATGGCCGCTAATGTAGTTGGTTTCATGTGGCTATAAAAGTTTTAATGTTTTTGTCGCATTTTCATTGTCGCGCTATTGCTGTTGGTATGCCTTGAACAGTTCCTCCTGCGACCTGAACGGTGTGCCGCCCTCGGTGACAGGCTGAATGTCGTTGGTTCCCTTTCCGTCGACGATGCGTCCGTTTGTGGTGTCGCGCAATCCATATTCCACCGTGCGGAGCAAGTCGCGCTTCATGTCGTCGTCGTAGACAGGTGTCATAACCTCGATGCGGTTGACGAGATTGCGTGGCATCCAGTCGGCAGAGCCGATGAAATGGCGAGGCTTGCCACCGTTGCAGAAGATGAGTATGCGTGCGTGCTCAAGGTAGCGGTCGATGATGCCAACCGCCTTCACGTTGTCGCTCACCCCGGGAATGCCAGGCACGAGCGAGCAGTTGCCGCGAATCACGATGTCTACCTTCACGCCAGCTTGCGATGCCGCATAGATCTTGTTGACCATGTCGTGGTCGGTGATGTGGTTTATCTTTATCTTTACCCAAGCCTCCTTTCCATCCTTGGCGTTTTTTATCTCATTGTCGAAGAGGCGGAGCAAGCGCGTCTTCATGGAGTTTGGCGACACCATTAGCTCAGAGAACCTCACTTGCGAGAACGGGCGGTCGATGAAGTCGAACACCTTTGCCACCTCTTTCACTACGCGTTGGCGAGCCGTCATCATGAGATAGTCGGTATATACCTTCGCGTTGCCCTCGTGGAAGTTGCCCGTGCCGACGCAGGCGATGTCGCCCTTGGTGGTAGTGATAAGGCTGAGCTTTGAGTGGATCTTCAGACCCTCGACACCGAAGATGACGTTGATGCCTTCCTCCTGCATGCGCTTGCTCCACTTTATGTTACTCTCCTCGTCGAAACGTGCCATGAGCTCAACCACCGCCGTCACCTTCTTGCCGTTGCGAGCGGCGCAGATGAGCGCCTTCACCACCTTGGAGTCTTTGGCGAGGCGGTAGAGCGTGGTCTTGATCTCCTTGACACTCGGTCGCAACGCCGCCTCGCGAAGCAGACGGATATAACCGTCGAAAGAATGGTAGGGCACGTGGATGAAACGATCCTTGTTGCGGATGGAGTCGATGATGCTCTCCTCGGCAAGAAACTCGGGCTTCATCACCTGTGGCCACCGCGGGTATTTCAACTCGACATGCCCGCAGTCGGGAAATTTCATCAAGTCGCGGTGGTTCTGGTATCTGCCTCCGGCGAGCGAGGTGTCAAGCTCCTTCGCGTTGAGACGCTCAAGGATTTTTTTCTGCATCTCCTTCGGCATCTCGCGGTCGTAGATGACGCGTATGGGCGAACCCTTCTTGCGGCTGTTTACGCCCAAGGCGATTTTCTCCATCGTGCCATAATCGCTCTCGTTGTCGACCTCCATCTCCGCGTCCTTGGTAAACTTGAACGAGTAAGCCTCGTAGGTGCTCGCCTTGGTGCCGATGAAGATGAGCGGAAGACAGAATCGTACAACGTCGTCGAGATATATGATGTCGCTGAAGTCGTCGTCGGAAGGCAGTTTGATGAACCTGCCGTAGACACGGTCGGGCACCTTTATGATGGCATATTTCACCTTTTTGTCGTCGGCGTGAGTTTTCTTCACCGCGAGGTAGATGCGGCTGTCCTCAAGAGTGTTGAGGTCGTCGATGGCTTCGAGCCAGATGGGGTTTGTGGAACCATTGAGCTTGTCGTAGTAGAAATCCTTGAGGAAACTCTTCTGGCTGTCGCTGAGCTGCCGGTCGTTTACCAGACGGATGTGGTGCTCCTCCAGCTCGCTGAACACATTATCTATAGTGTCGGTGTATTCGTGGCTGTAGTCTTCGTTGAGCTTGTTGATGGTCTTGATGGTCTTCTTAAGCCTTTTTCGCGTGCTCTCCCCAATGCCCTTGGCGCAGGTGAGACGCGTCAGCGATGCCACGCGGACACGGAAAAACTCGTCGAGGTTGTTGGAGTAGATGCCAAGAAACGACATCTTCTCCAATGGCGGTACACTGTCTTTCTGTGCCTCCTGCAATATGCGGTGGTTGAAATACATCCAGCTAACGTCGCGCTCAACATAATGCTGCGCCTCATCTTGATTCTTTGACTTCATCTTGTGTCTTTTTATGTTTGTAACCGCTATATGTGGTTTATGTTGCAAAGTTACTTTAATGTATTGATACACTGGTTTCTGTGACGCTACGTTTTCGTGACAATCGTGTTTCAAAAACGTTACAGCGCAGGGCGAGTCTTGCGCCATCCGCACAAGCCTTTCGCGATTAACAAGAATGTAACATCGGTGTAACAGGTTCGTAAAAACGTGTGCTTAATTTTGCAACCGAAATCAGTAATGACCGATTATGGACAAGAAGAAAACGCTGTTGTGCCTGATGATGGCATTGCCATTGGCCACAAGCTCGCTTGCGCAGGAGAAAGAGAAGACAGACCTCACTCCGCACATCCATGGCACCATTCGTGGAAAGTATGAGTACCAGCCCGACGATCATGCCGGACGCTTTGAGGTGCGCAACGCCCGCTTCAGCGTGGAAGGCAAGGTGTCCTCGGCGGTGGCTTACAAGGCAGAGGTTGACCTCTCCGACGAAGGCAGCATAAAGATGCTCGATGCCTACACTCGCCTGACGCCGGTAGACCACTTCCAGTTTACCATAGGCCAGATGCGCGTGCCGTTCACCATCGACGCACACCGCTCCCCCCATCAACAGTATTTCGCCAACCGGTCGTTCATAGCAAAGCAAGTGGGCAACGTGCGCGACGTGGGAGCCACGGTGGGATACCAGGCAAACGTCGGAATGCCCGTGATACTTGAGGCTGGAATATTCAACGGCTCGGGACTGACTAACCAAAAAGACTTCTGGACCAAGGGCGTGAACTTCTCGGCAAAGGCACAGATGTTTTTCCCCCATGGTTGGAACGTGACACTCAGTGTCCAGAAGATAAAGCCCGAGAAAGTGGGCGTGATGATGTATGACATCGGCACCTACTACCACGCTAAAGGCTGGCACGTGGAAGCCGAGTACCTCTACAAGCACTACTCAGACAACGCCTTCCAAGCCGTGCACTCCGTGGATGCCTTCGCGTCATACGACATACCACTGAGAAGATGTTTCTTCTCCAAGGTGACGCCGCTCGTGCGCTACGACTATATGACCGACCACAGCGACGGCAAGGAATACGAGTTGTCGACAGCCGCCGACGGCACCAAGGTGACGGGGCTGAAAGTGACCGATGCACAGCGCGGACGTCTCACCGGAGGCGTGACCTTTAGCATGAACAAGCCGTTTATATCCGACATACGTCTCAACTACGAGAAATATTTTTATCGCAAGGGCGGCGTTGTCAAGCCATCTGAAAAAGACAAACTCGTGATAGAGTTCATGACCCGTTTCTGACATAAATCCTATATGCCCATATGGTATAAGAAACCTTAACCTTCACCTACACCTGTGCAACAATTTACGCCCGTTGACGGAATTTGACCGTCGGCGGGCATTTTTTTTGCGTTCTGAGACATGGAAATAAAAGTTTTTGAAAAAAATATCGAGAAACATTTGGTGAAGACGATAAGAATGCTTACCTTTGCATCCGCATTCCGAAAACGAGTGCTGTGAGGTCAAAGAACCAAAGGATTGGAAGTTTGGGTGAGTGGCTGAAACCAGCAGTTTGCTAAACTGCCGTGCGCATTTACGCGTACCGGGGGTTCGAATCCCCCAGCTTCCGCAAAGGTATTAGCCAAAGATGGTCGGTTCATCTAACGGTTAGGATACAAGATTCTCAATCTTGGCATAAGGGTTCGATTCCCTTACCGACTACTTTTTTATTCTGAATGGTCTTGTTTATATTAGGCGCAAGGCTTTAACAGTTGAAAAACCAGATGGTGGATTCATCTAATGGTTAGGATACAAGATTCTCAATCTTGGCATAGGGGTTCGATTCCCCTATCCACTACTAAAAAAGCACGGTTTCAATTCATGTGAGATGAATGAAACCGTGCTTTTTTAGTGTTGGCTATAATGCTTTCATCAAAATGCGGACAAGAGGAATCGACAATACCGAGAACACAGTCGACATGAACGTTATCTCTGTCATTATGCGCGAGTCGCGCTCGTATTTCATGCAGAACATAGTGCCGAAGGCAGCCACTGGCATCGCCACGACTGTGGTGTTGATGTCGTTGACCAACTCGTTGACACCGCAAGCCTTGAAAAAGAGGTAGAGACCCAAGGGTACGGCGAGGAGGCGTAGGGCGGTGGCGACGTAGACCTTGCCGTGGGCGAGCATCTTGCGCATGCTTATCCTCGCGAGCGACGAGCCGATGACAAGCAGTGAGCCGGGCACGGTGATGTTGCCCACCATGGAGACGGGCTCGCCTATGACGTGGGGCACATGGACGCCCATGACGACGATGATAGCCGCAGCGTATGCAGCCATCATCATGGGGCTTGCCAACAGTTTCCACTTGAAGCTCTGGAAGGAGCGTTCGCCCTTGACAAGCATGACACCAGCAGTGAATATGAAAAACGTGTTGGGCATGTTGAGCAAGGCGGCGTAGAATATAGCCTGCGGGCCAAAGATGCTCGCCACGATGGGGTAGCCGATGAAGCCCACGTTGCCAAACATGATGCAAAAGCCTATCATGCCTTGTTCGAGACGGCTCTTGCTGATGAGCCTCGGCAGGGAGAAAGCCACTATCGTGAGAAGCAGATAAGTGACGAAGCCCACGCAAAGCAAGGGAAGGATGAAACGAGAGTCGGGCAGCTTGTCGCCCATGACAGACGAGAGGATAAGCAGCGGACAGCTCACGTCGATAATCAATGTGGACAAGCGCTTGTCGAAGTCGCCGCCCATAAGCCCGAGACGGCGGAGCACATAACCTAAAACCACGATGGCGAACAACGTCACCATAACTTGTACGTCTTGCATATTTTTGTGTTACCCTTAAATTGGTATGTTTTCTTGGTGAAAACTTGTGCAAAGTTAATGATTTTTTCAATACGCTGATACCTTTCCCGCACGTTATGACCAATAAGACTTGCCATGCGCGGGCCTTGCACAAAACCAGTTGCGTTTATTATGCTGAATAAAATTTGAGAGTTTGAAATATTCTCTGTATCTTTGCACAGATTATTATGGATCTTCGGATAAAAAAACTCGATAAATTCATCGCCAAGCAGTTTCTGCTGTTGTTCTCCGGAACCTTCTTCATCTGCCTCTTCGTGCTGATGATGCAGTTTCTGTGGCGTTTCATCGACGACCTCATTGGTAAAGGTCTGTCGATGGATGTGCTTGCCCAGTTTTTCCAACACATGGCCCTTATGATGGTGCCTCAAGCCTTGCCACTGGCAATATTGCTTAGTTCGCTCATCACCTTCGGTAACCTTGGAGAAAGTTCCGAGCTTACCGCGATCAAGGCGGCCGGCATATCGCTGATGCAGAGCTTCCGCTCGCTAATAGTGATAACGGTGGCAATAATGGCAGTGTCTTTTTATTTCCAGAACAACATCGGACCAAACGCCAACATGAAGCTCTATCAACTGTTGGTGTCGATGAAGCAGAAGAGTCCGGAGCTTGAGATACCCGAGGGAATCTTCTACGACGGACTGCCCAACTGCAACATATACGTGCAGAAGAAAAACATCAAGACCGGCAAGCTCTATGGTGTCATGATTTACCGCATGACCGACAGTTATGAGGATGCCGCCATAATACTTGCCGACTCGGGCATGATACAATCGACGGCGGAGAAGAAACACCTCTTGCTCTCGCTGTGGAGCGGAGAGTGGTTTGAGAACATGCGCGCGTCGGACCTTGGCGGAAGCGCGGCCGTGCCATACCGCAGGGAGACTTTTACCGACAAGAAAGTGCTGCTCGATTTTGACAACAACTTCTCCTTGATGGACGCGGCGGCACTCTCGAATAACGCCGCCGGAAAGAGCCTCTCGCAAATACGATTTGCCATCGACTCGCTAAACGAGAACTACGATAGCATAGGCCGTGCCTTCTGGAACGACACCAAGCAAATATGCTTCCCGTCTCCAAGGATACCAAGGAAAGACTCCTTGAACCAGGTGAAGCGGGCGCAGGCGGGGAAGGTGAACCTCGACAAGCGTCTGAAAAAGATGAAGATAGAGAAGCAGCAGCAAATATACTCCGCAGCCCTCGGCAGCGTGCAGAGGGAGACTTCGGACCTTGACTTCAAGACGATGATGACCCAGAACAACGAACGCGTGATACGCAACCATGAACTGGAGGCGCAAAACAAGTACGCGCTCGCCTTGCAATGCATCATCTTCTTCTTCATTGGCGCACCTTTGGGTGCCATCATACGCAAAGGCGGACTGGGCATGCCCATCATCATATCGGTGCTGGTGTTCATCGTCTATTATATCCTCGACAACTCGGCTTTCCGAATGTCAAGGCAAGGCTCGTGGCCTATATGGATTGGCCACTGGCTCGCCATAGCGACGATGGCTCCCTTGGCGGTGTTCGTGACCTATAAGGCGATGAACGACTCGATGGTGTTCAATGCCGATGGATGGAAACGCTTCTTCTCAAAGCTCTTGGGGCTGAGGGCGAAGAGAAACATCCAAGGCAAGGAAGTGGTGATAGAACCGCCCCACTACCAGCAAGACAACGAGACGTTGCTTGAGATAAACGGCGAGATGGTGGAATACTCGCGAAGGCATAACCTCAAGTCGATGCCAAACATCATCAAGGTGTTCTTCAAGTATGAGGAAGACCACGACATAGAAGCCATCAGCGCTAAACTAGAAGAGGTGATACGCGACCTGTCGAATACTCGCGACAAACAGGTGATGCATCTCATCAACCAATATCCCGTAATCGCACTCAGGGCACATACAAGACCCTTCGACCGGAGATGGATGAATGTTGTGGCGGCGATAATCGTACCAGTTGGATTGTTCACCTACCTTCGGATGTGGAGGTTCCGCCTGCGATTGTTGCGCGACCTGAAGGTCATAAGGTACACCAACACGAACATCGTGAACTACACCCAGAAGAGAATGGGACATCTCGACGACGTGGAGAAAAAGGCGTAAGCGAGTGGGCGCGATGGAAAAGGGAACCAGACAAGGATGTAAACAAAAGGTAAATAAATATAGACATGTCAGAATATAAATTAAGCCGTATAGAAGATGCCTTGGAAGATTTCAAGCAAGGCAAGTTCGTGATTGTCGTCGATGACGAGGACCGTGAGAATGAGGGCGACCTTATCACTCCTGCTGAGACCATCACTCCTGAGAAGATAAATTTCATGCTCAAGAACGCGCGTGGCGTGCTCTGCGCGCCAATCACCATCCAACGCGCCGAGGAACTCGACTTGCCTCACCAGGTGAGCGACAACACCTCGATGCTTGGCACGCCGTTCACCATCACGGTGGACAAGCTCGAAGGATGCAGCACTGGCGTGTCGGCTCACGACCGTGCCGAGACCATACGCGCCCTCGCCGACCCAGAATCGACGCCCCAGACCTTTGGTCGCCCGGGACACATAAACCCTCTCTATGCACAGGACAATGGCGTGTTGCGCCGCTCAGGACACACGGAGGCGGCAGTTGACCTCTGCAAGCTCTCTGGGATGCGTCCGGTAGGCGCGCTCATGGAGATAATGAACGACGATGGCACCATGGCTCGCATGCCACAACTCCAGGAGAAGGCGAAAGAATGGGGAATGAAGATCATCAGCATCAAGGATCTCATTGCCTATCGCCTGAAACATGAGACGAGCATCGAGGTAGGCGAAGAGGTGGACATGCCTACCGTTTACGGCAATTTCCATCTCGTGCCGTTCCGCCAGACAAGCAATGGCCTGGAGCACATGGCATTGGTGAAAGGCGAATGGAAAGAAGACGAGCCTATACTCGTGAGGGTGCACTCCTCGTGCGCCACAGGCGACATACTCGGAAGCATGAGATGTGACTGCGGTGAGCAGCTGCACAAGGCGATGGAGATGATTGAGAAGGAAGGCAAAGGAGTAATCATATATATGCAGCAGGAAGGACGTGGCATAGGACTGATGAACAAGATTGCCGCTTACAAGCTCCAGCAAGAAGACGGTCTCGATACCGTGGATGCCAACATTCACCTCGGGTTCAAGCCCGACGAGCGCGACTACGGTTGTGGCGCGCAGATGTTGCGCCGCCTCGGAGTGCACAAGATGAGGCTGATGACAAACAACCCAACGAAGCGCGTGGGGCTCGAGGCTTACGGACTTGAGATAGTGGAGAACGTGCCAATAGAGATAGAGCCCAACAGGTATGACATAAAATACCTGCGCACAAAGCGAGACAGGATGGGGCATAACCTCCACTTGTAATACGCAAAATACGCAACACCCCGATCCCCGTATTATAAAAATTTCGTTGACCCATGAAGTTCTTGTATACATTTATATTACTGCTTTGCTCCTTGGCGACAAAGGCTGAGGTTGGCGCGTCTGATTCCGTGGCTTGCGTTCCAGTGTCTATCTTGCTTTCCAATGACAAATTGGACAAGCAAAAGGCGCAGGGCAAAGAATATAAGCAAACAGCCTATTGGAAAAAGCACAAGCGTTATAAGGTGGGGGCTTATTGCGTATTGGGGGTAGGTTCTTTGCCGGCATTGATTGGCACGTCGATTCTATGTTCTGAGACGACCCCCGATTGGGAAGAAATCAAAGGCTCGTTGGGAGTGACTTTCACCGTAGGGGGCGTGCTCATAGGAGCCGCAAGCATACCGCTGTTCGTAGCCGCGCATAAGTATAAGAAGAAAGCCAAGAACGCCGTCTCGCTTACCTTGAATTGCTCAAAGGCGAGCACGCCCTTGACCAATGGCACAAGGCACACCGACTTGTTATTAGGGGCTTGCCTCAATTTCTAAGTAATGTGATTTGCGATATTGCCATGCTGTTAACAACAAATGGCTTTTTTATTTCATTACTGTAAAATTTCAAGGCTTTTCTTCGTATTAATAAATAAAATGTTTACTTTTGCAAACAATATGGCAGGCTAACTGCCGTTTTAAATACATATAGAGTATGCCACAATTGTCAGACCGCCTAAACAGGCTCGCTCCCTCGGCAACACTTGCAATGTCGCAGAAGAGCAGTGAAATGAAAGCACAGGGTATCGATGTCATTAACATGAGCGTCGGTGAACCAGACTTTATGACTCCGGATCACATCAAAGAGGCAGGAAAGAAAGCCATTGACGACAATTATTCAAAGTATTCTCCCGTGCCAGGTTACATGGACTTGAGGGAGGCTATTTCCGAGAAGCTCGCCAAGGAAAATAATCTTTCTTATTCGGCAAAGGAGATAATTGTCGGCACGGGCGGTAAGCAAGGTGTATGCAACGCTATTCTTGCACTTGTCAACCCTGGCGACGAAGTGATTATCCCCGCGCCTTATTGGGTGAGCTATCCACAGATGGTGAAGTTGGCGGGCGGCACGCCCGTGACATTGCGCACACCGATAGAGAGCGACTTCAAGCTCACTCCGGCACAATTGGAGGCGTCCATCACGCCAAAGACCAAGATGGTCGTCATCTGCTCGCCAAGCAACCCTACGGGAAGCGTTTACACGCAAGATGAGCTGAACGCTCTTGCTGAGGTGGTGAAGAAACATGAAGACTTATATGTCTTGTCAGACGAGATATACGAACATATTAATTATGTGGGCTTCAAGGCAAGCATCTCAGCCGCTCCAGGCATGAAGGAGCGCACGATAATCTGCAACGGCGTGAGCAAGGCCTACGCCATGACAGGATGGCGACTCGGATGGGTTGCCGCTCCAGAGTGGATTATCAAGGGGATGAACAAGCTTCAAGGTCAGTACACCAGTGGCACCAACGATGTGGCACAGCGCGCCGCACTTGCGGCATATAAGGGTAGCCAGGAGTGTGTCGAGGACATGCGCAAGGCATTCCAGCGCAGGCGCGACCTTATCGTAAGCCTCGCCAAGGAGATTCCTGGGCTGGAAGTCAATGTGCCGCAAGGGGCATTCTACCTCTTCCCGCACTGCAAGAAACTCTTCGGCAAGAGCTATGGCGAGCACAAGATAAACACCTCTACCGACTTTGCCATGTATCTCTTGCAGGAAGCTCATGTGGCTACTGTGGCGGGCGATGCCTTCGGCGAACCCGATGGCTTCCGCATGAGCTACGCCACGAGCGACGACAACATACGGGAGGCGCTGAGACGCATCAAGGAGGCTTGTGAAAAGCTGAAATAGCCGTTTCGTAAAGATAATTATAAAAAAGTGTGTTAAAATAAAAGAAACACGTGTAACTAATATAGAAAATTATTATCTTTGCGAGAGATTAAGAAACAATATACACAATCAAATAAATTTATAACCAAAAATTAATCAAGTACTATGGCAACTACACAAAAAGCCGCAGCTCCCAAGGCTGCAAAGAAGTCACAAGGCTTCACAGGTATTAGAGGAGCATTCTGGATCATCGTCCTCTGCTTCATCGCTGCACTCTGCATCTTCAACTTCTGGTTGGGCAATGGCGCTAACTTCCAGGGCGGTGACAACGCAAATGCTCCTGCTAACATCTTCGGTACAATCTACAAGGGTGGTTATGTCGTGCCTATCATCCACACATTGCTGCTCACAGTGCTCTGCCTCGCAGTTGAGCGCTATTTCGCCCTCAAGACCGCTTTCGGTAAGGGTTCTCTGACAAAGTTTGTTGCTAACATCAAGGCTGCTCTCGCTGCTAACGATTTCGACAAGGCCGAGACACTGTGCAACAAGATGCAGGGTTCTGTAGCTAACGTCGTTCTCGCTTCTCTTCACGCTTACAAGGCTATGGAAAGCGGCGCTAATGCTTCTCTGAAGAAGAGCCAGAAGGTTGCTCGCATCGAGCAGGCTCACGAGGAGGCTACTCAGCTCGAGATGCCTACATTGCAGATGAACCTCCCTATCGTCGCTACTATCGTAACTCTTGGTACTCTTACTGGACTTCTCGGTACTGTGACCGGTATGATTCGTTCGTTCCAGGCTCTTGCTGCTGGTGGCGGTGGTGACTCTCTCGCTCTGTCAACTGGTATCTCTGAGGCTCTTATCAACACAGCCTTCGGTATCGCGACATCTTGGGTAGCCGTTATCACTTACAACTTCTACACCAACAAGATAGATAAGCTGACATACGCACTCGACGAGGTAGGTTACACAATCGCACAGACATACGAAGCAAACCACACTGACGAAGCTTAATTCATCTTGGCCTTTTAACTTTAAATTCTTTAGTGTATGGCTAAGATTAAAATTAAGAAAGCGGACGTCTGGATCGACATGACCCCAATGTCGGACGTGATGGTGCTTTTGCTGACTTTCTTCATGTTGACGTCTACATTCGTCAAGCAGGAGCCAGTGAAGGTGAACACGCCGGGCAGTGTGTCGGAAATCAAAGTTCCAGAGACAAACGTCCTGAATATCCTCGTCGGTAATGACGGAAAGATCTTCATGAGCATGGATAAGACCACTGACACACAGACGGCTCTGTCCAGTATTTCCGACCAGTTCGGTATCTCGCTCTCTGCAACGCAGCAGAAGGCTTTCCTCGACGATCCTATGTGGGGTGTTCCAATGCAGAAACTTCAGGCTTACCTGAACCTCGACAAGAACACTCGTCCTACGGAGCTCAAGAATTTCGGTATACCTACAGACTCTGTTCCAGGTAAGACAGGTGATGCCGCTATGAGCGAGTTCCAACTCTGGGTGAAAGCTGCTCATGAGGCTAATCCTGATGCCAAGATCGCAATCAAGGCTGATGAGAAGACTCCTTATTCGACCGTGAAGAAGATCATGAGCGAGCTTCAGGATATGAATGAGAACCGTTACTATCTGATTACTCAATACAAGAAAACGGAGGATTAAAGATGTCAGCAGGAAAATCGAAACAGAAGAAGATAAATGTCCGCGTGGACTTCACGCCTATGGTGGACATGATGATGCTTCTTATCACGTTCTTCATGCTCTGTACGTCTTTGGCAAAGCCCCAGACGATGGAATTGAGTATGCCGAGTAATGATAAGAACCTTACGGACCAGGATAAGACAGTGGCTAAGGAATCGTACACAATTACGATTTATTGCGCCGCCGACAACCAGATCTACTATGTGGCTGGACTTGTGAAGCCAGAGGATCCTAAATGTCTGAAGAAGACCACTTGGGGTGCCAAAGGTATTCGCAGCGTCATCATCAACCATACTACCGAGGATGGCACAACGCCTACAATTGATGTCATGAAGGCTAAGATTGAGCTCGACAAGAAGCACGACAATCCAGATCCAAAGAAAAAGATGTCGGATTCTGTCTACAATGCAGAGCTCTCAAAGATTAAGGCTGGTGAAATCAATGGCAAGCACATCAGTACGCTGACCATCATCATCAAGGCAACCGACAATGCTACTTACAAGAACCTTGTCGACGCTTTGGATGAGATGAACATCTGTACAATCGGTAAGTACGTGATTGATAAGATTAATGATAACGACTTGAAGCTTCTCAAAGAAAACAACGTCAAGTTATAAGGTAACATAGCTAAACGAAAGGTTAAAAAAATGGCACAAATTGATTTAACAAGAAATGGCTGGTGTGACCTTATCTTCGAAGGAAGAAACAAGGAGTATGGAGCCTATCAGCTTCGTACCCAGACAGGTAAGAGAAACTTAAAAGCCATCATTACGATTGCAATCCTCGCCGCTCTCTGCATCGTTTTGTTCTACATCAAAGCTGGATATGACGCATATCAGGCTGCGCATGCTAAGAATGAGACCGTTACTGAGCTTTCAGCTCTCAACCAGCCTAAGAAGAAAGAGGCAAAGGTGGAGCGCAAGATTCAAGTCGAGGAAAAGAAAGAAGTGGTCAAGGAAGTTAAGTCTTCTATCAAGTTCACAGCTCCTGTCATTAAGAAGGACGCAGAAGTGAAGCCTGAGGAGGAGATGAAGACCCAAGACCAGATCATGCAGACCAACACTGCCATCGGTGCTCTTGACGTTAAGGGTAACTCTGATCAAGGTGAAATCTTGAAAGTTACACAGCGCGTGGAGACTGAGCCTGTAAAGGCTGAGCCAAAGCCCGAGGTTGAGAATAAGGTGTTCGATGTTGTAGAACAGATGCCTTCATTCCCTGGTGGTCCTTCTGCATTGATGCAGTTTCTTTCTTCCAACATCAAGTATCCTGTCGTAGCTCAGGAGAACGGTGTGCAGGGACGTGTTGTCGTTTCGTTCGTTGTTGAGCGCGACGGTAGCATCACGGACGTTCAGGTTGCTCGTTCGGTTGACCCATCACTTGACCGTGAGGCACAGCGTGTTGTAAAAAGCATGCCTAAGTGGATTCCCGGTAAGCAGAATGGTCAGGCCGTACGTGTGAAGTACAACGTTCCCGTGGCATTCAGATTGCAGTAAACTAATTTGAACATGAAATTTACATCTTACATTTTTGTAGGATTAACAATTACCTCTATCCTGATCTCTTCTTGCGGCAACAGCAGCAAGAAGGGAAAGGACGGGAGGACAGACACTTACTCGTCAGGGACAGTCTCTTTCGTCTCTGACGAGAGTTTTAGTCCTATAATTGAGGAAGAGAGAGAAGTTTTCCAACATGATTATCCCAATGCAAAGGTAAAACCTATTTATACCAATGAATCGGACGGTATAAACATGCTTCTTCATGGAAAAGCATGGCTGGTTTTTACGGCGAGGGATTATAAGCCTGCAGAAAAGAAGAGTTTACAAGCGCAACAGTATGTTCCTACTTCTTTTAGCATAGCTTATGACGCCTTGGCGTTCATTGTCAACAAGAATAATACTGACACTTTGCTTTCCGTAAAAGATGTTCAGGACATCATGAACGGACGAATCACAAAGTGGAGCGAGCTTGACAAGCGTAACAACAAAGGCACTATTACGGTTGTTTTCGATAATCCAAAGTCGAGTACCGTACATTTCATTGAAGATTCCGTCCTCGGCGGCAAACCCATTGTCAACAAGAATGTTGCTGCGGTGAAAAAAACAGCTGAGGTGATTAAATATGTAGAACAGAACCCTTCTGCCATTGGTATTATTGGCAACAATTGGCTTAATGACAAGCGTGACACGACAAATCTGACCTTTAACAGGAATATTCGTGTTATGAGTCTTAGCAAGATTCATCCTGCCACACCACAGAGTAGTAGAAAACCTTACCAGTACTACATCTACAACGGTGAATATCCCTTTATCCGCACCATATACGCACTCCTAAACGATCCTCGACAAGGACTTCCTTGGGGTTTTGCCCACTTTATTCAAGGGCCAAAAGGTCAACGTATCGTGATGAAGACCGGATTGTTGCCTGTTTTGGGTAATATAAATGTCAGGGACGTTAACGCTGTTCAATAAAGAAGTGGATAAATGTTGTTGAAACATTTTATCTTCTTTATATTTACTACTGTAAGTTGAATAATAAAATTAGTAATACTATGAAAACATATCAAATTCTCTTAGCTGGTGCTTTGATGTTTGGTTCCGCTTCTACGGCAATGGCCCAGACAGATACAAAGGCAATTGTTGCTCAGACAACGCAGCTGATCAATGCTAAAGGCGCTGACTTCGAAAAGCAGGTGAAGGATCTTTACAAGGCTAACAAGAAGAATCCAGAGGCTCTTTTGGCAATAGGCCGTACGTTCTACAACAACAAAGATTACGATAAGGCCAACTTGTTCGCTGACTATGCTTTGCAGAAGAATGCTAAATATGCTGAGGCTTTCATCTTGAAGGGTGACATTTGCGTATCTCAAGATGATGCAGGTGGTGCTTCTCAAAACTATCAGCAAGCCATCTACTTTGCACCAAAGAATGCTGAGGGTTATTACAAATATGCGATGATTCTCCGTGGTAGAAACCCTGAGGATGCCGTTGCTACGCTTGAGGACTTGCGCAAGCAGGTGCCAGACTATCCTGTTGATGCTCTCGCTGCTCGCATCTATTATCATACGAAGAATCCAAACTTGCAGAAGGCTGCCGAATACTATGGCAAGGTTGCTGACGTTACCAAGATGGACGACGAGGATATTAAGGACTATGCTACAATTGAGTGGATGCTTGGCAACAAGGACAAGAGTATCGACGTAGCAAAGGCTGGTCTGTCTAAGGATGCCAAGTGGAGTACCCTCAACCGTCTCGTGTTCTGGAACTCTACTGATAAGAACTATACAGATCAGGCTCTTGAATATGCTGATCGCCTGTTCAACAAGAGCGACAGTGCCAAGATTACAGCTGACGACTATGCTTATTATGGCACGGCACTGAAGCAGGCTAAGCGTTGGGATGATGCGGTTGAAGCTTACAACAAGTCACTTGCCTCTCTTGAGGTTGATGCCAATGCCATCGTTTCTAAGCCAATTCTTTATAAGAGCCTTTCTGATGTTTACAACGAGAAGGGCGATTATGACAAGGCTCTCGAATTCGTAGAGAAGTCAATCGACGCCAAGACAAATCCAAGCTTCTCTGACTACAATGGACTTGGAAGTCAGTATCTCGAAATCGCCACAAAGCGTCAACAGGCTGGCGACAACGCTGGAGCTAAGGCTGCTTTCCAGAAGGCTGATGATACTTATGCAAAGATAGGAGAGAAATATCCTGAGCAGGCAAACTACATTAACTATGTACGTGGTAGCATCAATTCTGCAATGGATCCCGATAGCAAGCAGGGTCTCGCTAAGCCTTATTATGAGGCTCTTGCAGCTTCACTTGAGGCTAAGGCTGATCGTTCAGTAAACCAAACCGCAATGTTGAAGACTGCTTTGCAGTACATGATTGTTTACGAGTTCAATGTTAAGCAGAACAAGGCCGCAGCCAAGCAATGGGCTGAGAAGATGCTTACCGTTGATCCTGAAAACGAAATTGCTAAGCAGGTTCAAGCAATGTAATCAATTTGTTTGATTGCACGCAATCAATATAATTACTTTCGCCCTGTATGCACAGTGATATATTCATTAGCATACAGGGTGATTTTTTATACTATTTCTAACTAACTTTGAAAAATAAACGATGAACGCACGTTTCTTCGATATCAGTGTGCTCCGTGTGTTGGCCATGATTCTCGTGGTCTATTACCATTGCATCTGCCCTTATTACATTTGGCCTGCCGGTATCGACTCTGCTGGTATAATTGTTCCACTTTATAAAGAATTATCCTTGGGACTGGTGGTAACCCACGTGCCCGTTTTTTTTCTTATAGCAGGCTATCTCTTTGGATATAAGCGATTTAGGGGGGGGTATGCTGATCAGAAGAAGTTTCTTGTCAGTAAGGCGGAGCGTGTGCTTGTGCCGTATCTTACGGTAGGCCTGTTGCTGATAGTCCTGAGGCAGGGAAGACCAGGAGGAATGATTGCCGGGAACATAGGTCATCTGTGGTTTCTCGTTATTATTTTCGAATGCTATGCTGTGGGCAAACTCACAGATTTTTTAATTTGGGAACGTACCAAGGTCAAGGTGTTGGCATTTCTGACCGTTGTCGTTTGTGCTCTACTGGCTTATTTCTCCTCGTTTGCGCTTAGCGCAGTCTTCCTTGACAAATTCATGTTCTATCTTGGTGGCATGTTGTTAGGCTCGGTAGATTTCGACCGATTGCGCAGATGGCACTCGCTCTTCGTCTCGGCGGCAGTGGCATCGGTGGCAGTAATGGTCCTTGTGGCAGTGTTTGGATGGCCTCACGTAATCAATAGAATATGCAGCATAGTGCTTGTGTGTGCTTCTTTCCTTGTCTTCCGAACGTCAAGAATCGAGAGTGTGCCCCGTTGGGTCAAGAGTCTCGATACGTGCAGCATGGGCATATATATAGTGCACCACATCGTCATACAGTCGATGAACCGAACAGACCTTCTCCATCCGCTCCTTGTTACCCACTATTATGTTTATCCCTCGTTGCAGTTTGTTGTCGTCCTCCTCTTCTCTTGGGGCTTTGTGTGGACGCTGCGGCGTTACAGTTGGGCGCGCTATTTCGGGTTATAGAAATGTTTGCTAAGCTTGCGTTGTCTTCTGTTTTCACTTCGTTATGCTGTTCTCCGCACCAACAAAACCGTTGGCACCCTGCTTATTCTAATGTCATAGTTTTTATTGACGGACAAGCAACTTTGAATTTACGAAGTTCTAAAAACGGCAATATAGACAAAAGCGACAACATCGTGTGATGGTTGTCGCTTTTGTCTATATTGTCGTTAAATCTTGAACTTCTGGTTTAATCAATCAGAATACCGTTATCTTTGTCCCCGCCATAATCCATAGCCCCGGCTGTTTCACTGTGCCAAGGTCGTAATATCTATGGCATGTTATGTTGTCAGCCTTTATGTAGATGGTGCAGTGGGGTAGGCTGTATTGAACCTTGCCGTCGAGTTTGGCGTATGGATGGTACCCATTCATGCGTTGTTGCCAGCGCACTGACCATGAGGCAGAGAGGCGTTTCACTATAGGATGTGAGATTGTAGCCACCAACTTATGTCTTAGATATTCCAGGGCATAAAGCGACTTGTGTATCTCCTTGTCGGTCTTGTGGGTCTGGTTGATATATGCATATCCTAACGTTAACAGCCAAGGTTCTTTTTCCGAAGCCGTGACCTCACCGCCCAACAGTTGCGACAAGTTAGTCTTTGTTTCTATGTCAAATCCCGTGTTGTCGAGCTTGCCAATGTTCATTGCCTGGTATCTTTTCGATTCGGCATTCTCATACACCCAGTCAATCATGTCGCGCCCTTGGCTATAGAACGCGCTAACCAGTGCCTCGAAGCCATACGTGCGATAGCGCACGCCGCCCTTGAAGGTGTTGTTGCGCTCAGGCTTTAAAGTTATGTCTCCTTTTTGTGCGGAGCTGTTGGTGTATAGGTCGGTGAAAGTGGGCAGACGCATGGCCTTGTTCCAACTGGCGTATATCTTCCAGTGGTCGTCGGGTCTGAAGCTTATGTCCACGCCCGGGTACACGCGAAACTTGTTGTCGAGACCCGTATTGCGGTTTGCCATCATTCCTGCCGACACGGTAAGTCCGCCGATTATGATGTCATGTTCAAGAAAAAGGCTCGTGTTTGTACGGTTACCCATGTGGTCGTAAGAGCGTGTAGAGTTGGCAATAGTCTTCCAGTCGCTCTCGTCCTGCAGTTCTCCATAGGCCGTTGAGAGAATGTGCTCTTTGCGTATGTCCGCGCCTATTGCCGTCTTTCCTGCCGCCCAGCTTGCCACCGCGCTCAGCGAACCGCCATACACGTCCATGCGGTGGTAGTTCTCGCCGTTTGAGGCTCCCGTGGCGCCTTTCGTCAGCTGGTAGTGATCAATGTCGCGATGCGCATACACTCCAGGCTTTATGTCCAACGACTTCAAGAATCCGTTCTCGTTGGCAAACGGATGAATGTCCACGCTTACAGAGCCCATGTATCTTCGTGTCCACTCATACTGGTTGGGAAAACGAGCCGAATAGAACGTGTTGGCACCATAATCCTTTGACGCTATTCCCGCCTGCCAGTCAATGTCGGCAATAGATGACGAGAAGAGGCCTTGATAGAACCCGTGGCGATTTCTGAAGTCGGAATTTGTTGTACCGCCATCACTCTGGTTGTATCCCGCGGAGAGAGAATTGAAAAGCTGTGGTGCCGTCTTGCCGTTTCTTGCCTTTAGCAAGTTGGCTGCCACCCTTACGTCACCGCCAAACGAACCGAACGAACCGCCTTCCACGGTAGCCTTCCCTTCCCATCCTTTCGCACCTTGTGATGAAGGTCGTGGCGTGGTCACGATGTTTATGGCTCCCGAAAACGCAGCGGAGCCGAAAACGCGTGCGGCAGCACCTTCCATCACTTCGATGTGGTCAATGTCTTCGAGCGACACGGGGAAATCGGCGGCGTTATGACCCGTTTGTGGCGAGGTCAGCGGCATGCCATTCAGAAGAATGGTTATTTGGTCGAAAGTGCCACCATTGATGGATATGTCCGTCTGTACACCAAAGCCACCGCGCTGACGGACATCCACGCCCGTGGCTAATTTCAATACGTCGTTGATGGTTTGCGCCTCAGCACGATGAATGTCGTCGCGTGAGATCACCTCAACGATTTTCGCCGACTGCCTTGCGGTCAGCGGCGCTCGCGATCCTGTCACTTGCACTTCGTCGAGCCGTTGCTCCCCGAACGAGAGCGTGTCGGCACTCTCGTGGGCTGGCTTCGTGGCTATGCCACAAGCCTTGGCGTTGGTGAGAGTTGGCACGGCAAGAACCCCGATGACCACCACCTTGCCCAATGCGGCAAAGAGGCTGTAGCCCTTGCGGTTGAAGTGCTTGAAAACGATCGCGTCGCGTTTGTTGAACGTTGTTGTTTTCATAAGCGGCTGCAAAGGTAAGGGTTTTCCTTGAAACCCACAATAGCGGGCATATATAAAAAGACGGGCATGGCAACCAAACGCCATGCCCGTCTTGTTTATCGCGCTTGCCGCGCCATTTTCATCCATTTGCGGTAGCCCATCACGGCTATCACCACATACAGGCCGTAGAGTGAGGCTTTGAAAGGTATTCCTTTTATTACATAGAGGTAGCAGCTCACCACGTCCACCACTATCCAGAAAAGCCATTGCTCGGTATATTTCCTTGCGAGAGCCCAGAGGCCCACGAAGCTCAGCGCGTTGGTGAAGCCGTCGAGTGCCGGCACGTTGCTGTTGGTGTAGCGGCTCAAAACGAACCACGTCGTCCCCCAAGCTGCCACAAAGAATACTATCGTGGCGGGGTAGAGACGCTTGGGCATGAAGGTGATGGGCATCTCCTCGCCTTCCTTCTGCTTGCGCTTCTTGCCAAACTTCCACACCATCCATCCGTAAACGGCAGCGAGAGTGTAGTATACCGCCATGCCCGCATCTCCGTAGAGCCCGTGGCTATAATAGAGAAACATGTCCATTGCCGGCATCACTATACCCACGAGCCACAACAAAATGCTGGCACGATATTCGAGAATGATGTATATTATGCCCAGTATGGTCGTGGTTATGTCGAGCCAGTTGTCTATAATATAATGCGTCATTTCGCTTCGTATGTCTGGTAAATTATATACAAGCCGTCGGCGTCAATCTCAAACGATGACGCCTCTGCCTCGTTGAGCGTGCCTTGCCATGCCGTGGCATAAGGATAGGCGTTCCATCTCAGCCCTTGCGAACTGAGCTTGCTGCATCCGACGTTGAAGATGCTTACTTGTTGGCCCGGAAACGACTCAAACACGTGCTTTCCCTCGTGAGCGGAGAACCATCCGTAGTCGGTAGCCATTATCGGCTCCACGCCCATCTCGTGGCGGTAGGTCGCCATGAGCGAGATGTTGGCAATGGTGTGGTCTTCCCTTATGCCCGTGGCTCCGAGATATACTATTTCCTTGAACCCTTTCGACACCACGAAGCGTGTGGCCTTGGTCAGGTCGTTGTATTCCTGCTCGTCCACCTTGTGGAAGATGTCCGCCCACTCCTTTTGCGCCGACAGTGGCAGCGAGTCGCCGTCGCCCACTATGGCATCGGGTTTCAGACCGTGCTCCATGGCTGATAGTCCGGCACGGTCGCAACAACAGAGATACCCGTGCCCGTTAAGGATTTCCAGTGGAATCTCGTGGGTCGGATAACTGCCATTCGCAAGAATTATGGCGGGGCGATTGGGCCAAAATGGTTTGTGGTTTATCATATATCTTAGAATGTCAGGCTGAGGTGTGCCATACAGTTGAATGGAGCCGATGGCGCGAAGCCAGCCTCGTAGAGGTCGTCGGAGCAATAAGCCTCCACGCTGCCGTTGGCTGTCTTGCGGAACGCGGGAGCCGCCCAGCCGTTGTTGTCGTATTTGCTGTCGAAGACATTGTAGAGGGCCACGCCCACCGTGACATCTTTCAATCCCCACTTGGGCAGACTGAAATGGTAGGCAAGGTCAACGTTGGTGGTGAAATGAGCCTTCAGGGTCATGTCTACAGTCCGGTCAAATTTATCGTTGGCCAAATAGTTGTTGTAATATTCAAAGCCTGTATTGGTCAGATATTGCTTGCCCACGTATTGGCTTTGTACGCTTGCCGAGAAGCCCTTGTAGCTGAACGTGAAGATGTTGTTGAATAATACATCGGGCGAGAAAGCGGTGTGCGTATCACCGAGGTTATAGCTCGTCTTGTCGCTGAGGTTCACTGTCCAGTCCTTGCAGATGTTGCGCGAGAAGGTGGCGTTGAGGTCCCAGCGGAACCATTCTGTCGGATTCCATGCGCCTTCCAGTTCTATGCCCTCGCGGTAAGAGCGGCCACTGTTCTCGTTGCTGGCCTTCATCTCGCCAATGTCGTTGAGCTCGCCGGTGAGCACATACTGGTGGTTGTAGTACATATAATAGAAGTTTACACCTGCCGTCAACTTCGGGCTCTCATAGCGGTATCCGAACTCCACGTCTTGCAGTTTCTCTGCCTTCAGGTTCTTCACCTCGTTGTCCTGGTAATCGTTGCGCGTGGGCTCCTTGTGGCTGAGGGCATAGCTGGCATACACGCGGTTGTGCTTGTCAATCTGATAGTTAAGTCCGAATTTCGGGTTGAAGAAGTCGAAGTCGTCGTGTGCCCAATAGCCGTTCGTGCGGTCGCCTTTGATGTAATAGTCGCGCGGGTCTTGCATGCGGTAGCCCACGTGACGGTATTGCAGGTCGAGGTAAGCGTTGAGGCCGGGGAGGAACGTCCACGACTCCTTGGCGTAGACGTTGAAGTCCGACTTCCACGCGCGGTTCCTGTAATACTCATATCCGGGGTAGAAGGCGTTGACCTTGTCCTTGGTCCACAGCACCTCTCCCCAGTGGTCGCCCACGTATTTGTTCCATCCTCCGCCGAGGGTAGCCTTGTAGTTCGACTTGTTGTCGTAGTTGACGCTTGCCACTATGCCATAGAGGTTGTTCTCCATGATTTTCTTGCGTGTCAGGTCGCTCTTGTATTTCGTGTCGGACAGGCCGTAGTCGCTGTAATCCTTGTCGGCCTTGTATTCGTTGTAGTAGCCATAGCCATAGGTGTAGTGCAGCGTGACGTTGGTAGACCAGTTGTGCCCGTACAACTGGTTCCAGATGGTCTGGTAGTTCATTTGGTGATAGTTGTCGGTCTGGTCCTTGTAGTAATGCACGTTACCCTTGTCGTCGTAATATTCGCCGCACGAGTTGTAGCGTCTTCCGTAGAGGCTCTGCTCATATTTCGACGCGTAGTTCCAAGCGTGATAGGTCTGCTCCGTGCCGTTCCATGTCACGAGCTTCACCATCGTGTTGTCTGAGAAGTAGCCGCCTTGGATGAAATAAGAGTTGAGTTTCGTTGACGCGCGCTCCAAGTAGCCCTTGCTGCCGATGTTCGACAGGCGTCCCTGCAGTCCCCAATGGTCTTTCAGGAGTCCGGTGCCGAAGCGCAAGGTCTCCTTGTGGCTGTAATAGCTGCCGCCGCTGAGGTCAAGGCCTACGTATGGCTGTGTGCCTATGTTCTCTGTCTGCATGTTGAGGGTGGCTCCGAAGGCACCCGCTCCGTTTGTTGACGTTCCGGCGCCGCGTTGCAGCTGCATGCTCTGCACCGAAGAGGTGAAATCGCTCATGTTTACAAAATACACCTGTGAGCTCTCGGCATCGTTTACAGGCACGCCGTTGGCGGTGATGTTGATACGGCTGGGGTCAATGCCACGCACGCGTATAGACGTGTAGCCTATGCCGTTGCCTGCGTCGGAGGTGGTGGTGACAGATGGTGTCAGCGACAGGATATAGGGTATGTCCTGGCCAAAGTTCACTTGCTTGATTTTGTCCTTGTCAAGCGTGTAGAACGCCATTGGGGTTTTCTTCGTGGCACGTGTCGATGTCACCTGTACACCTTGGAGCGTGTACGTGTTGAGCGTGTCGAGTTTTTCCGGACTGCCCGCAGTCGCTGCGATTGCCGAAAACGACAGGCTCATAATGAAAAATGATTTTTTCATTGATACCTTTTTTTAAAATAAAAAAAACAACATAAGGGATTATCCTCTACCTACGCCGGCATTATCCGGATCAGGTTAATGGGTATGATCTCAGCCGCGGCAACAACCGCAGCACCCCTTAGAAAGCACCTTTCGCTTTCCGTTTGCAAAGGTATAAAAGAAAAACGAAACAGAATTAAAATGTCTTGAAAATATCTTTCGGCAGGTTGGTTGAGGAGCCGTCGGCTTTACGTTGCAATGCCGATGGCTTTACAGTGGAAAGCCGAAAGCGGTTCTTTCAAGGCGTGAAAAGGCCTTGCTCGTGTGATAAAAATCTTCAGGAGGGCTTTGGATAAATGGTATGTTCTTGCGAAACAGATGTAAAACACAATGCTTTAGACAACTATTTCCATAATTATTCTTGATTGTCAAGGATTGTTTCTATCTTTGTATAAGATAAGCTGCACTCGGCATTATATTAAAGCAAGCTTGATATTATGCTCTCGATTCGCATTGTCACCTCTCGCAGAACCTGACTTCTGACACGGGGAACCGCGAGGTGATATGCAAGGGGATTGAGCAGAGCTATTACTATGTGGGGTATGAGAAGTAGAAGATATCAGCATCAAAATGATATAAAACAAGAGAAAATTATGAATACAGAATTAATAGATAATATAGCCCAATATGTAGAACAACATATAGGCGAGTTTCACGCCAGTCGAATAGCAAAATTGCAATCGGTAAATCTTAAGGAACTACTTTCTCGTAAGAATCCTTATCTGTTTAGGGCCAAGAATATTGTTACGGCAGGAGGCTTGATAGAAAGCATAGCGTCGGCAACCATGTCGTCGGCAGAAGAAAGTATTTTTGGAAATTGGATGGAAGGGGTTGCCATGTTTGTTGCTGGCAAAGTGTACGGAGGCTACAAGTCTTCCGCGGAGGGCATAGACCTTGAATTTGACAAAGACGGAGTCCATTATTTCGTTTCGGTAAAATCAGGTCCTTCATGGAGTAACTCTACTTCAATGAAGAAACAGAAAGAACAGTTTCGTACTGCAAGGAGGGTGTTCAATACAAGTAGAAAGACTGTTCCGACAATGTGTATAGAGGGGTGCTGTTATGGAAATGACAATAAAGGGTATAATGATAGTGACCACGAAAAATACTGTGGAGAAAAATTCTGGACTCTGATTTCCGGAGAACCAACTCTTTTTGTCGATATTATAGAACCTCTCGGATTTAAGGCGAAAGAAAAGAATGAAGAATATTTCATTGAATACGGGCGTATGATAAATAAGTTCACTCAAGAGTTTATTCACGATTATTGTGATGCTAATGGTGATATTGATTGGGCAAAGATAGTCCGTCTTAATGCAGCCATTAAAGAAACCCCAAAGAAATAAATATGTTTTTTTTCTTCTTTGACGATAATAGTAACAAGCCAAATTATGATAATGTTTCAGAGGCTATCCTTTCCGTCATCAGAAAAATTATGGATGGGGTTATGGATAATGTTTTGTTTAAACATCCTTTTATTGCGGAGGATTTTAGCAAGGACAAGCCACTATATGCCGCCCTTGTGCCAAATGAGATATGGAAAGGCTCTCATTTTGAAAGGCGTTTTACAACCCCTTTTGGTAAAGTTTGGCAGTCTTTGGCTGTTGCGGTAGGAAAGGTGAATCATGGACAATGTGGGCAAGAAGTTAAGGTTGAGGGGCTTGTAGGCAAAGAAAGTTTGCGAAGAATACAAGAGGTCTTGAATAAATTGGAGGCACGTGAGGCATTGCCTTGTTGGAATGAAGAGCTTGAATATGTGCTTGGCGGAGGAGGCGAACCAATTCCTGTGACCGTTATTTGTGATGTTCTTGCAAAAAATATAGAGTTTGGAAAAACTTATGCTTTCGAGTTGAAAGGTCCACTTCCCAACAGCGACCAAACCAAAGTGAGTAAAGAGAAAATGTTCAAGTTGCTTGCCATGCAAGGACATCCAGTAGACGAGGCTTATTTTGCCCTTCCGTATAACCCGTATCGTGTAAAGGAAAACTACTCTTGGACTTTCCCTGCGCGTTGGTTTGATATGAAGCATGACCCGTGTGTGCTCATTGGGGAAGAAACTTGGAATCTTATAGGTGGAGAAGGCACATACAATTTCTTCATTCAAGAAGTGAACAAGTTGGGTAAACATTATAAAGAACGAATATACAGAGAATACCTTGGCATAGAACCTCCTGAGGGATTTGATGTTGATACATTAAGATGAATTCATGGCTAATTTTACATTTATAGACCTTTTCGCTGGTATCGGTGGCTTTCGGCTTGCACTTCAAGGTGTTGGCGGTACTTGCATGGGCTTTAGTGAAATTGCCCCGGATGCCATTCATACATATTGCCGTAATTTCAAAGAGGAAGAGGAAGCGAATTTCGGTGACATCACTAAGTTGAAGACTCTTCCCGAACACGACTTTATGACGGCTGGTGTGCCGTGTCAAAGTTGGTCGATTGCAGGCAAGAACCTCGGATTTGACGATGACCGTGGACAATTGTGGAACGACACGCTGTTTCTTCTTAATAAGGTGCGTCCTAAGGCTTTCATTTTTGAGAATGTGAAGGGGTTGGCTGACCCACGGAATGCCGAAGCTTTGAATTATATTCTTGGGAGAATACAAAAAGCAGGATATTATGCAAAAGTGAATGTGCTTAATGCCTACGATTATGGAGTTCCACAGACGCGAGTCCGTATTTACATTGTTGGTTTCAAGGAAAAGAAGTATCTTGACAATTTTGCACTTGCGCCAGCAACCCCGGGTCGTGTACAGTTAAGCGACGTGCTTGATGGCTGTGACGCAAAGGAATGCCGTCAGTCAAACGACAATAATGCGCGTTGGAGCCTTTCTTGCAACGAGAAAGGTTTCAACGACTATTTCCTATTCAACGATTTGCGTAATGGCAGTACAACGATACATTCATGGGACATCCAAGATGCGACTTCCCGTGAAAAGGAAATTTGCTATCTTCTGCTCAAGAATCGTAGGAAAGACAAGTATGGCGAGCTTGACGGCAACCCTCTTAGCATCCAACATTTTCGGGAACTCGATAGCAGCATAGAAAGAAGTGAGTTGGAAACTCTGGTTGGGAAAGGCATTCTTAAGCGTGTCTCATATCTTTATGAGGTTTGTGGAGAATGTAAAAATTTGTCAGATGATGCACTTTGGCTATTGGCTCAAGCCAAGAATGGCCTTATTAATTTTGACACGCTGAAATCAAGCAAGGAACTAAAGAAACGCAAGCTCAATGCGCAGGCCATGCTTACAACGCTTGAAACCATCGGCGTTGTTAAATGTATAGAGGAAAGGTATGATTTCAAGAATACAAAAATCAGCACTGGACTTGCTGGTATTAACCGCATTTTCTTGCCAACTTGTAAGATTTATCCTACGTTGGTAGCAAGCGACACTAATGATTATGTAACTACGGAGAATGTTGATGCAGATAGTATAGAGGAGTTTCGTGAGGAATTCATGCGGAAGGTATATAGAACAGGGAAATACAGACGAATTTCCAAACAAGAGGCATGTCGTATTCAAGGTTTCCCTGCAGACTATATATTGCCTCCAACTCGTGCGCGTTGGATGAAACTTATAGGGAATAGTGTTGCCGTGCCTGTAATAAAGATGCTTGCCAATGCCGTAGTAAATACTGGAGTGTTTGACGAACAGGAAAAAACTATTGTTAAACAGAAGCCTATCTCCATTCCGTTGAATTTGTTTTCCGCCCTATAATGAATGTTACATTATAAGCGACAATAACAAGCAACCGGACGGGCACAAGACCCGCCCCTGCACATCCTTAAAGTCGGTGCGCCGAAAAAAGTTTGCCCCGTGTAAGTAATCGGCATGGAAGACCGTTTTACCCACACGGAGCAAGACAGAACTCATGTTGGAGTCCTTGTTTGTCAGAGACGGCGTTTACAATCCTTTGGCCTTGAGCAAGCCTGAGGCGTCGGGCTGCTTCATGTCCGTGAAGTCGGTGAACATCTCCATTTGGTCCTTGGTGTTGCCACGGCTCAGTATCTTGTCGCGGAAAGCCTGACCAACGGCAGGGGCTAAGGCACCGTGCTTGGCAAAGTAGTCGGCGATGTTCACGGCGAGCACTTCGGTCCAGAGATAGCTGTAGTAACCGGCGGCATAGCCTCCGCCCCAAACATGGTTGAAGTATGAGGTGGAGTAGCGTGGCGGAATCTGGTTGTCGAGCAACCCTACGTTGTTGAGGGCTTCCTTCTCAAAAGCTCCTGCCATGTAGGGCGAGGGTATCTCCTCTTGTGCCAGTTCGTGCCAGGCGAGGTCGAGACAGGTGGCTGCCAGGTTCTCGCCCAGGGCGTATGCGGTTTGGAAGTTGATGCTCTTCAGCATGCGCTCCTTCAGGTCGGTTGGCATCGGCTTGCCGGTCTCCGTGTGGCGGGCGAAATGGTCGAATATCTCCGGGATGGAGGCAAACGACTCGTTAAACTGCGATGGCATCTCCACGAAGTCTCTTGCCACTGCCGTTCCCGAAAGCGCATTATACTGGCAGTTGGAGAGTATGCCGTGGAGGGCATGGCCAAACTCATGGAAAAGAGTGCAAACCTCATCCCAGGTGATGAGCGACGGCTGGCCTTCCGGTGCCTTGGCGTCGTTGCATACATTATATATTATAGGCAACTGTCCGCGTTCCTTGCTCTGTTTGGCAAAGCTGCTCATCCATGCGCCGCCTCGCTTGGTGGGACGGCGGAAGTAGTCGCTGTAGAAGAGGGCGATGGGCTTGCCGTTCTTGTCGCTCACCTCAAACACCTTCATGTCGGGATGGTAGGTGGGTATGTCCTTGCGCTGCTTGAAGTTGAGGCCGTAAACACGGTGGGCGGCATAGAACACGCCGTTCACCTGCACGCTGTCGATATTAAAGTATGGCTTTACCTCGTCGTCGGTGATGTTGAGCATCTCCTTCTTCATCTTCGCTGAATAATAGAACCGGTCGTAAGGCTGAAGCTTGAAGTCCTTGCCCTCGGTCTTCTGGGCATACTCCTCTATGGCCTTTGTCTCCGCTTTCGCCTTGGGAACGTATTCCTTGATGAGGTTGCCAAGGAAGTCGTTCACGTTTTTCGAGTTCTTCGCCATCGTCTTTTCGAGCGAATAGTCGGCGTAGTTGTCGTAGCCCATCAGCTTGCCTTTCTCTGCACGCAGCTTGGCAATCTCGGTCACGATATTGAAGGTGTTGAACTCGGGGTTGGTGGCGTCGGCGCGATGTATGCTCGCCTCATACACCTTGCGGCGCAGCTCACGGTTGTCGAGGTTGGTGAGGATGGCTTGCTGGGTTGTGTTCACGATCACGATGCAGTAGGGCGCCTTGCCTCCACGACTCTCGGCATCCTTCTTGCACTGGGCTATGTCGGCATCGCTCAGTCCGGCGAGTTCCTCCTTGCTGTTCACCCATACCACGGCGGCATTTGTGGCGGCAGGCAGAAGGTTGCCCCATTGCTGCTGGAGGTCTGAGAGACGCGAGTTTATTTGCTTCATGCGCTCCATGTTGTCATCGGAAAGCAGTGCGCCTGAGCGAACGAATCCTTTGTAGACAACCTCGGTGAGTCGTTTGTCCTCACCTTTCAGCTTGTTATACTCGTTGTCGTAGACATACTTGATGCGCTCGAAGAGCTGCTTGTTGAAAGAAATCTCGTTTTCGAGCTCGGTGAGCATCGGCGAAACCTTCTTCTGTGTCTCGGCGATGCCTGGAGTCTTGTGGGCGCTTGTGAGTCCGAAGAACACGCTGGTGACACGGTCGAGCAATATGCCGCTGTTCTCGTATGCGAGGATGGTGTTCTTGAAGTTGGGCTTCTGCTTGTTGCTTACGATTTTCTGTATGTTCTCGCGCTGGTTCTTGATGCCGGCTTCTATGGCGGGCAGATAGTCGGTCTCCTTGATCTTGCTGAAGTCGGGTGCGCCGAAGGGCAAACTGCTTTTCTGCAAAAGTGGGTTCTGGCTACTGCCGCCCGATGTCTGGGCAAGGGAGGGGATGGGCGCTTGCGTCAAGCTCACCGCCAATCCGATGGTAAGAAAAGTTTTGTTGAATCTCATTGTGTTTTATGTTGTTGGTTACTCAGTGCATATAGTGGTATAATGTCCACATGCCTAATAGCATTCTCTGCATCCTTGTCCACATGGTCAAGCTCGCCGAAGTTTTCCAAAGAGGTGCGAATGGCATGATGTAGCTAAAAGTCAAGGCAATGAGCTTTTTTGACTTTGAATAGAAAAAATGGATAGGACTTTTATTCCACGGAATTATTCCCTATTTTTCAACCATTCCCCGAAGAATTTGTCGTAAAGCTCATAAGTGCCATCTTCCTCTGTGACGAAATCCTTCTCCAGCAATCCCTTGATGGCTCCTTGTACGAAACTGGCAGAAGGCAAGTGGTATTTCTTGATGAATGCCGATGACATGATGTTCTGTGCCTTTCCTGCATTACAGATGGCATAGAGAAGTTCCTTTTGTTTGGCTGGCAGTTGGAAGAGAAGTGCTTCGTAGGCAAAGGCGCTCTCGTCGATGATGGTGTCGAGAGCTCTTGCCATCGTCTTCTCATCGGCAACGGTATCAGTGATGGAGTATATCTTGTTGAGCATTCTTTGCAGATACCAGGTGATGCCATCGAATCGGTCGTATATCTGATATATGATGTCTCGCTCGATTTTCTTTTCGCCGAACAGTCGGATGGCGAAATCAGCATAAATCCCTTTGTCTATCGGGCGTAGGGTCTTGATGGCCGTGCTTTGGTAGAACGGACGAGCATGGCTCAGAAACATTTCCGACATCATATTGCGCTGAGAGCCAGCAAAGATGAAGTTGGCGTTGTGGCAATGCTGGATATGGGTGCGCAAGATGGCTTCCACGTTGGCTTCCTTGTAGTTGCTGATGGTCTGGAACTCGTCGATGGCAACGATGCAAGGCTTGTCGGCAGTTTCCAGATAATGGAAAATCTCATCGAGAGTGGTCGTAGGACTTGTGATGTCACCCAAGTCTACTCCCCAAGAGGGGGTTCCATTGATGTCGAAACTGATGGATGAGCGAAGGGAATGGAGGCAGTTGATGAAGTGTTCCACCACCTTTGTGCCCTTGGGCTTAAGGCTTTGCAAGATACCTCTTCCCAGTTCTTGTATGAAGTCGGCAAGGTTCTTGGTGGCATAGATGTCCACCAAGAAAATATAGTAGTGCTGTTTGATTTCCTTTTGGGCGTAAACATGCTGCACCAGCCCTGTCTTGCCGATTCGTCGAGGGGCAATCAGGGTAACGTTGTTGCCGTTCTTGATTTCCTCAACCAAGTCAGCCGTTTCTTTCTCTCTGTCGCAGAAGTATTCGTCCGATACGTATCCACGCAGTACAAAAGGATTCTCTATCATATCTCATCTATTTGCCTTGTCTCCTTTTTATCTCTGTGCGAAGATAATTATAATAGTATTATAATGCAAGTGTTATAATGAGAATATAATAAAGATTAACAGACAAAGATTAAAAAAGTTCATGTTATGCTCCCTTTCGACATATCCTTTCCGACTTGAGGCATAAGAGGTATAACATCGCCCCAATCTTGAAGCTTATTAGGTGAGGAGCGGTGTTTTCCGTGGATTTTCTGTAATTTTGCAAGCCTATATACTTTTTATTAACAAGCAAACGAAATTTTTATGTGCAGGTACATAGAAGTAAACTACAAGCTTTTCGTCAACAATGACGATGGCCTTCAACTAGTCGAGAAAACCACGGAGGGCAATCCTGTGAGGTTCTACACTGGCCTTGGAATGGCTCTCGACGCTTTCGAGAAAAACATCGCCAAGTGTGGTGAGGGCGAGAACTTCGAGTTCACCATCGCCAAGGCCGACGCCTATGGCGAGACGCGCGACAACCTCGTGTTAGACATCGCCAAGGAAAACTTCATGAAAGATGGCAAGCTCGACTCTGCCAACGTGTATGAAAATGCCATAATCCCATTGCGAGATGAAGCTGGCAATCGCTTCGTAGCCCGCGTCTTGAGCATAGGCGACGAGAACGTGCGAGTTGACCTCAACCACCCTCTGGCTGGAAAAGACATCACGTTCAGCGGCAAGGTTCTCGTGAACCGCGAGGCCACAGAGGAAGAAATAGAGAAGTTTAAAGATGCGCATCGTTCTCATCATTGCTGCGGTGGTCACTGCCATCACGACGGCGAGGGCGAGCACGAGTGTCATTGCCATCACGACGGTGAAGGCGAGCATGAATGCCACTGCGGTCATGATGGTGATGGTGAGCATGAATGCCACTGCGGTCATGACGGTGAAGGTGAGCATGAATGCCACTGCCATCACGATGCCTGATAGATTAAAGCTTCAAAAAATGCGGGGGGCGGTCATGTGCCGGCCCCCGCATTTTTTTTCCTTATGGCTTAAGTTCTCTGTCTTCGAAAGAATCGTCTGCCTTGCCCAAGCACGGCAAGGTGATGATTGCCCTTTTTTGTCGTCGATTTCGTGCCCCTCACCTTTACGTTAGTATCGCGTCTCCTTTACGGCGTAACGGCGTTGCCGTTACGTTAGTATCGCGTTGCCGTTACGTTGAGATGGTCTTGCCGTTCCAACGTAACGGCAAAAGCGGGTCTGAATAGAAAAATATCGGGCCTAATCTGTGAAATGTGAACGTCCACATGAATCAACATAGAAGCAAAATATCAATATGTATTGTGGGTTAAATGAAATTTATTTTTCTGTAGTCAAAAAAAAACAGCACGAATGAGAATTGCTTATCATACGTGCTGTTTTGGATTATGGTTGGATATTATTCTGCCATTATCTCGTCGCGGTATTTCTCTACGAGTTTCTTGGCAGTCTGCTTGCTGTCGCCCACGGGCTTATCGGTGAATGTGCCCAAACACTGCTGCCACCAGTAGCGTTCGAATGTGGTCACGGCGTCGCGGTATACATTGTAATGGTCTTCGTCGAAAGGCTTACCCTCGTCGAGAGCCTTGTTCACGTGCTCGAAGAACATCTGCCATCGCTTGCCATAGAACGTCTTTGTAAGTCCGGCCCATGTGCGGCTGGCGTAGTCGTTGAGCAGCTGGTCCTTATCGCTCCATGTGGTTATAAGGTTGCGCGCGTTCTGCTCGAAGTATCGGCTTGCTGCCAGCGAGTCGCCGCCCCATGAGCGCGCGTCCTTGATCCATTTGCCCACGAGGAAGAACTCCTGCGTCTGCACCATGTCGTCCACGTCGTTTATAATCCCCGTCAGCTCCTTCTGCAGTCGTTCCATGGTGGTACGGTCGCGTTGGTTGTATGCCTGCTCATATTTCTTGAACACGGTGAGGAAGTGGTTGCTCAACAGTTGGCGCGTCATGTTGGTCAGGTCAAACTCGTAGGCATGCTCTTTCGAGTCGGCCTTGAGTAAGAGCTCGGTGGCCTGCAACAGAGTGCGATTATTATACTTTATGCGTGGGTTGGCGTAGTAGGTGCGATACTTGCCGAAAGTGGGCCTTATGTTGATCAGCGGACATTGGCCCGGTGTAGACGGGGCCACGTATATGCTATCGACCATCAGTTGCCATGCTTTTCGCGCGTTGGCGTCGGCCTTGCCCACGCGTTGGTCTGCCATGGCTTGTGTCCATGCCGTGATGTCGCGGTGGGTCTTGAAGTCCCATGCCTTCTCGAATACATACTCATACATGTATGGGTTGCAGTCGAATCCCTCAAGTGTAGAGCCAATGCCTTCGAAGTTCTTGCCTCCGTTCTTGAATGTGTTTTCAAGGCGTTTATTCACCTCTTTCAGGTTGCCCACGAGCATTGTGTTGCCGCCGAAGTTGCCGAGGTAGCACCAGATGTATGGCACGCCGAAATACTTGTCGGTGCGCTGCCATACCTCCTGACGGTCGCAGTAGTAGTCGAGCAGCAGTTGCTTGTCGGCAGGCACTGAAGTTATGTAGGGCTTTACGCGGTCGTTGGTCCAGTATTTGCGTTCGTTCCAGAACAGCCACGTCATTTGCAGCCATATGGCATCCTTGTCGGCTTTCTCCAGAGCTTCGTACACCTGCCGGCTGACGCGTCCCAGATAGTCGGGCTCCCAGCTTGGCGGCATCAGCTCGTTGAACAGGTCTATGCCGTACACGTGGTCGGTGCCGTAGAGCTTGGTCTCGGTTTCGATGAATTTTTTCTGCACCACGGTGAAGAGCGAGTCCATGGGGTCAAGGAATGAGCAAGCATACTCGTCGGGGTAGCCCGACCATGCTTCCAGGCGAGTGATTTTGGCCTTGGGGAAGATGCGTGCCAGTTCGCGTGGCACGTGTCCGGCAAACGCCGGCAGCACGGGGCGCATGTTGAACAGGCGTTCGCGTGCGGTAATCTTCTGTTGCAGTTCGAGTTGTCCGTCGAGCCACGACATTGGCAACGGTCCGCCCCAATAGTCGATGTTGAGCATGCGGTGCCACGGCAGGTGCGAAGGTCCGGTGAAGTAAGAGCGCACCTCCTTGTCGGTCAGCCCCATCTCGGTCCACACCTTATACCATATAGACTCTTGTCCGGTGATGGCCAGTGGCAAGTTCACGCCGTTCAGCGCCATCCAGTCGATGAAGTGTTCCCACTCTTCCCACTTCCACCACGGCATGGTGTATCCGAAGGTGCAGTAGTTTAGGAAGAAGCGGTTTTTCACGCGTGCCTTTACCGTTACGGCCTTTGGCACCTTTGGCATCTGCGCGGGCAGGGTATAGGTGTAGGCCTTGAGCCATCCCACGTCTACATGGCAGTAGTATTTCAGGAAGTGGTTGAGGCCCACGGCCATCGAGTTGGCATCGTTGCCGCTGATGATGGTCTTGCTGCCCTTCGATTCGAGCCGGAACACGTCGGTGGCCGACTTCATCTGGCGGAACTCGATAAGGTTCTCATACTGTGGCGCAATGCGGTGCACAAGTCCGCGCGCCACGTCCACGCTGCTTTCGGCACCTCGCGCGACGAGCATCACGCAAAGCATGACGATAGACGCAAGTAGTTTTTTCATGTCTCGTAATATTGGTTTAAGTGTTCCCTTGGTGTCTATTCTCCGTCGGGGTTGTCGAGGTCACAGCCGTAATACTTCGACAATTCGGAATTGTCGGCAAACACGACCGTGCGGAATGTCGTTGGGTTGGTGTATGGGTTGTTGTATCCCGTGAGCGCCTTGTTGGTATTAAGCTCGCCGGTATTCCATCCCGGTGTCCATCCGCAGTAAACGCCGTTCATGTCTTGTGCGTTGTTGTAGCGCTCTACGCTTGTGCCCTTGTATCCGCGGTGTATGCCCAGTTCAAGGCGCTTGGCGTCGAAGTAGTTTCTGCCCTCGCCCCAGAACTCGATAGCTTTCTGGTAGGTCAGTTCTTCTATGAAGTCGGTCTCAGACGTTGCCGTGCAGCTATATTGCGGGTTGCGAGTCTTGATAAGGTTCTCCAGTGTGGCCTTGGCAGTGCCCACGCCCTTGGTATGCATCTCGGCCTCGGCCTTAATGAAGTACATCTCCTCGACGCGCATCATCGGGAAGTCGGTGGCCCCGCCAATGTCCTCGTTGGTGTAGTTGCCGTTGTGCGGACGGAACTTGATGTTCACATACAGGTAAGGCCATGCCTTAAAGCCGAGCGACTTGTTGATGCGCGAGCGAATCCAAGCTGGGTTGCTCGTGAGCTGATACTTGGCTCCGTCGCTCACGCGTCCGTCGTAGTCCTTGCTCCATGCAGCCTCGTCGGTGGCGAAGTTGTCGCCCGTGGTGTTATACTTGTTGTTTATGAAGTTGCCGTCTTGGTCTTTCTCCACGAGATATTTCTGGCCATCCACTTGGTTGGTCGACTTGTAGAAGAAGTCGGGACCCAGCCACGACTTCTTGCGGAAGTCGGTGTCGGGCAGGCGCTCATACATCTTGCGGTCGAGCGAGCGGCCCACGCGCCATCCGTAGGGCGAGAAGTCGGTCTCGGTGCCAAAGAGCATGGCGAAACCAAACGACCCCCACTCGCCGCCGTGAGCGGCATAAGTGTTGCTCTCGGATATGGACGTGGCGAGCATCCAAGAGTTCTGCGACGTGCGATTGTTGAACCCGTTGGTTGCGTCAGTCCACTCCTCCTCGTTGAGCGGTTGGCATCCCGATGTCTCGATGGCTTTCTTGGCATACTCCTCGGCCTTGGCCCATAGGGAACTTTCGTCCTTGTATTCGGCTGAGATCTTGGTGTGCGATGCCAAGAACTGGTAGGTGCGGGCGTAGAGACCGTAGACCACGCCCATGTCGGGCTGCACCTTGTCGGTGCGCGCATAGTCGGCAAGATATGTCTCAGCCTTGGCGAGGTCGGCGAGCACCAGCTTGAAGTTTTCGTCTACCGTGGCGCGCGGGTTGTTTGTTGTCTCGGTTGTCTCCTCGGTTACGATAGGCACGCCAAGGTTGGTAAGGTCGTTTTCGGGCTGCGTGAAGGTGAATCGCGAATCGGTGGGCTTCTTATACTCCATGATCTGCGTCAGCTCCGAATAGTAGAGCGCGCGGAAGGCGTATGCTATGCCAAGGTAAGCACGCAGGTTGGCATCCTTGGTGTCCTTGTCGACCATGCCTATGATGTCGTTCACGGCCTTTATGTAGCCATAATACACGTACGACGGGTATATGCCGCGGTTGGAGCCAGTGGCGCTGATGGAGCCGTAGGCCCATGCTCCGAGAGTGTTGTATCCGCCTATGCCGTTAAACGACATTGGCGTCGTTCCCGACTCGAGCATTGCCAGCAGTGAGCCGTAGGAAATCAACTCTATTCCGCCATCGTCGTTCTCATATCCCACCATGGTGGTGTAGATGGAGTTTACCATGCCTTTGATGGCCGATTCCGACTGTTGTATCTGATCTTTGGTGACAAACTCCGTGGGTGTCACCTCGTCGATGCAGCTTGCCAGGCTTGTGGCTGCCAGCGCAAGCGCAATGAACTTGCTATATAGTTTCATGATTTATGTCCTTTTATTTTTGGGTTAGAATGAAAGTTGAATGCCGAATGAGCATGTGCGCATGGGCGAGTATAGTTCGGGGTTGGTATAACCGCCGATGTTGTAGCGTGGGTCGAATCCCTGGCGTGCCGACACGTAGAACAGGTTCTCGGCCGAGAAGTAAACGCGCATGCTCTCTATGCCGGCCTTCATGGTCAGGCCTTTTGGTATGGTGTAGCCAAGGTTGAGGCTCTGGCAGCTCAGGTATGAGGCGTTGGTGAGGAAGCGGTCGGAGCGTGCGTTCTGCGAATACTGCTCCGTGAAGCGCAGGCGTGGTATGTCGCTGCTCGTGTTGTCGGCACTCCACGACTTCAGGATGTCCTTGTGCCATGCCGTCGCGGTTTCGCCGCCCGAGTGCATGAGCGTCTGGTAAGTGTAGTCGTATGCCTTGCCGCCTATCTGGAAGCAGAAGTTGACGTTGAAGTCGAACCCGAAGGCGGCGAGTGATGTGCCGAAACCTCCGTTGACGGGAGCCATGGCGTCGCCGCACAGATACTCTGTGGCCTCGTTCCAGTTCTTTGTCGTGGTGCGTGTCGTCTTGCCGCTCTCGTCGGTAACGTCCTTATAAAACATGGCCTCGCCGGTTTCCTTGTCGGTGCCTGCATATTTAGGCATGTGCCATGTGTACAGCGGCAGTCCCTCGCCCACGAAGTACCAGTATTTCTCGGCAAACGAGTTGTCGTGGCGTATGTATCCGGCGTGTCCGTCGATGCTGTTGGTCTTCACGCCTTCCGGCAACGACAGCACCTTGTTGCTCACGTAAGTGAGGTTGAGGTTCACGTCCCAGCGCAGAGTCTTGTTTATTACAGGTGTCGCGTTGAGCACAAGCTCCACGCCCTGGTTGCGCATGTCGCCCATGTTCACGTATTGGCTGGTGTAGCCAATCGACGGTGTGGTAGACAGTGCGAACAGCATGTCGGATGTCTTGCGGTAGAAAAGGTCGACAGATCCGCTCAGGCGGTTCTTGAACAAGTCGAACTCAACGCCCACGTTCCAGTTGGTGTTGGTCTCCCATGTGATGTCCTCGGTGCCCTTCTGCCTCCACTGGTAGCCTGGCTCGCCGCCGTTGTCCTTGATGTTGTAGGTGTCGGTGTAGAGAAACTCGCCAATGTTGTCGTTGCCTTGCGAGCCCACCGATGCCTTGATGCGCAGATTGTCAATCCATCTGACGTTGAACCACTTCTCCTTTGAGATGATCCAGGAAAGTCCGCCCGACCAGAAGTTGCCCCAGCGGTGGTCCTTGTCGAAGCGCGACGATGCGTCGCGGCGGAACGACACCGAAGCGAAGTAGGTGTCGTTGTAGTCGTACATGCCGCGGAAGAAGTAGCCTTCGTTGTTGTAGCGTGTCGAGTAAGACGACGGGTAGTTCTTTTGCAGCAACTGGTTAATCTCTGTGGCTCCGTCGATGCCGAAGTTCTTGCCCGACATGCTCATGTCCGAGTATTTGTAGTTGTAATACTCGTGGCCGAGCAGTCCGCTCACGGTGTGATTCCCGAAGTCGTGGTTGTAGTTCAAGAGTTGCTGCAGGTTATACGAGTAGATCTTGTAGTCGCCCTTCGACAGGTAACCGTTGTTTGACGAGTCTGTGTAGTGGTCCACAAACGGCGAGCTTGAATAGTCGTAGCGCTTGTCGTTGTTGTATGTGTTGGCGTTGAGCGTCAGCGTGAAGTCGGGCGTGATTATGAAGTCTGCCGTGCCGTTCACGGTGAAGTCGGTAACGTTATACTTGGTGCTTGTATACTTGTTGTCGAAGATGCAGTTGCCGCCCACGCCGCCAGCGCGGCTTAGGTTGTATAGTCTGGCAAAGTCGTACATGGGTTCGCCATACTCGTCGATCATGATGTTCTTGTCGGCTCCGCGGTAATAAACGGGATAGATGGGTGCCATGGTCTTGATGGTGCTCCATATGGTGCCGGTGCCGATTGTTCCTTCCGATGTCTGTGCATACTTATAATGTGTGTAGCTCACGTTGGCTCCAAGACGCAACCATTTCTTGGCCTGGTAGTTGAGCTTGGCGCGTGCCGTGAGACGGTTCTCGTTGGATCCAAGCTGTATGCCGTCCTGGTTGAGATAGCCTATGGACGTGTAATAGTTTACCTTGTCTGTCGCGCCTGTGGCCGATGCGTTGTATTCCTGTCGCAATCCGGTGCGCAGACCCTCTTTTGCCCAGTCGTCGGGCTGGAGCCAAAGCTCCTGGTTGCCATACTTGTATAGTGCGCCCAGCGTGGCGTTGGGATTCATTTGCCCGTTCTGCTGTATGAATTGCTCGCCTTGCGGCACGGTGTAGACCATGTAGCCGGGGCCTTTGCCCGACGCGGAGTTCATGAGGTCGCTGTTGGCCTTTAGCCATGCGTCGTTGGCCGAGAGCGCACCGCCCTCGTTCTCGGGACTCACATAGGAGTTGTAGAGCATCTTGTAGTAGGTCTCGTAGAAGCCGCGGGCATCGAGTTTGTCATAGTCTTTCAGTCCATTGGTGTTCCATCCCCACTTGGCATCAACTTTTATTTTGGCTTGTCCGCCCACTTTGCCACTCTTTGTCGTGATCATGATTACGCCGTTGGCACCGCGTGCGCCGTAGAGTGCGTTGGATGCCGCGTCTTTCAGCACGGTCATCGACTCTATGTCGGCACTGTTTAAGGTATTGAGGTTGCCGTCGTAGGGCATGCCGTCGAGGATGATGAGCGGCTGCGTGTCCGACGATATGGAGCCCACGCCGCGTATCGTTATCTGCGGCGATTCGCCTATCTGTGACGATGAGTTGTTGAGTTGCACGCCTGCCACGCGTCCGGCAAGTGCCTGTGCCGGGTTCGTGACCTGCACTTGCTCCAGTTCGTCGCTTTTCATCACGCCTGCCGAGCCAGTGAAAGCCTCGCGTTTCATCTTGCCGAACGCCACGACCACAACCTCGTCGGTGGTGTGGCTCTCGTCGGCCATGACAATCTTTATCTGCTGCCGGTTGCCGACCTTCACCGTTTGTGCGGTGAATCCCACGTATGAGAACTGCAACGTGGCATTGCCGTTCTTTACATTGATTTTGAACGTGCCGTTGATGTCGGTGACGGTGCCGTTGGTGGCATCGCCCACCTCCTTGACACTTACTCCTATCAGCGGTTCTCCCGAACCGTCGACGACTGTTCCCCTCACAAGCTGTTGCGCCCACATGACGGTGGAGGCCATCAACAGTAACAATAAACTAAACAGTTTTTTCATAACACTTTTATAATAATCTGTAATTTATAATTAATAAGCGACTGAACTCTTTCGGTCTAAAATAAATGGCGTGGTAAAAAAAGACAACGGTTCTCTATAAAAAGCGGTATTTTTGCAACCACTAAAAAACAATGAGACAACGATTTGTATAATATACCCTTTTAAGCGCAAAATAAAACAATTTTTCGCAATCGTTAAGGTTTTGTATTGTTAAATAGAGTTAAGCTAGCTGTGTTTTTTGGCAGATCTACCATAACATAGAAAACTTTAATAGGTATTATGGGTTAAATGAAATTTATTTTTTGTAATTTCCTCTCGCTTTGTTGTTTCGTTTGGCGTTAATCGTGTACCTTTGTAATAAGGTCTAAATACTTTAAGCCATGCCCAACCTCATCACGCTCGACCGCATAGCCAAGGCGTTGAAGGTGGACGTGAAAACGTTGCTCAACGATGCCGTGTTCCAACAAGTATAGAATAAAACGCGAATGGAAGCAAATACACAAGAATATGTTTCTTGAATACTAACAAATAACCAGATTTAAAACGACTATGTACAAACAACTATTAACGGTATTGATTCTTGTTTCCACTTTTCTCTCGGCGCACGCGGAGCGTTACGATGTCGTCGTGGTGGGAGGTGGCACCAGCGGCGTTTGCGCCGCCGTGGAAAGCTCAAGGTTGGGAGCGGGTACGCTGCTCATCGACCCCACGCCTTGGCTCGGTGGCATGCTCACCCAGGCTGGCGTGAGCTGTACTGACGGTAACTTTAAGTTGCCGTCGGGACTGTGGGGCGACTTCCAGCAGGAACTGGTGCGCCACTATGGATCTTTTGAGGCCCTCGCCACGGGATGGGTGAGCATGATACAGTTTGAGCCGTCGGTGGGCAACGACATATTCCAGAAATGGGTGAAGGCGGAAAAGAAACTTACCTACAAGCCTAACGCGACGTTCAAGAACCTGAGGCGTCTGGACAATGGTTGGGAGGTGACCTACTTGAAAGACGGCAAGGCGCAGACCGCCACCTGCAGTTACGTTATAGACGGCACCGAACTTGGCGACGTGGCCAAGGCTGCCGGATTGAAATATCACATAGGCCTTGACGCGCGCGCCGACACCGGTGAGCCGGAGGCCCTGGCTGAGGCCTGCGACATTGTGCAGGACATAACTTATGCCATGACGCTGAAATTCCACAAGACACCGCAGACAATTCGCAAGCCTAAGGGATATGACCCGCGAGAGTTTCGCAACTGCTGCGTCAACCCGTTGAATGACGGCAAGACTGAGCAGAAGCCTTGGTCGCAGCAGATGATGATGACCTACGGTAGGCTTCCCGGCGGAAAATACATGATCAACTGGCCGATGTTCGGCAACGACTTTTATCTAAACGATGTAGACCTCACACCGGAGAAGCGTGTGAAAGCTGAGAAAGCAGCCAAGGCGAAGACGTGGCGTTTCCTCTATTTCATGCAACACGAACTCGGCATGGACACCCTTGGCCTTGCTGATGAGTATCCCACGGAAGACGGCCTGCCGTTCATCCCATATTATCGTGAGGGCCGTCGCTTCGAGGGTCGTGTGCTGTTCACGCTCAACGATATACGCGCTCCATACGACCAGGCCACCAAGCTCTATCGCACGGCGGTGTTGGTTGGCGACTATCCTGTGGACCAGCACCACAACGAGATGCCGGTGAAGAACCTTGATATACCGTCTATCCCGTCGTGGGGCATGCCCGTGGGCGTGTTCTTCCCGAAAACGGAAGACCGCTTGCTGCTCGCGGAGAAGGCCATCTCAGTGACCAACCTCGTGAACGGAACGTCGCGTTTGCAACCCGTGTCGATGCAGATTGGCCAGGTGGCAGGTGCTCTCGCGGCAATGGCGGTAAAGGAAGGCTGCTTGCCTAAAGACTTGAGCGTGCGTGCATTGCAACGCCAACTGCTCTCCTCCGGAAACTATCTTTTGCCGTATCTTGACGTGGCGAAGTCGAGCCCGCGTTTTACCTGCTATCAGCGCATAGGGGTTACGGGCCTGCTTCGAGGCGTGGGCAAGCACAAGGATTGGCAGAACGAGACGTGGCTTGAAGCCGACAGTCTGCTGAACGGTAGCGACTTGCGACATTTTGCCGACTTCTACCAAGTCGCGGGGCTGGATTGCTCACGTGCCACGGTGTCTACCAAGGAGGTGTTGAGACTCATTGAAAAAGTGTGGAAAGGCGAGTCTTTCGACCTTTCCGTCAACAGGGTGTTGCAGAATTTTGACATCACTCCAGCCGCGGCCATCACGCGTGGCGACTATGCGGTGCTTGTAGACCAGCTCCTGCATCCTTTCGACGCGCGCGACGTGGACCTTGAAGGAGAGTGGAAATGATGAGGCTAACCTCGTCGGCTTGGGCTTATGATATTTTCATTCTTGTCCAAAGCCAGCGTGGGATGAGTCGCCAGAGACGCACGAGGATGGCATAGCGCCAGTCGATGACCTTGACGTCCTTGCCATTCTCTATCGCCTGCACAATGCTTTTTGCCACGTCGCTGGCATCGAGCTGGAGAGGGTAGTGGCTGCCGGCTATGAGATCGGTCTTGACGAATCCCGGGCGAATGTCGGTGATGGAGATGTCGAGATGACGCATTCTGGCTTGTTGGCAGAGACATTCGAGATAGTGGCTTTGGAAACGCTTGGTGGCGGAATAGGCTGGAGCCGCCCCAAGCCCCTTTGTTCCGGCAATGGAGGTGATGCAGGCAATGCGGTGGCGTGACGGCTCGCCTGCCGTCCCCTGTACTTTCTTGTGTTCCGCAAACCAGTTGAACGCCGTGTCAACCATCCTCACGAACCCCGTCCCATTGGTTTCCACGGTTTTCAACTCCTTGTCAATGTCGAGAGAGTTGTTTTGCCAACCAATGCCCGAACTGTGGAAATACAGATCCATGCCGCCAAGCTCGTCGATGAGGTGGCGTAGCATCTGTGGGGCATCGGGAGATGTGACGTCTATCTGCCGGTAGCAGACTATTCCCTCATGGCTCCGCTTCAGTTCCTTGAGCCTTTCGATCCTTCTGCCGGCAATGCCCACTTGCCAATCTCGCTCAGCCAAGAGCTTTGCCACTTCCATTCCTATGCCCGACGTGGCACCTGTCACTATCGCTTTCATTGTCATAATCGTTATACTCCCGTTTTTAGTTGTGTAAACTTAACCGTATATAAACAAGTTAACCGTATATAAACAAGAAGAGGACTTTACACTAAGTAAAGTCCTCTTCGTTCTTTGGTGACTCCGCTGGGATTCAAACCCGGAACCTTCTGATCCGTAGTCAGATGCTCTATTCAGTTGAGCTACGGAGCCATATTTTTGTAAGCGAGTGCAAAGGTACGTTGAAAAATCGTAAGCACCAAATGTTTTGGCGTTTTTTTTATCAAAAAGGGCGTTTTTTCGCGAATTTCACCAAAAATGCAGCAAATGGCTTGCGTTTTTACCCTGTTTTTGCGCAAGAACGTGTGTGATGAGTCATTGTTGGCTTTGCTTTTTTTCCATCTTGATGAGGAGCAGTCCGATGCCTACCCATACCAATTCCCTAAGCCTGACGATGAGTGCCACGAAGATGCCAGCCGAGGTTGGTAGCCCGAGCGATGCCGACGACATGAGGAAGCCGCCCTCGCGACCGCCAAGTTGCAGGGGGATGAAGAACAGCATGTTGGCGAAAAGCGACGTGAAGGCGAGGATAAGGATGCAATCGAGATAGCTTGGCGACGGCATGAGCACCAGTAAGACAAAGTAGATCTCAAGTGCCGATGCCACACGGCAGCCCAGTTCGAGCAGTACGGATGTCACGAAGAAAACCTTGTTTTGTCGGTGCAACGCCGCGATCTGGCTGTCGATGGTGTCGAGTTGTTGCCGGTGTTTTTCCACGAAAGGCCCTGCCCAACGTCTGACGAAAGGCACGAAACGCAATATTGCCATTAGCCTGTTTGCCATTCCCTTGCGGTAGCCCGACATGAAAAACATTATGCCGAGCACGCAAAATGCTCCAGTGGCAGCGGCGAGCGGCCACAACGCCATGCCAACATGATGGATGGCAAACAACAAGAGAAGGGAAATGAGCCAAAACCAGAAATGGCTGAAGATGTGGGTCATGACATAGAGAATGACCGACGATGAGGCTCGCTCCATGCCAATCTTTGGCGATAGAGCCATGACGCGGTAGGGCTCGCCGCCCATCAAGCCGCCTGGCGTGGCATAGTTGAGCGCGAAGCCCGACACCGTGATCTTATAAAGCCAGGCGAAGGAGAATGGCATTTTGGCGTTTGCCACGGGAAGACCCTCGGCGTTGGTCGAAGGCTGTTGGCAAACGCCTTTAATGATGAGATACCAAGACGCGGTGTTGAGCACGTAGAGAGCCGCCCATAGCAGAATGACGGCAAGAAACCAATAGCCCGCATGCTTCAAGCCTTGCCACACTTGGGCAAAGTCGAGCTGCGTCACCATTACGGCGAGCACGACAACACCAAAGATGAAAAACGCGTTTTGGTATTTCTTTTTCATCTAACTCTTATTCCTTTGCTGGCGTGGCGTCAGCGTTGGCACGGTTGTTTTCCTTGCGTTCCTTGTCGCCATCCTTATGGAAAGAATGCTTCTTGGGAATCGCGAAGCGCACCTTCTCGCTGTCGTCCTTGCGCTCCTTGTATATCTTCTGCAACGGGTTGGCATAAGGCGCGTCAAACTCGTTGCGGGTCCTGAATGCGTCAATGGCGAGATATATTGCGTTTCGCATCGCCGTGGCATCAGCCTTGCCCTGTCCGGCTATGTCGTAGCGTGGCGACATGTCGGGCGAGGTGCTGATTATGGGCAGGCCGGCAAGGTAGTGGACGTTGCCGTCGGGGAACAACGCCTTCATCGGCGCAAGCCCCTGGTCCCAGTACATCGACACCACGGCGTCGAAAGCCGCGAAATGGCCGTCGCCAAAGAACTTCTCGCCTTGATATGGCCCAAATACGCAAACGCCGGCGTCCGACAACTTCTGTATGGCAGGCAACACCATCTCCTGCTCCTCCTTCTCGGGATGTGCGTCTCTATCGTTGGGGTTGAGAGCCAGCACCGCTATGCGTGGATTCTCTATAGAGAAGTCGCGGCGCAAGGTGGCATAGAGTTGTGCCACGGTGTTGATGATGCCGTCCTCGGTGATGGCGGCGGGCACATCTCTCAAGGCTATGTCGCCCGTCAGCGACGCCAATCTCATGCCCTCGCCCATGAGTACGTCGAGCCCCTTCTTCTCGCTCGCGAGACTGACCTCGATAAAGCGCTCGTTGCAAGGGAAGTTGTAGCCGTCTATGTGCATGTTGTTCTTGTCCACGGGTGCCATCACGAGCACGTCGAAGAGACCGTCCTTAAAGTCGGTAATGGCACGGTCGATACTCTTTATCGCGGCGCGGCTCGCGTCTTGCGACGGCATGCCGAGGTCCACCTTGATGTCGTCGTCGTATGCGGTGAGAAGGTTGAGCCTGCCGTCTTTTGCCTCGGCAGCGTTTGAGATGATGCTGAACGTGTTGCCGTCAAGTCCAAGGGCGTCACAATGATAAGAGGCCACCTTTGGCGAACCGTAGATGATGGGTGTGCAGATGTCGAACATCGCCGGCGTCTTGAACGCCTTGAAGATGAGTTCGTAGCCAATGCCATTGGTGTCACCGTTGGTCAGTGCCACACGTATTTTTCTTTTCTCCATATTTCGTTTGTGTTTATTGTTGTTTCAAATATGTCTTTATGTTTATCGCGTTGTAGCTTGTTTGCCCTATCGTGCCTTGTTTATTTTATTGAGCGGAGCACCGCTTCCATTTGCCTCACGGCGTTGCGTTTGCCCTTGCCGGGTGCGAAGACGAAGCCTTCGGCCACAATGTCGTAGATAGAGTCAGCCCCGCGCATCCGCACGCGCCGGCACACGAAAGGACCGCCCATGTTGTCGCCTTTCATCTCCCATAAGCCGCGAAACACGGTTGCCGCGTTGTTTCGCGCCACCGTCTCCGTCACGGTGGCCATGTGCATTTGGTCAGTCTCGCCCTTGATGTTTCTCGCCAGCGCGCTGTCTCGTTGCGCCACGGGGTCGCCATGGTGTGGTGCCTTGTAGACCACGATGTTGCTCATTAAGCTTGGCGAGCCATTGCTGAACCATAAGAAGTCGCGTTCCTTGCGGCTCGACACCATGTCGAGAGGAATCCACATCCTCACGTGAAACATGCTGTCTACAAGCCTTTCGGCCTTGGCGTTGCGGTGGCCGCGGAGCATCTTCATAGTCTTGCTCATCTCTGCCGTGTTGAGAAGACGCAGGAGCGTGGGCGCGATCCTGCTTGCGCTGTCGCTTATCATCTTCATGCTTGGGGCGGTGACGGTTACCACAGTTTGCGGCTCCGCCCACACGTCGCGGTCGTGTCTTATCCTGACCGTGGCATAAAGTCTTGGCGATGTCCTTACCACCACAATCTCGCGAGTTGATCTCAACGTTGCTCCGAAGGCCGCGGAGTCTATCGACGACACGTCAAACTGCGGCTCGCTTTGCGGCAGTCCTGGCATGTCGGCCTGCAATGCGCCTTTCACTATGTCGGCGCTGTCGCCAACGAGCAGCACCTCATACAGCTTGCCGCCCGATGGAGGGAGCAAGCCTCGACGCTGGTCGCATGAGCAAACCAGCAAGACAAGGGAGAGCACAAAGAGAAAGGCCTTGTTCGTCATGGTGCCTCCGGGCGTTTATTCAGCCTCGCGGTGTTTGGTGCTCAGCAAGCCGCACGCCGCCTCGATGTCCTGCCCTCGGCTCGCCCTGATGGTGCAAAAGAAACCATGAGCGGTGAGGTAGTCGCGGAATGTCTCCATGTGCTCCTGGGTCGTGCCGCGCAATGGCACGTCGGGAATCTGGTGGAAACGTATAAGGTTGACATGGCAGTCGAGACCTTTCAGCAACCTGCATATCTCACGGGCGTGGGCCAGGCTGTCGTTGAGTCCGCCAAAGACGATGTATTCGAACGTGAGGCGTCGCTGGTGAGCGAAGTCGTAGTCGCGCAAGAGGTCAACCACGTCTCTTATCGCCATTCCCCTCTCGGCAGGCATGAGTTGCTCGCGCTGCTCGTGGAGCGGCGAGTGGAGACTGATTGCCACTTGGCAGTCGCTCTCGTCGAGGAACCGCCGCAACTTGTCCTTCAGTCCCACCGAGCTCACGGTGATGCGCTTTGGGCTCCACGCCCACCCGTAGGGAGCAGTGAGGATCTCCGTAGATCGCAACACGTTGTCGAGGTTGTCCATGGGCTCGCCTTGTCCCATGTAGACGATGTTGGTCAGGCGGTCGGCCTCGGGAATGCTGTAGGCTTGGTTCAAGATGTCGGCAACTGTGAGATAGCCATGAAATCCCTGCTTGCCTGTCTGACAGAAGAGGCAGTTCATCTTGCAGCCCACCTCGCACGACACGCACAGCGTGGCATGGCCGCTCTCCTCGGGGATATAGACCGTCTCCACGAAACGCTTGCGCGAGGTGTCGCCGTCGGTGGTTCTCACGGGGAACAGGTATTTCACAGTGCCATCCTTTGAGTGCCGCGACTCTATAGGTGCCATGCAACCTATCTCGTAACTCTCCGCCAACTTGGCGCGGTTGCCCTTGGAGAGGTTGGTCATCTCGTCGATGCTCTTTACACGACGCTCGTATATCCACTTGGCGATCTGTGTTCCTGTGAAAGCTGGCATGCCAAGCTCCTTGGCCACCGCTTTGAGTTCGTCAAGTGTAAGACCTAATAGTATTTTCTTTTCCATATACGTGCAAAGTTACGAAAGATTATTGAATTTTTGTTATGATAACTGACACAAAAACGCTACCTTTGCATAAATAAGAAATCCAAGTAACCATGATAAAAAAATATGAAAGCACGCCGTTGGTGAGCGTCGGCATCGTTGGGGCGGAGAGCATAACGTTCACGCTCAACGGTTATGGCGCAGACGGCACCACCCGTACTGCCACCATACGCAACGGACTGATACAATATGACGGGAAGGCACACACCCGGATATGCTTTGAGCCGCAGTCTCCAACCGATAGTTTCTCGTTGAAAGATGTCGTCATCGGTGTCAACTTCCATTGGCAGCGTCTTGAGACGCAGACGTTCCGTGGCTCGCTTCGCCTCCTTGCCGACGGCGGAAAGATATGGGCCATCAACGACCTGCCCGTGGAAGATTATCTTGAGAGCGTCATATCAAGCGAGATGAGCGCGCAGTCGAGCCTCCCGCTTCTCATGGCTCATGCCGTAATATCGCGCTCGTGGCTGATGAGCCAGATCGACGGCAAGGCGACACCCAACAAGCAAGAGTCTCACGGCAACGAGTTCATCCGCTGGTACGACCACACCGACCACACGCTCTTCGACGTGTGTGCCGACGACCACTGCCAGCGCTACCAGGGCATAACCAAGGAGACGAGCCCCAACGTGGCTGAGGCCATCAAGCGCACGCGTGGCGAGTTGCTGACATATGGCGACGAGATTTGCGACGCGAGGTTCTCTAAAAGTTGCGGAGGCGCGATGGAGGAGTTCCAATATTGTTGGGAAGACACGCCCAAGCCATATCTCAAGGGCATTGGCGACACGCCGGAAGAGACCATCCCCGACCTCACCGTCGAGGAGAACGCCCGCGAGTGGATACTCGGCAGTCCGAAGAGTTTTTGCAACACCAACGACAAGCGCATACTGAGCCAAGTGCTCAACGACTACGACCAAGAGACGACCGATTTCTATCGGTGGCGCGTCAGCTACGGCAAGGAAGAACTGTCGCGGCTGATAGAGAAGAAACTTGGCGTTGACCTTGGCACCGTTACCGACATGAAACCGTTGAAACGCGGCGTGAGCGGCAGGATTTACGAGCTGGAGATTACCGGCACCAAGAAAACCATTGTCGTTGGCAAGGAACTGGAAATACGTCGCGCCCTGAGCGAGAGCCATCTTTACAGTTCCGCGTTCGTCGTCGAGAAGCATGCCGACACCTTCGAGCTAATAGGCGCAGGATGGGGTCACGGCGTAGGACTGTGCCAGATTGGTGCGGCGGTGATGGGCGACCAAGGTTATAGCTACGACAAGATACTGAAACATTATTATCCTGGAGCTGAGATAGAAAAGGCATGGTAAACACGCAAGACAACTTTAAGACATCGGGCAAGAAGAACCGTCGGCCGTGGTCGTGGGTCCCGTCGCTGTCCTTTGCCGACAGTCTCCCTCTTGTGGCCGTGATGACGGTGTCGCTCATCTTCTATAAGCAGATGGGACTGTCCAATGCCGCCATAACCTTCTATACGTCATGGATGTATCTTCCATGGATTCTCAAACCCATTTGGAGCCCTTTCATCGACTTGGTAAAGACCAAGCGGTGGTGGGCGTTGGCAACCGAGGTGTTGCTTGGTGCCGCCTTCGGTGGTGTGGCGTTCACCATTCCCACGTCGTTTTGGCTTCAAGGCACGCTCTTCTTTTTCTGGGTAGCCGCCTTCACGGGAGCGTCGCATTGCGTAGCTGCCGACGGTTATTACCTTCTCGCCCTCGACGAGCGGCAACAGGCGTGGTTCATGGGGCTTCGACAGGTGGGCGACCGCCTTGCCACTATCATTGGTCAAGGCGTGCTTGTGATGGTGGCGGGCAACCTGCAGGTGATATTCCGCGGCTCTATAAGATACTCGTGGAATCTTACCTTCTATGGTCTTGCCGGCATCTTCCTGGCGTTGTGGCTTTGGCATTCCCAGGCAATGCCTTACGCACGCGAAGACCATAGTCGTCCTTTAGTGAGCGCACGCTCCATACTAAGCGGCTTCGCGCTCACGTTTCGTGCCTTCTTGAACAAGCCAAACATAGTGTTGGCCCTTTGTTTCATCATGCTTTTCCGCTTGCCGGAAGCTCTGCTGTCCAAGGTGTCTCCGCTTTTCCTCATCGATTCGGCCCATAACGGGGGCTTGGGGCTTGCGCCGCAGGAATATGGGCTCGTGCAAGGCACGGTAGGCATGATGGGAATAATCATAGGCTCCATTGTGGGTGGTGTCGCCGTGAGTCGCAACGGGTTGCGCCAATGGCTTTACCCAATGGCGATAGCCTATTCGTTGCCGCCCGTCATCTATATCTTCCTCGCATACGTTCTTCCGGAGAGCATCGTCATGGTATCCCTGACGGTGTTCGTGGAACAGGTGGGCGTCGGATTTGGCATCACCGCCTACATGATGTTCCTCATATATTATAATCGCGGTGAGTTCCGTACCTCCCATTATGCCATAGCGTCGGCCTTGATGACCCTGTCGCTTATGTTGCCAGGACTCGTGGCAGGTGAGCTGGAGGAGGCTCTCGGCTATCGCAAGTTCTTCATCCTGACCCTGATAGCGGTAGTGGCTACGTGGTCGGTGGTGGTAATGGTAAGAAACAAGATGGGATTTTCGCTCGACAGCGAGACGGAATGAATCGTAGGCAAGACAAAGAAAGGAAATCTGTGGAAATGAAGAATTGGTTTATGGCAATGGCCCTCTGCGTGGCTTTCGCCAACGTTGGGGCGCAAACGGTTGACAGTCGCTCGGTGGGTTACAGCGTGCGTTACGAGAAAGAGCATCTCCTGTTGCAGAAAGACTCCGGCATCAATGTTGTCGATTATGACATTGAATGGCCCGAAGTGGTAGGCTATAGTCATGTGCCAAACCTGCAACGCCTTATCAGCGAGAAGCTTGCTGGCACGGCCACGTTGGGCTTCGACTCTCTTGCCATGAGCTTGCGCCAACGCTACGGCACACCGGTGACGGAGATGTTTAGCGAGATTCCCGACGACCGACGCTTCTGTTATGTCACGGCTTCCGCCCGTGTTGTAGGCTATGAGCCGAACCATTGGATTGCCTACCACGTCAGCCTGAAGGTAGAGCCAGGCAAGTTGTCGTCGTATAAGTCGAAAGCTGACGACAGAATCCTCGTTTGTGACATTACCAATGGAAAGGTATATTATGCGAGCGAACTCCTGAGTTCGGGCATAATGAACCGCAACGAACCGCAAGATTTCTACGATTTGCTTTTCAAACCCCTTGCAGACAGTTTCTTTAATGCGATGATTGCCTACGAGGTCGATGGCGTATGGGTCACAAGAGGACAGTTGTGTTTCCTTATAAAGGCCACAACTTCAGATGCGAGGCAAACTTATATAGCGTGCATGCCCCTTAAAGATTACGCCTATTCGCTCTCCCGGCAAGGCAGGAAACTCTTTACCAAGAAAGCCGATGTGTTGAATCCGCAAGTCGCGACGCAGCAAAACGTGATTGACGGCGACTCTGTATATAGTAATGTGGAGAAACAACCCGAGATTATAGGCGGCAGCGATGTCTTGAAACGGTATCTCAGTCATGTGAGTCAGCCAAGTGTGCCTTTGGCAGGCCCCGTGAAGGTCTACACGAGTTTCGTGGTCGACAAGAACGGCAAGGTGAGCGACGTGTGCGTGTTGCAGCCCGTTGACCCCGTGATAGACCGTCATGCCGCCACTACAGTAAAAGGTTTGCCCGAGTTTACACCTGGGCAACAAGGTGGCAAAAATGTTCTGGTGAGGGTGTATATGCCCATAACTTATCAGCCTTGAACGTCGCGGCGGGCATCATTGTGACGTAATATGTGATAAATCGTAAGGCTGATGTCGCCTGTGGTGCCTCATATCGTAGCCAAGGGGCAAAAAATACATCATTGAAGTAACAATTTGAAACGCCCCATACTTGATATGCATCAATAGACGCGGAAGTAAGTAATCTTTACATAATTACCTAATAACCCTAATGTAACGAAAATGCAAATTCTAAGCAAGTTGGCAAGCGACTTCTGACAAATAGTAAGAAAGAGGTTGAATTTTATGGTGAAACCAAAGTTGTGGCTATACAAAGTGAAAGAAATGATAGTCCTTTTATGCTAATTGCAAGAAAAAATAGGGCTATAAGTAACAGTTTCCCGATAGCTAAAAATAATAATAAAATAACGTTAACGGAAAGAACAACCTACATGAAAAATGTATATCTTTGCAGCAGAAAACAACAAAACCAATAAACTGAAAGGAAAGGAGTAGCCTTATGAAAAAGATTATCTTAATGTCAGTCATGTTACTGACAACGGCAATGAGTTTTGGACACTCTCGCATTAGTGAGAACGCTAAAGTGGTAAGCGATACCATTTATTACGCAGCCAACAACTTGAGCGTGAAGAACGCTACCGAAGCTGCCTACTACCGCATTCTTAAGACTCAAGGAAGCGGCATGCAGAAAGAGGACGTCTTCCAGGATTTTTACATGAATGGAAATTTGCGCGCCGAGGGTGGTTACAGCTTCATCGACCTGAGCAACGACAAGAACACGACTCTCAACGGTGAGGTGACAACATACTACCCCAATGGTAAGGAAAAGCTACATGGCACATATGTCAACGGAAAGCGCAACGGATACTTCACCTTGCAGCTCCGCAACGGAGGTGTGGCAGTGGTGGCTTACAGCAACGGCAAGTCGCGTTACGATTACTTCCTGGTGACGATGCCTGATGGCTCGCAGGAGAAACGCCCGTTGAGCGATATCAAGAAGCTGCTTGACTAAAGAAGAATATAATCTCTCTTACAATAATATACACTTTTATGATAAGATGGTTCTTGGCAATTGCCAAGGGCATAATCTACAAGAGCCTCGCATTCGTGAGAATGTGAGGCTCTTGTCATTAATGGGTGTAAGCCTTATTCGTCGTCGTCCCAGCCAAACATCACGGGTTCGGTGAAGGCGTCGAGTTGGCGGCGTTCTTTCTTCGTTGGTCGTCCGGTGCCACGCTGCCTGTCCACAAAGCCGCTGATGCGGCTCATCTCCAACTTCTCGTATTCTTCAGTCGGCGTTACGTTCTCGTAGACTTGCGGAAGCAGTTTCGCTCCCACGCGCGTTTCGAGGCATGCAAGGACCTTGAACGAATATGTGATTGGCGGTTTGCGCACGCTTACCACGTCGCCCGCCTTGATGGTATGGCTTGGCTTCACTGTCGTGTCTCCGATGGTCACGCGGCTGTTTTTAATGGCTTCCACGGCGAGCGAGCGCGTCTTGTAAATCCTTGCCGCCCAAAGCCACTTGTCTATTCGTGCCGAGTTGCCAAACTTCGGCATATGAGGAATGGTGCTGGCTGTCATTTCTTGTGTTTCCCTAACTTGTTAAACTGGTTCATGGTCCCGCCAATGCCTTGCAGCACGAAGCTCTTCACGATGTCGACAGACAAGTCGAGGGTGGGCTGGAGCGTCTCCATGTCGGTATCGGAATAGTGTCCCAGCACCCAGTCTATTTGTCCTCCACGTGGGTAGTCGTTGCCGATGCCGATGCGCAGTCGGGCATAGTCCGCGCCAATGAGCTGCATGATATGTCCGAGCCCGTTGTGGCCGCCATTGCTGCCGTTCGCCTTCAGGCGAAACTCGCCAAGGGGTAGAGCCACGTCGTCGCTGATCACGAGCAGCCGCGACTGGTCTATCCTTTCCTCGTTGAGCCAATAGCGTACGGCGTTGCCCGAAAGGTTCATGAACGTGGTGGGCTTGAGCAAGAACACTTTCCTGCCTTTCAGCGAAGCCTCTGCCACGAAGCCGTAGCGACGGTCGCGCCATTCGGCACCCATGGCCTTGGCGCAGGCGTCGAGGGCCATCCAACCAGTGTTGTGGCGAGTGTTTTGGTATTCGTCGCCGGGGTTGCCGAGACCGCAAATGAGAAATTTGTCCATTGTAAATGATGTTCTTTATAGACGTGTGTCCCGCGGTATCGCGCGGATATGATAAAGAGGATATAATAAAAGGCAAAAAGGAGAGCCACGCTTGACGCCATGACTTTCCTTTTCGCCTTTTATGTTGTTTGTTTAATCTTTACTCTGCTTCAGCTGCGGCAGCGGCTGCCCTGGCGTTACGTGTCATCTTGATAGAGCAAACGACAACCTCCTTGCTTGTGGCAATCTCGAGACCCTCGTATGAGAGCTCGCCAACCTTGATGCTCTTGCCGATGCGAAGCTTCGTGACATCAACATCGAGGTGCTCTGGGATTACCTGATATGGAGCTGTAACGTTGATCTTGCGGATAGAGAGGTTCATGCGACCACCGTCGCGAACACCCTGTGCCAGACCGTTGAGCTTGACAGGAATGCCGATAGTGATAGGCTTCTGGTCGTTGACCTCATAGAAATCGACGTGCAAAGGAGCGTCTGTGACAGGGTGGAACTGGATCTCCTTGAGGATGGCAGTGTGATCTTCGCCGTCGATAGTCACCTTGATGACATAGATATGAGGAGTGTAGATCACCTTGCGGAGCTCGCTGAATGAAGATGTGAAAGCGAGGGCTACTGGGTTGCCGTTTGCGTCCTTAGCCTCACCGTAGAGGTTGCAGGGCACGAAACCTTCCTTGCGGAGGGCCTTGGAAGCTTTCTTGCCAAGTGTCTCGCGCTTCTTACCTGAAATGCTGATTTCTTTCATTTTGTAATGTGTTACTCTAAATTAAATGGTTTTATTAATTCGCCATCACACTGGAATACTTCCCAAGTCTGAAAAGCGGTGCAAAGGTACTGCTTTTTCGCTATCTGACCAAGATAATCGAAAAAAAACAAATATTTGCCCTTATATTTTTGCTTAGAACTCGAATATTTACTACTTTTGCAGAGTATTATAAGACCCAAAGTGTGAAAGGCACTGCCAAAGAACAGAATCATGATTAACAGAGAGCTGATACGCACCAAGATTGTGCAATTGACTTATGCTTATTACCAAAACGGCAGTAAAAACATCGAGAATGCCGAGAAAGAGTTGCTCCTAAGCCTCTCTAAGGCATACGACCTATACAATTTTCTTCTTGACCTCATCGTGGCTGTCACAAAGGAGGAACGCAAGCGCGTTGAGCAGGCTTCTATCCGCAACCGCAGGGAAGGCAAGGAGGAACCGTCTACAAAATTCATCTTCAACAAGTTTGCGGTCCAGCTGGAGGAGAACAAGATGCTCAACAGCTTCAACGAGGACAAGAACATGTCTTGGGACGGTGACGCAGACCTGGTGCGTAAGCTCTGTGACAAGATTGAGCAAAGCGAAACATATAATGAATATATTGACTCGCCGGACAGCGACTATGAGGCCGACCGCGAATTGTGGCGCAAGCTCTATCGCCAGCTCATAGAAGACAGCGAGGACATAGACGCGTTGCTTGAGTCGAAGAGCATCTACTGGAACGACGACAAGGAAGTGGTAGACACCTTCGTGCTGAAGACCATCAAGCGTTTTGACCCGAAGGAGAAGGGCAATCAGCAACTCCTGCCCGAGTACAAGGACGTGGACGACAAGGAGTTTGCGAGAAAGCTTTTCCGTGCCACGATTCTCAATGCCAACGAGTACCAGCACTACATGAGCGAGACTTCGCGCAACTGGGACTTCTCAAGATTGGCATACATGGACATCGTGATAATGCAAATCGCGATAGCCGAGTTGCTCAACTTCCCAAGCATTCCCATATCGGTGACTATCAACGAGTATGTGGACATGGCAAAGAGGTACAGCACTCCGAGGAGTGGCAGTTACATCAATGGCATGCTCGACGCCATAGCGCGCCACCTCATAGACACGGGCAAATTGCTCAAGCAGATGCCCGAGAGATCTGAGGAAAGCCAACAGCCACGGAAACCTCGCGCCAATGGCTACGGCAAGCCCGTGAGATTCGTCCACAAGCCAAAGGCGGATAATGCTGCCGACGACGCGAGAGACGAAGAGGCACAGATAGCTGGCTCTGACGCTGAGACGGAAAAATAAACAAACAACAATAAGACTATATCTATGACAACAATGGCTCTTGCTGCCCAGGCAGCACAACAAGGCGGCGGATTCGGCGGAATGATTTTCATGCTCGTTGCCATTTTCGTGATCATGTATTTCTTCATGGTTCGCCCACAGCAGAAGCGACAGAAGAAGATACGTGAGTTCCAGAACTCATTGACTGAGGGGTCCAGCGTGGTGACAAGCGGTGGCATCTACGGCACGGTGAAGCGTATCGACCAGACCAAGAACACCATCGACTTGGAGATTGCCAAGGGTGTCGTCATTACTATCGACAAAGGTAGCGTGTTCCAGGACATGGCCCAGGGACAGGTTAGGGCTTAATGCGCACGCTTCAACGCACATACAAAATCATAAAAGGCTTCTTGTCCGACTTTTCGGGCAAGGAGTTTTTGGTTTTTCTCTTCTTCCTTGCGCTCAGTGGCATCTTCTGGCTGATGATGACACTCAACGAGACTTATGAGGTGGAGTATAAGGTTCCGCTGACTATTGCCGGAGTGCCCAAGAACGTGGTCATGACCTCAGACCCGTCAGACTCCGTGAGGGTGACGATAAAAGACAAGGGATTCGTCATCATGACTTATTCGGTGTACCATCAGCTCAGGCCCTTGACCGTGAGATTCTCCACCTACGCCAACACCAAGACGGGGCATGGGGCTATACCGATTGCCGACATGATGAAGATGGTGAGGCAGCAGATTTACGGCTCGTCATTGCTGACATCGCTGAAATGCGACAAGTCTGACTTCACCTTCAATTATGGGCAGAACAAGAAAGTGAGGGTAGTGCTCACGGGAAAGATTGTTCCAGCGAAAAATTATTACTTGGCCCATGTGCAGATAGTGCCGGAATTTGTCTCCGTTTATGCCGACAAGCATGAGCTGGAGGCCATCAAGGGCGTGCTCACCGAGAATCTAAACCTCAACAACATTGTCGACACGGTGACCCACGAGGTTAACCTCAGTGCCATTGCTGGGGCGAAGATAGTGCCGTCAAAGGTAAAGGTAACGTTGTTCCCCGACGTGTTGACAGAAGGCAGCGCCGATGTGCCCATTGTGGCAGTCAATAAGCCAAAAAATCTGATAATAAGGACGTTCCCGCAAATGGTAAGGGTGAGATATACCGTGGGCTCGAAGGTCTATAGGCTCGTGCGGCCTTCCGACTTCCAAGTTAACGTAGACTACTATGAGATAGCCTCTAACCCTTCCGACAAGTGCAAACTCCATTTGATTTGCAATTCGCGTTTTGTGCGCGAAGCCAGTCTTGAGACACCGCAAGTCGATTATCTCATTGAGCAACAATAAGCCAGCGCATGAAGTATATTGCTATCACAGGAGGGATAGGCAGCGGCAAGAGTTTCGTATGCAAGAAGCTGAAAGATTATGGCATTGAAGTGTACGATTGCGACAGTGCGGCAAAGCGCCTTTGGGCCACCGACATGACCCTGCAACGCAAACTGAGAGAGATTGTTGGCGACGACGTATATATTAATAATGTGTTGCAGAAGCGCGTGCTCGCGCAGTATCTGCTAAAGTCGAACGACAACAAGCTCACGATAGACAACCTCATCCACCCCGCCATTGCCAGCGACTTCTTGCAGAGCGGTCTAGGCTGGCTTGAGAGCGCGATACTATTCGACAGCGGATTCCACAAACGCGTAAACTTCGACTTTAAAGTGTGCGTGTCGGCTCCGCTTGAGACACGCCTTGAGCGGGTCATGCAGCGTGACGGCATAAGCCGGGAAAGGGCGATGGAATGGATAGGAAGGCAATGGAGCCAAGACAGGGTGGAGCAGTTATGCGACTTCATCATCGTCAACGACGGCAAGCAAGACCTCGACAGGCAGATTAAGCAGTTGATAGACTGTTGGATAAGTGAACATTGACAGATTACAATAATATATATATAACAAAACAACAAACATGGAAACAATACTTTCCGTTTCGGGCAAGCCCGGACTTTACAAGCTCGTGTCTCGTGGTAAGATGAACCTTATCGTAGAGACCATCGACGCAAGCCACCGCCGCACACCAGTGTTCGCCACCGACAAGGTGACAAGTCTCAGCGACATAGCCATGTATACCGATGCCGACGACGTGCCTCTTTGGCAGGTGCTTGAGAACGTGGGCAAGAAGGAAGGCTCAAAGAAAGCGGCTATCGACTATAAGAAATGTTCGGCCCAGGAGCTTCACGACTATTTTGCAGAGGTTCTTCCAAGCTACGACCGCGACCGCGTGCACGACAGCGACATCAAGAAGTTGCTGCAGTGGTACAACATTCTCGTGGATAACGGTTACACCGACTTCAAGGCAACTCTCTCAATGGAAGATGAGGCTGAAGAAACAGCAAGCGAGGAGCAGGAGGCTGAGTAAAACCTCTTTCGGCTCTTAAAAAAATGTAAAAAGTAAAGCGCGGCACAACGAAAGTGTCGCGCTTTTATTAACTTTGCACCAAAACGTTTTTTAGCGTGAAAATAATAGAAGTGGTAGATGCCCTTGAACGTTTCGCGCCTTTGCCCCTGCAAGAAGACTACGACAATGCTGGCTTGCAAGTGGGACTGACAGAGGCCGAGGTATCAGGGGCATTATTGTGTTTAGACGTCACCGAGGACGTTCTCGACGAGGCTGAAGCCAACGGTTGCAACCTCATTGTGAGCCACCATCCTCTCATCTTCCGCAAACTCGCCCATCTCACGGGCGAGGACTATGTGCAGCGCGTGGTGATGCGTGCCATAAGCAAGGGCATCGCCATAGTGTCGATGCACACCAACATGGACGCGGCTGAGAACGGTGTCAACCATAAGATAGCCGAAAAGATGGGTGCTGAGGTCTACGCCACTATCGGACGGCGCAAGGAAGCCGCAAACGACCAAGGAGCGGTGGTAAGCGGTAGCGACGGTGTGGTGGCAAGGTTCAAGAAGCCATTGGCAGCCGACGATTTCCTGAAGATGCTCAAGGACGTGTTCCATGTGGAGTGTGTCATGGCAGGCGAGTTGCTGCGCAGGCCCATAAACACCGTGGCGATATGTGGCGGAGCGGGCGACTTCCTGTTGAGGGATGCCGTGGCAGCCGGTGCCGACGCCTTCGTGACAGGCGAGATGCACTATCACCAGTTCTTCGGCATGGAGCAGACTATTCAAATAGCCGCCATTGGCCACTATCAGAGCGAGCAGTTCACCAAGGAGATCTTCAAGCAGATAATTGAAGAGGCTTGCCCGGGCGTGAGATGCGTGATGTCGGAGATAAACACCAACCCAATATTGTATATATAAGGGAATAGGCTTGTTAAGCATATCATGCGCATTGTGCCTAATATGCATATAAAAAAGAATATCAACAACAAAATAAATATCCAAAAATGGCAACAATAAAGAAAGACCCATCAGAGATGACGGTGGAGGAGAAGCTCAAGACGCTTTTCCAGTTGCAGGTGACGCTCTCGTGTATCGACGAGAAGCGCGCGTTGAGAGGCGAGTTGCCTCTTGAGGTAGAGGATCTTCAGGACGAGATTGAGGGTCTTAACACCCGTATGCAGAAAATCAAGGACGAGATAGCCGATTACCAAAGCGCGGTGGCGCAAAAGCGCAACGAGATTGAGCAATACAAGCAGAGCGTGGAACGCTACAAGGGTCAGCTCGAAACCGTGAGAAACAATCGCGAGTACGACAACCTCTCCAAGGAAATCGAGTTCCAGGAACTGGAGATCGAGCTTGCCACAAAGAAGATAAAGGAAGCCATAGCTAAGGTCAACGAGCGTCAAGAAGACCTCAAGAAGGTGCAAGACAACATCAGTGACCGTCAGGCCGACCTCGTGTCGAAGCGCGAGGAGCTCGATGACATCATGCAGGAGACGCGCGAGGCTGAGGCTGATCTCAAGGAGCAGGCCAAGGAGCTGGAGACCCACATCGAGCCAAGACTCCTCCAGAGCTTCAAGCGCATCCGCAAGGGCGCGCGCAACGGCTTGGGCATCGTCTACGTGCAGCGCGACGCTTGCGGCGGTTGCTTCAACAAGATTCCGCCACAGAGACAGATTGGCATCAAGCAGCACAAGAAAATCATCGTTTGCGAATACTGCGGCCGCGTACTTATCGACCCAGAGCTCGCCGGCATAAAGACGGAGCCGAAGGTGGAGGAGAAGCCAAAGCGCAAGCGCACCATAAGGAAGAAGAAGGCCGACGACGCTGCCGAATAATTAAGCGTCTGAAGGCAAAAGAAAAGCATAACAAAAAGGGCTGTGCTCCACGACGGAACACAGCCCTTTTTGTATCCTTTGTTTTCGCAAGAGGGGGGGGTAACTTTCTGGTATTCAACCGAAAACGCCTATTTGATGGCGTTGGTTACACTTCGACAATTCTCTATCTCTCTCCATCAATCAGAAGTCGTTTTTGATAGTGTTTTGCCGTTACGTTAGAATGGCGTCTCCATTCTAACGTAACGGCATTGCCATTCTAACGTAACGGCATCGCCGTTCTAACGTAACGGCAAATCGCCTTTTTTGTGCTGCTTTCTAACCCCTCAAAAAAGACTTTCATTACCCCCTCATACCCCTTGCCTTCCACACCGTCTCCTTGGCGGCGTTTATCTCTTGGAATTTCTTTTCTGCAGCCTTGCGCACGTCCTCGCCGAGCGATGCCACGCGGTCGGGGTGGTTTTTCAGCGCCAGTCGTCGGTAGGCTGCTTTCAGCTCCTCGTCGGTGGCTGTAGGCTCCACGCCAAGCACCTTGTAGGCGGAGTCGAGCGACGATGATGCATCGTGGAGGTTGAGCATGCTGTCGAGGTCTTGCCTGTCCACGCCGAGCTGGGCGGCGCATTCGCGCAGAGCGGTGATCTCCTCTTGCGTCACCACATTGTCGGCTTGGGCTAAGAGCACGAGAAAATGCACAAGCTCAAGGCGTTGCTCGTAGGCCATGTATTGGCGAAGTTGTTGGCACGAGCTGAACACAGCCGACCTGAACTCGCTCATGCCAAGGCGTTTCTGCTGGTCGAAGAGCTTCAGCATTATCTGTTCACCCTCAACTACCGCCTGCTCACCAAAGGTCTGGCGGAGAAACGACCGCACCATGTTCATCTCCGAGTGCATCACCTTGCCGTCGGCCCTGATGATATACGATGCCAAGACGAGGAGCGAGAATCGGAAAGTGTTGCGCTGCCCCTCGTAGTATTGTTGTTGGTTCTGTTGGTTGTCGTCGGCGACATTGGGTTCGGTGTTCTCGTTGGAGTCGAAGATTGAACCCAACACAAAGCCGGCAATGGCACCCAAGGGGCCACCAGCCATGAGGCCGAGAAAGCCTCCTATCCATTTTCCCATTGACATGATTATCCTATTTAGAAGTTTTACTTGCAAAATTAATAAAAAACAATTACCAAGTGGCGAAAATAATGGGATTTTCAGTAACTTTGCCAAAAATTATCAACCGAGAATTTATCACTTAAAAAAAATACGCATTATGAGCTATGCATTAGCATTGATAGCATTCATCGTCGTTGCGTGCCTGTTGTGGGGCATTGGCGAGATGCACTACAAGAACTTCAACTATGTTGAGGATGTTCCTCACCATGACGACCCCACCGCTCACCATGACGGCCCCTACGTGGAGAAAGGCGTGCGCGAGATCATGAAGGAGAACTCCACAAACGGTTACGACGCCATCTGATAGAGGCGCGACCGACCGTCGTTGGCATCTGTATGTCAATGGCAGAAAGGCGAACTTGACGCAAGTCGGGTTCGCCTTTCTGCATTCCAGTGTAATGGTATTGCCATTCCAGCGTAACGGCATAGCCATTTCTGTGTCAAGACGATGAAAACATACTGATAATCCGTGAAAAATGCCTACCTTTGCAAAAATATTCTATATAAGGTGTATAAACGTAAAACATTCAGAGAGTCTCACATAGATAGTGGCTGTATGCAGATTATAAATAATACTACTAATGCTTGCCGATTGATTTTGTCAGGGTGTTGTCTGGCTTTGCCTTTTTTTGTCTCCGCGCGTGCGCAGGGCACGGTTCAAGGCTCGACTCCTCAAACAGGAATATCCGTCAGTCAAGGCGTTGTAGAGGGCACGGTTTTCGACAGTGCCGACAATGAGCCAATGATTGGTGTCACGGTGGCCATCGAGGGCACCACCAATGCCGTGACAACCGACATTGACGGACATTTCGCATTGCCGGTCGACAAGGAGTGCAACATCGTGTTGTCGTTTATAGGTTACAAGAAGCTTGTAGTCCATTACACGGGCAGCAACCAGTCGGCCTTCTCCCGTATCCTCATGAAACCCGAGGCCACAAACATCAAAGACGTGGTGGTGACGGGCGTATATCGCCGAAAGAAGGAGAGCTTCACCGGTTCGTCCACCACTTTCAATGGCGATGAGCTGAAGAGCGTGGGCGCGCAAAACGTGCTCCAGAGCTTGAAGACCCTTGACCCGTCGTTCAAGATAATGGACAACAACCTTGCCGGCTCCAACCCAAACAAGATGCCCGACGTGGAGATACGTGGCAAATCGAGCGTGGCAGGACTGAAAGAGGAGTATGGTTCCGACCCCAACCAGCCACTCTTTATTCTCGACGGATTCGAGACTACGCTCGAGACCGTGATGAACCTCAACATGAACAGGGTGGCTTCCGTGACCTTGCTCAAGGATGCCGCCTCCACTGCCATCTATGGTTCGAAGGCTGCGAATGGCGTGGTGGTCATTGAGACAAAGACCCCTGCCAAGGGCAAGTTGCAAATATCATACAAGGGCGACTACAGCTTTGATTTTGCCGACCTCTCCGACTATAACTTGATGAACGCTCGCGAGAAGCTTGAGTTTGAGAGGTTGGCTGGTGTCTATAAGGACAACACCGGTAACCCGTTCAACCAGGTAAAGCTGGATGACCTCTACAACTCCCGTCTGCTCGGCATCGAGCAGGGTGTGGACACCTATTGGCTCAGCGTGCCTCTGCGCACCGGCTTCACCCACAAGCACAATGTCTATGCCGAGGGTGGCGAGGGGAACATACGCTACGGCATAGGCGTGAACTATGGCAAGGTCAATGGCGTGATGAAAGGGTCCGACCGCCAAACGCTTGGCGGCAACGTGGACCTGATATACCGCACTGGCAAGTTCCAGTTCAGCAACAAGCTCAGCATCGACTATCTGGAGACCAACGACCCTGCCGTGTCGTTCTCTGAGTATGCCCAAGCCAACCCTTACTACAAGAAATATGGCGAGGATGGCAAGATAAACAAGTATCTTTATTATCCCGAGGATGACCTTGACGACAGCCCCGTGTCTAACCCGCTGTGGAACGCCCATCTCAACAACTACGACAAGGGCCAGCGCCTCGGTTTCACCAACAATTTCATAGCCGAGTGGTTCGCCTCCAACGACTTGCGCTTCCGTGCCAAGTTTGGCATCACCAAGTATGACGACACCCAGGACGAGCGACTCTCGCCCGAACACACACAGTTTGACGACAAGGATGCCACGCAGAAGGGATTGTTTACACACAGCCTGCAAAAATATCTCTACTATGAGGGCGACGTGTCAGCCACCTATGGCAAACTGATAGCCGAGAAGCACCAGATAAACGCGGTGTTGGGCTTCAACTTCAGCAACACCACAAGCAAGACCAACGGCTATTCCGCCACGGGCTTTACCGACGACCAGTTCTCCGCCCCCTCGTTTGCCAACAACTATCCGAGTGGCGGCAAGCCAAGCTACAGCGAGAGCGTGAAGCACGCCTCCAGTTTCTACCTCAACGGCGGATATGCCTACGACAACCGCTACTTGCTCGACTTCAACCTGCGCAACGACGGTGCGTCGATGTTTGGCACCGACAACCGTTTCCGCACCACGTGGTCGGTGGGTCTGGGATGGAACATCCACAACGAGAAGTGGATGCAAGACAACGGAATGTTCCAGCTGCTGAAGCTCCGCGCCTCGGTGGGTAACCCGGGCAACCAGAACTTCTCGGCATATCAGGCTTACACCACCTATATGTTCAACAGCTTGATGACCAACGTGTTTGGCACGGGTGTCGTCATCAGCGCACTGGGCAACAACGAGCTGGCATGGCAAGAGACCATCAACTACAACGTGGGTGCCGACATCACCACGCTGGGCAACCGCCTTAACCTCACGCTCGACTATTACATAAAGAACACCGACCCGTTGCTCGCCATCATCACCACGCCAGGCTCCATGGGCGTGACAAGCGAGGCCCTCAACGCCGGCAAGCAGAAAACCAATGGTTGGGAGGCCACGATAAAGTTCTCGCCAATCTACATGCCGGAGCAGCGCGTAAACTGGAACATCTCGTTGAGCGCGACCCACTCGAAGTCGAAATACGCCGACATAGGCAACGCCTTCAGCGCGCTCAACGAGAGCGGCAAGGCCGCGCTCCACAGCACCACTCGTTATTACGACGGCGGAAGTCCTACCGCTATATGGGCAGTGAGGTCGGCAGGCATCGACCCAGCCACGGGCAAGGAGCTGTTTATAAAGAAGGACGGCACCTACTCGTTCACCTACGACACTACCGACGAGGTGGTTTGCGGCGATACCGAGCCGGATGTCGAGGGATTGCTGGGCACCACGTTCTATTTCAAGGGACTCTCCTTCAGCTGCTACTTCCGCTATCAGTATGGTGGCCAGTTGTTCAACAGCTCCCTCTTCGACAAGGTGGAGAACATCAGCACGGCAGACGTGTATAACAACCAAGACCGCCGCGCGCTCTACGACCGCTGGAGCGTGAACAACCGCAACGCTAAGTACAAGGGCATATCCATGGTGCAGAAGACCGACAAGTCGTCGCGCTTCGTGATGGACGAGAACACGCTCACCTGCGAGTCGGTCAGCATCGGCTATGAGTTCCCGCTCAACATCGCCAAGAAGCTGGGCATGGAGGCCCTCTCCGTGCAGGCCAACATGAACGACCTCTTCCGTTGGTCAACGGTGAAGGCAGAGCGAGGCATCGATTACCCATTTGCGCGCACCGTGTCATTCTCAATAGGCGCGACATTCTAAAAAACACACGACAAGACAATGAAAAAGACATTATATACAGCGGCCCTTGCCCTCTGCGCTATCCTCACTTCGTGCCACGACTGGCTGGAGGTGAAGCCTTACGACAAGATTTCGGAGGAAGAGCTGCAAAAGACAGAGGAAGGCTACGAGAAAATGCTCAACGGCATATACATCGACCTCAACAGCGACGCCCTCTATGGCAAGACCCTGACGGTGGAGATGATAGAGGTGATGGGTGGCGCATATGTCATAGGCACCGACAACAGCGTTTGGGGCAACTACAAGGACCTATCCTCATACCAATATAACACGGAGTACTGGCGCGACCGCCTCGACCAGACGTGGAACAAGGCTTATGCCCTCATCTTGAACAGCAACAAGATACTGGAGTCTATCGACCAGAAACAGGACATCTTTACAGGCACCAACTATTATATCATCAAGGGTGAGGCATTGGCTCTGCGTGCCATGTTGCATTTCGACATGCTCCGACTCTTTGGCCCCGTATATTCAAAGGACAGCGGCAAGACCGCCATACCTTATTATACCAAGCAGACCAACACGCCCGAGCCTTTGCTCACCGCCAAGGAGGTGGCTGAACATGTGGTGGCAGACCTTGAGGATGCCCGCATACTGCTTGCCAACGACCCCGTGAAGACGGATGGCACGATGATGAGCGGGTCAACCGACGGCACCAGCGATTTCATGCGATATCGTGCCTTGCGTCTCAACTATTACGCGGTGGAGGCTCTCCTCGCAAGGGCATATCTCTACATGGGCGACAAGACCAATGCCTTCAAGTATGCCTCAGATGTCATAAAGACCGTGGACAGCGGTATATTCCCTTTCGTGGACAAGAACCTGGTGGTGGGATCGCCAGCCGATCCAGACCGCATATTCTCCTCGGAGGTGATATTCGCACTGACCAACACAAGCCGTGGCAACCTCTTCAAGAACTATTTTGACCCGTCGCGCTTGCCCAACTATGTGTTCCGTATGGACAACAACTTGATGACAAACGTGATTTACGGAGGAGCCACGACGACGGGCGGCTACCAAGACGACTACCGCTACCGTGCCAACTGGATAGCTACGGGCAGCAATAGGTATTTCTACAAATACAGCGACATGGTGGCCACGGGCAGCATACAAAACACCATGATACCGATGCTCCGCCTTGGTGAGATGTTCTTGATAGCAGCCGAGAGCCAAGGCGACAATCTGTCGGCAGGACTGCAGTATGTCAACGTGTTGCGCCGCAACCGTGGCGTGGCAAACCTGCAGACGCTGACGCCCGACTTGCTGAAATATGAATATATCCGCGAGCTTTATGGCGAGGGTCAGCTTTTCTATCTCTACAAGCGACTTTACAGCGACATCATCACGTCGGCATCGAGCAGCAAGAACACCAAGGCGAGCGATCTCGTGTTTGTAGTGCCATTGCCCGACTCGGAGACAGAAAACAGATAACATGGATAAAGGAAAAAGAAATGAGCAAGAAAAACAATAAGGCAATTGCCATCCTGATGGGGCTGATAGCCATTCTTGGCTTAGGCTCGTGCAGTGAGCAGACCCCCGACGTCTTCGACGACATCAATGGCGTGTATTTCAACAACCGCACCAATACCAACATCTTGCAGGACTCCACCGACCTGACCTTTGTCTATCAGAAGGGCGACGAGATGGAGGTCACTGTGCAGATACAATTGGTGGGCCGCCCCTCGGATCAACCGCGAGAGATAGCGCTTGCCGTGAGCTCCGATGATGCCAAGGAGGGCACCGACTACGTGTTGCCAGCCAAGGCGGAGATACCCGCAGGCGAGACCACTTGCCAGTATACTGTGATATTGAAGCGCACGGCTGCGCTCAAGACGCAGAAGAAGCATCTCAAGTTCACGCTCCAGCCGAATGCCAACTTCACGTTGCCCGTGACGCAAGAGACGACCTCCAATGGTGACGTGGTTACCACCTTGGAATATGGAATAGTGTTCTCCGACCAGTTCACCACGGCTCCCAAAGCATGGGAGAAAGGGCTGCTGGGCGCTTTCTCACAGCAGAAGTTTGAGTTGGCTTGCAAGGTGCTCGACCTCGATCCTGCCGACTTCAACGACGACTCCAAGATGACGCTTGCCATGCAGTCGTATATTAGCGCCGAGATGCAAACCTACGTGCTTCAGCAAGAGAACCTGAAGAACCAAGGCCTGGCATACGATGAGGATGCCTTCGACGCACAGGGCAACGCGCTCGTGTTTGCCGACAATTAAAAAAAGTGGTATGGAAAAGAACACAACGATGAGAAAACATATATTGTGGGCAGTGGCTTTCGTGATGACACTCGCCTTTTGTGGATGCTCGCAAGACAAGGGCAACTATGATTACCATTCCCTCAACGAGCCTGACATCACGGGTGTGCCCGAGACAAACTCGGTGCTTATCCATGACGTGATAGACCTCGACCCATCCATGGGCGACAACATCACCGACCTCGACGCTTACGACTACGAGTGGAAGGTTATCAACAACTCGGGCGACCACGAGGAGACTGTGCTGAGCCATGAGAAGCACCTCAACCAAGAGGTGACACTCAACGCGGGCGAGTATACCCTTTACTTCACGGCGACAGAAAAGCAGACAGGCTTGTTCTGGCGAAAGAGCTACTCGCTCAAGGTGAGCGACTCGTCGTCGGAAGGTTGGATGGTATTGTGTGATGTTGACGGCAAGACACGTCTCGACATTATCTCTGCCGTCACGGGCAAGACCTATCAGGACGTGCTGGCATCCAAGGGTATGGACGAGCTCGACCATCCCTATGCCATACAGTATGCACCGAAGAACGGATACAGCGGTTCGCCGTTTTATCTCTTCACCGCCGACGGTGCCACCCGATTGTCTAACAACAACTTCGGTTGGCAAAAAGACTATGCCTTCAAGTATGAGGTGGCAAAGTCGCTCGATTTGCGTCCGCGCAGCATGGTGTGCGACAAGAGCGGCATGATGCGTGCCTGCGTGAGCGACGGCATAATGTATACCGCGTCTAACATGGGCATCCAAGGACTCTTTGCTGCCGTCAACAAGCAGCCAGTGCTCGCGCCTTATGTCGGTGCCAACGTGGGAGCCACATCCTATGCCTCGGTGTATCTTGTCTATGACGACACCAACAAGTGCTTCATGTCTTGCTGCCCGTTCTTGGTGGGCTTGTCGCTTTCCGACACCAACTATCATTCGATGGAAGAGATGGAGAGCATCGCCACGGGTTACAAGGGCTCTGACATGGTGACGGGTTCAGCTTTCAAGGATTATCCCGTGGGCTTGGACTTCGTGTATATGGAGAATACCAAGTATGACCCGGGAAACGCCAAGATGGGCATCACCTACACGGTGCTCCGTGATGGCGACAAATACTACCTTTATGGCATACAGCTGGGCGACATGCTGACCTATGCCGACTGCAGCTATGTGCTTGGCAAGGCTTACTATGGCGACTTGAGCGGATGCACCGACATAGCCAAGGCATCTCACTTCGCTTTCAGCTCCTTGCGCAACTATATGTATTATGCCGTGGGCGGCACGGTTTATCGCGTGAACCTCTCCGAGACACCTCTCAAGGCAGAGAAGCAGTTCGCCCTCTCGGGCGAAAACATCACGGTGATGAAGTTTAACCTCTACCAGGGCAGCACGAGCAACCGCGACTACGACCTCGTGGTGGCGTCGGAGAAGAATGGCGTCGGCACGCTGCGCGTCTATGACGGCATGGCAAGCGAGGGCGACTTCACCTCAGTGAAGCCCACCGCGTATACGGGCTTTGCCAAGATTGTGGATGCCACGTATAGGGAACGCTCAAACTGACAACAGACTTTATTAATGATAATATGAGAACCAAGAAAACCATATTGTTTCTTCTGATGTTGCTCTGCGCAGTGGGCATCAAGGCCAATGACGGCATCACCGTGAGGTTTGACGTCAAGAATGCCGTGCTTGGCAATGTTGTGCTGGTGTATCATCAGAGCGTCAACGAGTTTGCTCTTGCCGACGGCAAGGGAACGGCGCAACTTGACGGCATGGATGCCCTCTATGCCAAACTCTTTTATGGAGAGAAGAGTCGCGACATATATTTGCAGAGTGGCGACGACATGACCATTGCCTTCGATGCCAACGACTTCGACAACACCTTTGCGGTGAAGGGCGGCAACGAGAAGGCCATTGACTATCTGGGCAAGATACAGTTGGTAAACCTGCCCGACGAGAGTTACGCATTGCCTTGGACACAGTTTAAGAAAGCCATAGATGACAAGATGGCATCTATGAAGCGTCTGCTCAAGGTGAGGAAGTTTGCTGCCGACGACAAGTTCCAGAAGATGGAGGAGGGCAGGATAACCTATTTCTATGCCAATGCCTTCCTGATGTATCCCGTGAGCCACCTCTACCTCACGCAAGACACCACCATGACGCTGGGCAACGACTATTATGACACCTTGCGCGAGTATGTGAAAGAAGACGCCGATCTTGCCGACATCGACGAATACCGCAACTACATGATAGAGACATCTCACGTGCTCGACGAGGCTGGCAAGGACATACGCCAGTATTATCCCAAGGTGTTGGCGGAGATGAACTATATAGGCGAGCATTTCGACAACGAGAAGGTGCGCGAGTCGCTCATCCATCATCTGGCGTTCACCTACGTGGAGGGCAATGGCACCGACAATATAGCCGACCTGCGGAACATATATTACACCTATGTCACCTCGCCTTATCTCAACGCCGTCTTCAAACAGGCTTGCGCCAAGTGGGACAAGGCTGCCGTGGGCAAGCCGTCGCCAGACTTCAAGGGTGTTGACATTAACGGCAAGCAGATGTCGCTCAAAGATTTCCGAGGCAAGTATGTGTATATAGACATGTGGGCGACATGGTGTGGCCCTTGCCAAAAGGAATTGCCCTTTTTGAAGAAGCTGGCAGAGAAATACAAGGGGCGAAACATCACCTTCGTGGGGCTTTCCATCGACGCTGACAAGACCAAGTGGGAGGCTCGCGTGAAGAGCGGAGCCCTCTGTGGCACACAGCTGTATATTGGCAAGGGAAGCAGGTTTCAGGCCGACTATCGCATAAGCGGCATTCCGCGCTTCATACTCTTAGACCCCAACGGGCGCATAGTAAATCCCGACATGACGCGCCCTTCGAGCGACGACACTGAGAAGATACTCAACAGTATGCCCGGAATGTAAAAGACGGCCGAGAGTTCCCCGACGCTCGGGCGGCTCTTGCGCAAAAAATGTAGGAGAGAGTTAAAACAATATTATTATCAATCAATTAAACGCAAACGTTATGAGAAAATTAATTTCAATGATGCTGATGCTTTGTGCAGTCATCACATTCTCAGCATGTTCGTCAGACGATGACGAACCCAAGAGCCCAATCTCCAATGCCGTAGTGCCTGCATCGGCAAAGATCGGCTCTGAGGTTACCGTGCAAGGTAATGGATTCACGTCAACCCAGAAGTTCTACCTTACTTATTCTGATAAAACCGCGTATCCTGTGGAACTGACCGACGCGAAGGTCTCCTCTTCAGGAGTGACCTTCACCGTGCCTTACACTGCTAAAGAGGATCAAACGGTTTCGTTCGTCGTAACTGATAACGACACGAGCTGGAATGTCGGTACCATGAAACTTCTCGCTGCCGACAACCCCTTGTCTGCTGTTTCCATTCCAAGCCAGACGCCTCTCTCGACTAATGTGACCATCACTGGTATCGGCTTTGCCGACGGCGACAAGATTGGCATTGCCGAAGAGAATGACAGTGAGGGTATCGTATACCTTGACACAAAGGTCGTGGACGGCGGAGTGGAGATAAGCACCTTGGTTTCGCTCGAAGGTAACATGGACGTTTATCTCTGTCGTGGCAACTCTGTGTGGAAGATTGGCAAGACCTATACTTACTTGCAGCGCGTTATCGGCAGCATCACCATTTCCGACAACTTTATGCTTAGCATGTATGCAGGCACGATCGGACTTGAAGGTAGTGCACTGAAACTTGAGATGAATTATGATAGCAACTATGCACTGCAGTCTGTGACTTCAAATTCTGACCTTGAGTATACTATGACATACTCTGGTAATACTGTCTCGTTTACAAGTCCGCTCACATTTAGGCCTTATACATACACACTTGATGCCAACAAGCGTATCGCGAGCAGCACTTCGTATGACATCTATGGCGACGAGGTGACTTACACCTGGAACTACAATGCAGACGGTTATCTCGTAAGCATAACATCTTCAGCAAAAGAAACCATACTTGAGTCAACCTATGCTGACGGCAACTTGCAGGCTTATACATTCGGCATCGACTGTGGCTCGGATAACGCAAACACGCTCGCTGCATACCCAGGTACAGTGGAGCCTATATACCTGCTCAACACGTTCTCTTGGCTTTGCCAGAAGGAGGACTTGTTCTTCGGATTCCTGCTGAATCAGAACGTGAAGATCTCAAGGTCTGTCCTCAGCCAGTTCAATGCTGTTGATACTGAATATGGATCTATCGACGAGAAGACAAAGACATACGACGTGAAGTCAAGCATTGATGGCAGCTCAGCTCTTGAGACCACTCTTACATTGTCAACATCAAGCGAAGACGGCGTTATGTCTGTTGATGGCGGTCTCTACAGTAATAAGGTTGTAGTGGCTTACTCTGTCAAGTAAGCTAATTAAGCCTGATGTCATGGCGGAGACAGCTTCTCCGTCATGGATATAATAATGTTAAACAGGGGCAGGAAGGTTCTAATCCTTCTTGCCCCTGTGTCGTAGCAAGCCATTCATGGGTTTTCCTGTTACATGATTCTTCGAACGTCAAATGTTTCAATATGGTTACGTATCGGAATCGAAGCGTTTTCATTAAGTTTGTTTAACTCGCTATCCTTGATGCCTTTTGGTTACTATCACTATTTTTGCAGAAAAATGATAATCAGGTTTATGATTCTCATTTTTATATGTGCTTAAACCCACCACTGAACATCGTGATTTTAATCAGCTATGTATATATGAAAACATTTTTCAAGAAAGCCACGTTGAGTGCCGCGTTGTTGTTTGTCGCGCTCGCCACGCAAGCCGCCAACCATGTCGACTCACTTTTGGATTGCCTTCACAATCCGAAATCCAACTATGTCTTTGTTATCGCCCATCGAGCCGATTGGCGAGGCGCGCCAGAAAATTCCATTCAGAGCATTGAGAACGCCATACGCATGGGTGTGGACATGGTAGAGATAGACATTCAACGCACTGCCGACGGCCAGTTTGTGCTGATGCACGACCCTACCCTCGACCGCACGTCCACTGGCAAGGGGCGCATCTCCGACCATACGCTCGACCAGATTAAGCAGTTCCGCCTGCGCAGTGGCAACAGCATCAAGACACGTCGCGCCATACCGACCCTTGAGGAGGCGTTGCTGGCGTGTCGTGGTCGCGTGCTCGTCAACATAGACAAGGGTGGCGACTACATTCGTGAGATTCTGCCCGTGATTAAACGCACTGGCACCGAGAGGCAAGTGATAATAAAAGGCAAGTACGCGCTCGACCGCGTGAAGGCCGACTATGGTGACAGCAAGGGAATGCTCTACATGCCCATCGTGGACATGCACGACTCCGCCGCCATCGTGCGTGGAGCGGAGTTTGCCAAGAAGATGCACCCCGTGGCGTTTGAGCTGTGCTTCAATACGGAGAAACAGCTCGACCCAGCCTTCGTGAAACTCGTGCGTGAACAAGGCTCGCGCGTCTGGATCAACACCCTTTGGGACACTCTCTGTGCAGGGCACGACGACGAGAACGCACTCGTGGAGGGCATGGACAAGCACTGGGGATGGGTGCTCGACCACCACGCCACCATGATACAGACTGATCGCCCGGAGGAGATAATCAACTACTTGAAACAGCGCGGTCGCCGCACGCTGAAATAACAAAGCCGACAAGCTTCTCGTTGACCTCCACGTCGAGGAGAAGCTTGGCGGTTCGGATAATCCTGTTAAGGCGCACTGTCTGTGCATTAGATAAATACGGCACCTGCAAACACAGGTGCCGTATTTATTTATAGGTAGCGTTTACTTGAGAAGCCCCTTGCTCCGCAAGAATGTGCGTTGCCCATAGATGGCTATCACCACGAAGCAGATGAATGGCAAAACGAACGAGACGTTGACAGCGGGCATGCCAAACAGTTCGCCCTTGTCGATGATAGAGGCTTGAAGCGGTGGCAATACGCTGCCGCCAAGTATCGCCATGATGAGGCCGGCGGCGCCAAACTTGGCATCGTCGCCAAGACCGGTGAGAGCTATGCCATAGATTGTCGGGAACATGAGCGACATGCAAGCGCTGACACCCACGAGGCAGTAGAGCCCATAGATGTTTTGCAAGAATATGACACCGACCACGAGCAAGCCTCCGGCAATGGCGAGGAGCATGAGCAACCTGCCGGTGTTGACGAAGCGCAGGAGGAACGTGCAGATGAAGCGCGAGCAGCAGAATATCACCATTGCCACGATGTTGTATTTCTGCGACATCACCTCGGCTGCCTGCTCTGCCATGCCATCTGCCATGAGCACGCGCGTGCCGTACTGTATGATGAACGTCCAGCACATTATCTGCACGCCCACATAGAAGAACTGCGTTATGACACCCTCACGATAGTGGGGCATGGAGAAAATGCGGCGCAAGGTGGGAATGAAGTTGATGTCGTGGTTGGCGTCGCCGTTCTTGGGCATGCGCCAGAAGAGGATAAGCAGGAACATGGCAGCTATCACTAATCCTATTGCCAGATAAGGGGCTATGAGGACCGACAAGTCGTATTCTTTTATGGCCTCAAACTCCGTCGGCGAGAGATTGGCACGTCCGGCGGTGTCGAGTGGGTGAAGCTTGGCTTGGATGAAGTTCATTGCCACGTACATGCCAAGCAGGGAACCCATAGGGTTGAACGACTGGGCAAGGTTTAGCCTTCGTGTCGCCGTCTCTTCTGTTCCCATCGACAGGATGTAAGGGTTGCTCGATGTCTCAAGGAATGAAAGGCCGCAAGTCAGGATGAAGTAGGCCAGGAGGAAGGGATAATATTCGCCAGTGGTCTTGGCAGGATAAAACATCAGCGCGCCAAAGGCATACAGCCCTAACCCCACAAGCACGCCTGCCTTATAGCTGAAACGGCGTATGAACATGGCGGCGGGAAACGCCATGGCAAAATAGCCGCCATAGAAGGCCACCTGCACCAACGCCCCATCAGTGGCAGACATGCGGAATATCTTCGAGAAGGCCTTTACCATGGGGTTGGTGATGTCGTTGGCGAAGCCCCAAAGGGCAAAGCACGACGTTATGAGCACGAACGGCACGAGATAGCTCACGCCGTCCTTGGATAAGATAGATTGTTTCATTTTAACGGTTTGGTTTTTAGTTTACAGTGACATCTCTCATCTCATGGATGTCCGCCACCTCGCCTTTCGCGAGTGCTTGCGTGAGGATGTTGCCTATTGCCGTGGCTTCCACGGGCCCTGCTTCCACGGGTATGCCAAGAGCCTCTTGCGTGAGCCGGTTGAGAAGCTTGTTTTGCGACCCGCCCCCTATGATGTGCAGTTTCTTTATTGGCGATGGCAACATGGCGTTGAGCGCGGTTGTGGCCTCGGCGTATTTTGCGGCAAGCGACTGGAGCACCACGCGGGTGGTGTCGCCTTTGGTTCGTGGAATTTCCATGCCGTGGGCTGCGCAATAGTCGTGTATGGCCTGTTGCATCGACTTGGGATTCTGAAACTCTGGCGCGTCGACGGGTATCACGGTCTTTATGGCGGACTTAGCTGCCGAGGCGAGCAACGGGTCATATTGTTGCTCATCACCCTCGTCGCGCCATTCGGCCATGAGGCGTTGCAGGAACCAAAGACCGGTGATGTTTTGCAGGAATGTTATCTTGCCGCCAATGCCGCCCTCGTTGGTGAAATCGGCGCGGCGTGCCTCCTCGGTGAGTATTGGCTTGTCTATCTCCACGCCGAGCAGCGACCACGTGCCCGAACTGATGAAAGCCACAGGCTTCTCGTCGGCTTTTGCCGGCACCGCTGCCACGGCACTTGCCGTGTCGTGCGAGCCCACGGCTATCACGTCCACTTGTCCCAATCCAGTCTCCTCGGCTATGTCGGGGCGCAAACGCCCTCTCACGGTGCCTGGCATGACGATGGGGCAGAAGAGGTGGCGCGGGAGCCCGAGCTTGTCAATCAAAGGCCAGTCCCATGAGCGTGTGGTGGCATCGAGCAGCTCTGATGTCGAGGCTATGGTATATTCGGTGTTGGCCTCGCCCGTGAGGAAATAGGAGAAGAGGTCGGGCGTGAAGAGCAGTTTGTCGGCTATCCGCAGTTGCGGGGAGTCGGCTTTTTTCATGCTCAGCAATTGGAACAGCGTGTTTATCTCCATCACTTGGGTGCCGTTGACGGCATAGTGGGCCGTGCGGTCGGCGCTAGCGAAAAACTCGTCTGCCATGCCACATGTGCGCGCGTCGCGGTAGCACACGGGATTGCCAATGAGGTTGCCTTGGCTGTCGATAAGCCCGAAGTCCACTCCCCAGGTGTCCACGGCGATGCCGTCGACGTGAAGCCCCAGTTGTGCGGCCTTGCGCAGCCCAGTCTTCATGTCCTCAAAGAGGGCAGGGAAATCCCAATACACGTGCTCTCCTAGCCTCACCTGCCTGTTGTGGAAGCGGTGGATGAGCTGCATGGAGAGTTGCTTGCGCGAACCCTCGGTGGAAATGGTTCCGGCGATGACACGTCCTGAGCCACCGCCGAAATCGATTGCTAAATAGGTCATTTCTTTCCAAGGATATATGCTTCGAGGTCGTCGATTTCCTCTTTGGTGAGCGTGTTATACTTGCCTCCGCTGAGCACTATGATGCGGCATGCCATCTCGAAGAACGTGGCGCGCTCAAACACCTCGTCGAACGTCTTTCCGCAAACCACCTGTCCGTGCTTGAGCATGAGGGCTGAGTCGTGGTCTTTCAGTGCGGCCTTCACAGCCTCGGCGAGTTCGGGCGAACCGGGACGGAAATAGGGGATGACGGGTATCTCGCGACCCACGTGGCATGGTATCTCGGCAGTGACGTTGAAATCCTTGGGTGTCTCCGCCATGCACGACACCACGGTGGCGTATTTCGACTGGAAGTGGAGCACCACGTCGCAGTCGGGACGCTCACGCAGCACACCGAGGTGGAAGCCGCTCTCCATGGAAGGCTTGACACCGTTGAGCACCTCGCCGTCGGCAACGCGGCACCTCGCCACTTTCTCCTTTGTCAATGTGGGCACCCATGATCCCGTGCCGGAGACGAGAGCCTCGTCGCCGATACGCCATGAGATGTTGCCGCTTGAGCAAAGTGTCAACTCAGAGTCGCCCACGCGATGGGCCTGACGCAGAAATTCCTGTATTTGATAGTCTTGAATCATGATTTACTTACTGAGGTCTATAGTTGTGGAAGTTATATTAACGACAATAGGGACAATAGAGACAATGCGATGATGATATTCATGCCATAATGTGAGGCATGTTGTCTCCAGTTGTCTCTATTGTCGTTTTCTCTTATTTCAAGAATGTTGGGTTATTTATAAATCGGGCCGTAGTTCTTGCAAGCGCGGAAGTCGGCGCCCTCCTTGTCCATGCCGAAGGCGTTCCATGCTGCAGGACGGAATATGCGGTCTTCCTCCACGTTGTGCATGCACACCGGGATGCGCAGTATAGAGCACAATGTAATGAGGTCGGCGCCAATGTGCCCGTAGGATATGGCTCCGTGGTTGGCTCCCCAGCTGTTCATCACCGAGTAAACGTCCTTGAACGGAGCCTTGTCGCACAGGCGTGGCACGAACCATGTGGTAGGCCATGTTGGGTCAGTGCGCTTGTTGAGGATTTCGTGTATCTCGGGGTCGATGTCAACGGTCCATCCCTCAGCCAGTTGCAGCACGGGGCCGAGACCCTTTACGAGGTTGAGGCGCACCATCGTCACAGGCATTCCACCCTTGGTGAGGAAGTTTGACGAGAATCCGCCCCCGCGGAAGTAGTCGCGGTTGGCTGGATACCATGTTGTGGCTTTCAGGCATGCGTCCACGTCCTTGTCGGTCAGTTCCCAGAAGTGTTTCATCACGGGGTTGCCCTCGTCGTCGGTGGCAGCGCCAGATCCGTCGAGCGTGGTTGCGCCGGAGTTGATGAGGTGGATGATGCCGCCTGCGGCGCGTCCGGTGAGCTCCTTGCCCGTGACACGTTTCACCGCCTCAGGGCTCCAGTAGGTACGCACGTCGGAGAATATCTGAGCACGCCCTGTGAGAAGGTGATTGAAGAGCATTGCCACGCCGTTGCCGGCGTCGTTCTCGGTGGCGAGGGTGATAGGCTCGCGCGGGCCGTTCCAGTCGAACGAGGTATTCATCAATGCCTCGGGATAGTCGCCGTTGGGGTAGAAGTCGGTCCACTGGCGTTGGCCCTGGAAACCTCCGGCAATGGCGTTGTGGCCAATGGCCTCCTCCTTGAATCCGAGTTTCTCAAGGCGTGGGTTGCCGTGCATGAGGTCTTTCATTATTATCATCATCTTCACGATGAATTCCCAGTCTTGGTCTTTCTGCTCACGCGTCTTTGCCTTCTCGGGACGGTTGGAAATATCCTCACCCTCGTTCACCTTGCAGTGCTCGCGTGTCCAAGTCATAGCCTTCTCGAACTCCTCAGGGTCGTAGATGCCCTCGGTCATGCGGCGTATTATCTCTGTGAGGTCAACGCTCTCGTTGCGCATGCCAAGATACTCTTGGAAGAAATCGGGGTTGACGATAGATCCCGCTATGCCCATGCATGCCGAGCCCATTGATAGGTACGACTTGCCGCGCATTGTGGCTACCGCTTGCGCTGCGCGTGCGAAGCGCAAGATCTTCTCTGCCACGTCGGCGGGTATGGAGTCGTCGTCGAGGTCTTGCACGTCGTGACCGTAGATGCCGAATGCGGGCAGCCCTTTCTGCGCATGTGCGGCAAGCACCGCTGCGAGATAAACCGCACCGGGGCGCTCTGTGCCGTTGAATCCCCATACAGCCTTTGGCCAATGTGGGTTCATGTCCATGGTCTCCGCGCCATAGCACCAGCAAGAGGTGACGGTAATGGTTGATCCTACGCCCTCGCGCTCGAATTTCTCGGCGCATGCGGCACTCTCACCCACGCGACCTATTGTGCCGTCGGCGATGACGCACTCTACGGGCGAGCCGTCGCCGTTTCGAAGGTTCTCCGTGATAAGTCGTGCCACAGACTTGGCGAGGTTCATGGTCTTCTCTTCAAGACTCTCGCGCACACCGCCTTGACGTCCGTCGATGGTGGGGCGAATACCGATTTTGGGATAATTGCTCATGTTTTAGGTTTTATATTTGTGTGGTTTAAATTGTTTACGCGTAGATTTCTTACTTAAAGTAGATTAGTCACAAAGTTATGAATAAAATTGTTTAGTGTGACATTTTGCGTTGCTTTTTTCACATTCTTTACGTTTGTGCATCGGTTGCCCCGTGCCGTTTGAATTGTTGCGACGGCATATCAATGAAAAGGCATCGACATTTCAGAGAATTGTCGATGCCTTCACACTGCTAAGCAGATATGCGAAAAAAGTTTATAACATGTATTCCAGGTCGGCCACGTCGAGCCATCTCCCGAACTTCTTGCCAACTTCTTTGAATCCGGAAACTTGCTTGAATCCTAACCTCTCGTGCATTTTCACGCTTGCCTCGTTTTCCTCGGTGATGCAAGCTATGAGCGCGTGATAGCCTTGTGCGCGGCAGAGGTCTATGAGGTGCCTCACCATAAGGCTGCCTAAGCCCTGGCGCACGGCATGCTTGTCGATATATACCGTTGTTTCGAGAGTGTTGGAGTAGGCTGCCCTTTCCTTCCACGGGTGGGCGTAGCAATAGCCAAGTATCTTGCCGTCTTTCTCGTAGACAAAGTATGGGAAGCTGGCAGAAATGTCCTTTATGCGCTTGGCCATCTCCGCTGCCGTTATTGGTTCAGTCTCGAAGGTGACGGTTGTTTCCTTGATATAATAGTTGTAAATGCTGGTTATGGTCTCGGTGTCGGCAAGGGTGACGGGGCGGATGTGCCCCTCGCCGTCTTCCGTTGCCGCGTTTTGTTGATGAGTTGAAATCATGTTTGTTGTGTTTTATGGTTTACTCGTCTTACTCGTAAACCTCGTCGATGCCGTTTGCCACGTCGTTGCTTTCATCCTTTGCGCATGGGTTATAGTCGGCAGGCACGTTGAATGTCGCCGTAGGCTTGTATGGCAAGTTGCGGTCTCGATACACCTTCTTCATGTAGTATGCCCATATTGGCAACGCCATCGTTGCGCCTTGTCCCATTCGCATGGAGTCGAAGTGTATGTCGCGATCTTCGCCGCCTACCCACACTCCGCTGACGAGCTCCGGCGTGAAGCCCATGAACCATGCGTCGGAATTGTTGTTGGTGGTTCCCGTCTTGCCGCCAATTTCACCCTCCAGGTTATACTTGTAGCGCAGTCTGCCCGCGGTGCCCTCGTCGACCACCGCTTTCAGTTCCACAATCATCTTGTAGGCACTCTCCGACGATATTACCTCTTCCATGCGTGGCTCGAAGTTTGCCACCACGTTGCCCTCGGCATCTTCGATGCGTGTCACGAAAAGCGGCGACAAGCGCACGCCGTTGTTTGCGAAGGTGGAGTAGGCGCTTACCATTTCGCCCACCGACACCTCGCACGGGCCGAGGGCGAGCGCCATCGACGGGTAGATGTCGGGATTGTTTATGCCGAACTTGTGGAGCATGTCCACGAATTGCCTTGGGTTGAGTTTTGACATGAGATAAGCCGAGATCCAGTTGTTCGACTCGGCGAGGCCCCATTTCAGTGTCACCATCTGCCCATAGCGGTGGCGGTTGCTGTTGCGCGGTGTCCACGGACGTCCACCCACCATGTAGGTGCGTTGCACGTTTGGAGCCTTGTCGCATGGCGACGCCCCGTTCTCCATGGCGAGTGAGTAGAGGAACGGCTTGATGGTAGATCCCACCTGTCGCCTTCCGCCCATCACCATGTCGTATTGGAAGTGGGCGAAGTCCATGCCGCCCACGTAGGCTTTCACCTGTCCGGTGTGCGCGTCCATGCTCATGAACCCGGCGCGGAGGAACTGCTTGTAGTAGCGTATGGAGTCGATGGGTGTCATCACGGTGTCCACTTCGCCGTTGTAGGTGAACACCGACATGTCCGTCGGGGTATGGAAGGCCCGGTGGATTTCTTCCTGTGATGCCCCGTTTTGCTTCATGGTTATGTATCTCTCGCTCTGCGTCACCGCCCTTGCCATTATCGCGTTGACCTGCTTGGTGGTGAGGTTGCCGCTGAACGGCGCGTTGGCCCCTTTCTCGGCGTTCTCCTTGTCGAAGGCAGGCTGGAGGAACCGCGCCACGTGACCGTAGACCGACTCCTCGGCATAGCGCTGCATGCGCGAGTCGAGAGTGGTGTGTATGCGTAAGCCGTCGGTATAGATGTTCCAGAAAGAGCCGTCCTTCTTGGTGTTCTTCTTGCACCAGCCACAGAGGGGATCGGTGGCGAAGGCTATTGAGTCGATGACATACTGCCGCTTGTTCCATGATGGGTAATTCTTCGGGTCGGGGCGGTCCATCATCATGTATTGTCGCAGGAACTCGCGGAAATACACCGCCGAGCCGTCTTTGTGGTCGGCGCGGTGGAAGCGTAGCGTCATGGGTTCGTCGCGTTCGGTCTCATAGTCGGCACGTGATATGTAGCCAGCCTTGAGCATCTGTCCCAACACCACGTTGCGGCGATCCCTCGCCCTGTCGGGATGGCGCACGGGGTTGAAGAGCGACGGGTTCTTGCACAGCCCCACGAGCAATGCGGCCTCGCCTACGGAGAGGTTGGCAGGCTCCTTGCTGAAATAGGTGTTGGCAGCGTTCTTGATGCCCACCGCGCCGTGGAGGAAGTCGAAATAGTTGAGGTAAAGGGCAATGATTTCCTCCTTGGTGTACATTCGCTCAAGCTTTATCGCCGTGACCCACTCTATTGGTTTTTGCAGCAACCTCTCCGACGCTGAGTGCACGGGGGCTGAGTAGAGCTGCTTGGCGAGCTGCTGCGTTATGGTGCTGCCGCCGCCTGCCGATGTCTGCCCGAGAAGCCCGCGCTTGACCAAGGCACGCGTCAAGGCAATGAAGTCGATGCCCGAATGACTGTAGAACCTCACGTCCTCGGTGGCCACGAGCGCTTGCACGAGGTAGGGCGACAACTTCTGGTATGACACCGGAATGCGGTTGGAGCGGTCGAGGTTATAAGTGCCGAGGATATGCCCGTCGGCGGAGAGCACTTGTGATGCCGACTTGGATATAGGGTTTTGCAGGTTGTCGATGTCGGGTGAATAGCCGACGATGCCAAACCATATAAGGAAAAAGAGCAGTGCCACGAAGCCTGTGCCAGTGGCGAGCAGGAGCCATAGCGTCTTTATGAATTTCTTTCTCACGATGCCTTTAATTAATATTGTGCAAAAATAGTGTTTTTTCATCATATAGAGCCTTCTTGCCATGGAAAAAAGCGCAAGAGGGCCTTATACGGCGCGCAGATTGGCGTGTTTGCTTTAAAAACGAGGCTCTATGGGGAATACATAGAATTGGCGGTCGCTGTCGTCGTCGATCATCCACTCGTCGAAGGTCACATGGTCGTTCAGGGCCTTTATGGTGAGCGTGTGGCTCCCTGGCTCAAGAGCCACGGGGAGGTTTATGAGCGCTTGCCCTCGCAAGACGCCTTTCATCCATCGTTCCGACCTCATGCCGTCGGTTATGATCACGGTGCGTGGCGTTCCGCCGTCTATCTTCACCTCGGCTTGCGACATTCCGCCATCGAGGGCGTGGGTGGGTACGAAAGCCAGGCGCAGCGTGCCGCCGATGGTGCTCGACGTGAAACGATAGGTCAAGGTGTCGCCGGCGTTGAGTGTCACCGCCCGCATGGAGCGGCCAAGCATGTTGATAGCCCTCGCGCCCTTGGATGCTGACGTGTATGATGCCGCCAACGACGTGATGGCCTTCAAGGTGGGCATGTGCACGTCGCCGTGGGTATAGTTGCCGTATTGGTGTATCTCCTTCTCGCTGAGGGTGTCGGTGAGCAATGGCTTGCCAAACACCGCCAAGCCCTGTGGCGCTGCGTTCATCTCGACGTTGAGTCCCATCCGTGCCAAGGCGTTGTTGCAGAGGCTTGTCAAGCCTTGGAGGTTGCGGTAGGCGCGTATGCTTCGAGATGCCGACTCCAACGCCTCGCTGTCGTGGTGGAAGCTCACGGGACGCGCTATGAGTCGCGACTCTTGTGCCTCCAGCGTCTTGACCGCCATCAGTGCCGAGGCGCGCACGGGATATTCTATCATGGTGAAATACTTGTCGCTGTCCTCGGCTGCAATCATGCGGCGGATGTCAGTCACCTTGTCGGCTGCCTGCTTGTAGTGGTTGAGGTATCGTTCAAGCTCGTTGCCAAACTCCTCGGCGTTGAAGTCGGTGTTGGCAATGCCGCCGTCGCCGTTCTTGTTGTGCTTCGACGGTGTTTTCTGCATGGTGAAATCCATCATCTCAGGGCGGCGGATATTTGAGAGACGGAAGTATTGCGCCAGAGGTTTCATCAACGCGTTGGCTGCTCGTTGCCCGAAGTTGTTGGCGAGCCAACTGTTGAGATGGCTGCCCACGTTGGCCCTGTCCACCGCCTTGATGTTCCATGCCATGTCGAGGAAGAGGCTGAGCTGGTAGGCTGCCACGTATGGATTGTGTACCACGCACATCCACAGGCGCTTGGCGCCCCGGTCGAACGCCGTGCCCATCTCGTTGGCCAGCAGCCCGGGTTGCGTGGTGCAGAGCCATAGATAGCTGTGCGGCGTGCCGGAATAGGCAAGGTGGTACACCGCCCCGCAATCGTCGTCGGGGTCATCGCTGGCAGGCGCCATGTAGCCGTAGTTGTCGTCGGCCCATCCTATGTTGACGTTTGTGGTTTTCTTCTCGCCTTGCAACTTGAGCCCGTGGGAGCCGTGAGGCGTGGCGAGCACGATGCCGAAGGTGTCGGCGAGCGCGCGAAGGTCGTGGGCGAAATGGCCCGAAGCCTCACCGCGATCCCAACCCTCGCACAGCAGGTTGGCGCGTTGGCGCAGCATCTGCCCGAAGAGCTGGCGATAGTTGGTTTGCTGATGTCCCTCAAGTGATATGCCGCGATATTCGACCGAAGGGATGTGTGTCTCGCCTTTTTGGTCGAAGCCGGAGCCGCCTTTCTGCGCGAACCTCATTATGCCGTAGGCTGTGCCGCGCCCGTTGCTTCCCACGACAACAGTCTTGCCCATGCGCGAGCCAATCCAGAACGCGTCTTTGTGGGCTATGATGTCCATGGCAGGCACTGTCATCTGGCTTAGGGCTTTCAGTTCCTTGTTGTTTGCCATGTCGAGTTGGAAGACCTGCAAGCTGGTAGCGGCGGCCTTGCCTTTGGCGGCGGTCATGTCGATGTCGGCCATCATCAGTTCGAGGGCCTTGCCCACCACTGGGCTGTACTTCTTCTGTACGGAGAAAGTCATGTCCTCGCTGACGTGTCGTGTGGCTTGACGCGCGTTCAGCGAGAGGGGGATAATGACAAAGAGCAGGGCGTAAAGGCTATGTGGTATCTTCATTTCGTTTGCAAAGTGGATTTATGTCACAGGATGGATTTATGGTCAAAACATCCGTATGAGACAAAGTTACTAATTATTCTTACCACATCTAAAAAAATTAGTTTTTATTTGTATTTTAACTGGAATATGCCTACTTTTGTCAATCCTATTAAAACAAAGGCTGACATTTTTTAATAAAGGAAAATACAGAATAATATAAAACACATTATGACATTATATCCCAAGCTTATTCGAGACATCCTTGCCACGGTCATCTATCCTGGCACGAAGAAGAACCTCGTGGAGAGCGGCATGGTGGCCGACGACATGCGCATCAACGGCAACTCGGTGAGTTTCTCGCTTATCTTCCCACGCGACACCGACCCGTTTATCAAGTCGACGGTGAAGTCGGCTGAGGCTACGCTGAAGCTGAAGCTCGGCAACGACATTGAGGTGTCGATAGCCACGGAGTTTAAGTCGGCCCCGCGTCCGGAGGTGGAAAAGCTGCTCCCCAACGTGAAGAACATCATTGCCGTGAGCTCAGGCAAGGGCGGCGTGGGCAAGAGCACCGTGTCAGCCAACCTTGCCATAGCGTTGGCGCGTCTCGGCTATAAAGTGGGATTGCTCGATACCGACATCTTCGGCCCCTCGATGCCGAAGATGTTTGGCGTGGAGGACGCGCGTCCCTACGGCGTGAAAAAAGATGGCCGCGACCTCATTGAACCCATTGAGAAATATGGCGTGAAGTTGTTGTCGATAGGCTTCTTCGTCAATCCCGACACCGCTACGCTGTGGCGTGGCGGCATGGCCACGTCTGCATTGAAACAGCTCATTGCCGATGCCGACTGGGGCGACCTCGACTATTTCGTGCTCGACACGCCTCCTGGAACCAGCGACATTCATCTCACCCTCTTGCAGACGCTCTCCATAACAGGTGCGGTGATAGTGTCGACACCTCAGAAAGTGGCTCTCGCCGACGCACGGAAGGGCATAGACATGTATACCAACGACAAGGTGAACGTGCCCATACTCGGCATGGTGGAGAACATGGCGTGGTTCACGCCACGGGAATTGCCCGAGAACAAGTATTATATCTTTGGCAAGGAAGGCTGCAAGGAACTCGCCAAGGAGATGGGTGTGCCATTGCTCGCGCAGATACCTCTCGTGCAGGGCATTTGCGACAGTGGCGACGAGGGCAAGCCTGCCGCCACCGATGCCGACAGCATGACGGGTCAGGCGTTTATCAACCTTGCGCAAGCCGTGGTGACGCGTGTCAACCGCCGCAACAAGGAACTGCCCAAGACGAAGATCATCAAGGTGAAGAACAGTTGAAGCCAAGAGTCATAACGGTTGTCTGTCTTGTCGCGCTCTTTTTTGTATCGTGCGGTGCCGACAAGTATATGAAACGGGGTGAGAAAGAACTTGCCCTGGGCGAGTATTTCGATGCCGCCGCCGACTTCAAGCAGGCTTACCAGAAGACTCCGCCAAAGGAGCGGCGCACCCGTGGTGCCATAGCCCGCCGCATGGCCCTATGCTATGAAAAGAGCTTGCAGACGGGAAAGGCAATAGTGGCTTATCGCAATGCCATACGCTATAAGGAAGACCAAGGAGCCGACCATCTCGCCTTGGCGAGGTTGCTCATGAAAAACGGCAACTACAAGGACGCCGTGGCGGAGTTTCAAGCAACGCTCGACTCCATGCCCGGCAACGCCATGGCAACGGCAGGACTGGAGGCGGCGAAGCGCGCGCCGGAGATAAAGACGGCGGGCAGCCGCTACACCGTGAAACGCCTTGACGAGCTTAATGGCCGCAGAGCCGACTATTCGCCAATGCTGCTCGGCGACAATGGCGACGAGATATACTTTACCTCTACACGCAAAGAGGCTGAGGGCGACGAACTCAGCGGCATCACGGGCATGAAGCCTGGCGACATTTTCTATTCATCGAAAGACGAGAAGGGCAAATGGACCAAGCCGGTGGCGGTGACGGGAGTAAACAGTGCCTACGATGAGGGCGCGTGCTGCTTCTCGCCCGACGGCAGGGAGATGTATCTGACGCAGTGTGTCACGGATCCTTCCTCGCCTCGCTATGCCAAGATTGTGAAGGCCAACCGCGCCGACGCGTCGTGGGGCAAGCCGTCGGAGGTGGAAATCTCTCGCGACACGCTCTCAAGCTTCGCGCACCCAGCCGTGTCGCCCGACGGCGAATGGCTCTACTTCACGAGCGATATGCCCGGGGGCATGGGAGGGCTCGACATATGGCGAGTGCGCATAACGGGTCACGGCTTGGGTGGCGTGGAGAACCTCGGAAGCCCTATAAACACCGACGGCGACGAGGCCTTCCCGACGTTCAGGCCAAACGGCGACCTCTATTTCTCAAGCAATGGACACCCGGGGCTCGGAGGCTATGACATTTTCATGGCACGCAAGGGCAAGGACGGAAAGACCGTAATCTCGCATCCTGGCTATCCGCTCAACTCGGCTGGCGACGACTTCGGTATGACTTTTGAGGGTGTTCACAACCGTGGCTTCTTCTCAAGCAACCGTGGCGACGCACGGGGCTGGGACCATCTCTATTCTTTTGTGAACCCGGAGATAGAGCAGACGGTGAAGGGTTGGGTATATGAGATCGACGGTTATGAACTGCCGCAGGCGCAGATGTATTGTGTAGGCGATGACGGCACCAACGAGAAGCTGACGCTAAAGAGCGACGGGTCGTTCACGAAAACCATGTCGCCCGGGGTGAGCTACCTGTTTCTTGCCGCATGCAAGGGATTCCTCAACCATAAGGAGGAGATAAAGGCCCTTTCGAACCCGAAGGAGTCGCGCGACACCACATTGCAGTTCGCGCTCGCTAACATCTCGGCTCCAGTGTTGATAGACAATATCTTCTACGATTTCGACAAGGCCACCTTGCGCGACAGTTCCAAGGTCGCTCTCGACCAGCTCGTTAACATCCTCAACGACAATCCAAACGTGACAATAGAGCTTGCCGCCCATACCGACTATGTGGGGTCAGCCACTTACAACAAGGGCCTCTCGCAACGTCGTGCCGAGTCGGTGATAAGCTATCTCATAGCACATGGCATTGCCGCCGACAGGCTCACGCCCGTGGGGTATGGCAAGGAACGGCCCCGAACAGTGAACCGACGCCTTGCTGCCCGACTCTCATGGCTCAAAGAGGGCGACGTGTTGACCCAGCAATTTATCAAGGCGCTGAACGACAACAAGCGTCAGGAGATTTGCAACCAGCTCAACCGCCGCACAGAGTTCAGCGTGCTCCGTACCACCTATGGGCTTTTCGACAAGGACGGCAAGCTAAAGCAGATGCCAAAACCGAGAAAGCAGTCGCAGACTGATGGCAATGACGAAGGTTACATTATAACCGATTAAAAAGTGGTTCCATGTTGATTCATGTGGGTGTTCATATTTCACATGTTTTTTCTCCACACGGATTTAAAGATTTGAAAGATGTCGTCTTCGCCGATTGCGAATACCATAGGCATAATCCCTACCTCTTCGTATACGTATATAAGTAAGTAATCAGACTAACTTTTATTTTTACGACAATAGAGACAATAGAGACAACAGGCTTCGCCCATATAACCAAAATTATGGTCAGAAAAAGTGGTCTCTATTGTCTCTATTGTCGTTTCCCTTGTCCGCCTTTGAAGTCTTCAGGCTTTCTTTTTCTAAAAGCAAGAGCGCGAATGCGTAAAGTTCTGTGTGTCAAGATCTTTTCCATGGCTTTTCAGTCGTGTTTCGGCTTGCCGCTGAAATGGCGTTGCCGTTACGTTAGAATGGCAACGCCGTTGTAGCGTAACGGCAACGCGATACTAACGTAACGGCAACGCCGTTGTAGCGTAACGGCGACCGGGGGTTCTGGGGAAGCCAAATTAGCTTTTTCGCAGCTCGTCTAAACCCCAATTTACAATTACATTGTCCCTTTTTAAATTTTCACTTTTACAATTATCTTTCTTACTTTTCCCGTGCCTATCACAGGCGCGTGTGGGTCTTCCGGCCAGACGATCATGAACTGCCCGGGTCTCAGTGTGGCATACACTTGTGCTGGCTCGGCAAACAGGGCGCAGTCGGCTGTGGCGTCGTAGGGTTTTGTTTCGTTGGCAATGTCTTCCACGGCTTTCCAGCCTATTGTTTCCTCGCCTTCGAGAAGCACGTGAATGTCGATGTATTTGCGGTGCATCTCAAGCACCTGTGCGTCGGCGCTGACGAGGTTGGGGTTGGCATTGTTGATGAAGAGGCGGTCGCCTTCTATCTCGATGCGTCCGCACGGTGTGTGGAGCAGGTCGTGCGACTTGATGTAGTCGAACGCTTTCTTGAAGAGCGGATGGAGCGATTCGATGCGCTCGGAGTGTTGAAGATTGGAAATGATCATAGTGATATTTTAAATTGCATGTGTTTTTATTCCATGTTGTCAGTTTTAGGGCGCAGGGCGTAGAGCTGTACCGCAAGAGCCACGGCAACCACTGCAGCGAGTCCGGCGAAGCCCAGCGCAAGGTTGCCTTCGTCGCTCCACTTGCCGAGCACGTGGGTTATCGCAGCTCCGGCAAACACGCCTGTCATGTTCATGATGCCGTAGGCCGTGGCGCGTTGGCGTGTGCCGACAAACTGGCACAGGATGGGCATGTTGTTGGCGTCGAACATTCCGAAACCGATGCCGAAGAGCAGTCCGGCGCATACGATGCCAAGCACGTTGTGACCGAAACCGAGGAGCAGGAGCGAGGGGATGGTAAGCCCCAGTCCGATGGCGCCGGTATAGACACGTCCGCGGAGGGTGCGCTTAACCCACCGGTCGGACAGCGTGCCGCCCAGCAGTACGCCGATGAATGAGGATGCCGCTATGGTGATGGTTGCCATTGGTCCGGCTTGCGACATTGGCATTCCGAGGCTTTCGGCGAAGAGCGTCGGCAGCCAGTTTTTGGTGGCCCACCCCGGCAGGCTCGGCACGGCGAAATAGAGCAGAATGACCCAGAAGGCCACGTTGGTGAGTAGCGAGCGCATGCTGGCAACGACACCCATCGAAGGAGATTTGGCGGGCGTGTCGGAGGCGGGAGTCTCATGGCGTTTCTTGTCTTTTAGGCATACGGCCAACACTGCGGCGTAGGCTATGCCGATGATGCCGAACCATTGGAATGTGGAGTGCCAAGAGTAGGCGGCGGCGAGAGTAGCGCCGAAACCGCCGATGGCTTGGCCTATATATAGTCCAGTCATGTGTATGCCGACGGCGAGGGAACGTGTTCCCCCTGTGTGGTAGTCGGCGATGAGAGACAGTCCGGCTGGCAAGTAGAGAGCCTCGCTGACGCCCATAAGCGAGCGAAGCCAGAACACTTGGTTGTAGGTTGTCGCCAGCCCCATGAAATAGGTCACCGACGACCATACCAACAGGCTGCCCACGATGAGCCATTTACGGCTCAGACGGTCGGCGATGATGCCCGACAATGGGCTCATAAGTCCGTATATCCAGAGAAAGACTGCCAAGAGGCGGCCGAAGTTGGTGGCCGACTGCAGTTCTTCAATGTCTATCTGCATGGCATCTTTCATGGTGCTGAGCATCTGACGGTCCATGTAGTTGAGCAGGGCGACACCGCCCAGCAGTCCGACCACGACCCAAGGATATATCTTGGAGTTTTTCATACGAGTATTGTTTAGACGTTAGTTGTAGTAGAAATGAATGTGTGTCTTGGTAAAGGTTATAGATTTGCGATGGTGGGGGTGGGTGAAGGCCGTTTATAGGGCGGCGAGAATGTCGTTACAGAACAGGCGCGAGCGTATGGTCATGAGCGCACGCGTAAGGGGTGTTAGAAGATGTTGCACTTGTTGAAGAAGTCGATGGCTTCAAGTTCCTTCTTCATTGTCGCCTCTTCCTCGTCGGTGACATTGCGGAACGGTGTGCGGTTGGGGCCGAGGTCGAGACCGATGAGCTTCATGATGCGCTTGCCGCCCACGATGTTGCCGCGGAAGTGGCAAATCACGTTTATCACCTCTTGGGCATAGTTTTGTAGCTCTCGTGCCTTTTCGAGGTCGCCTTTTTTCCAGGCTTCAAGTATGCCGGTGAGACAACGCCCGTTGTAGTTGGTGGTGCCGCCAATGCCTCCCTGTGCGCCACCCATGGCAAGGCAAGGCAGAATGGTCTCGTCTTGACCATGGAGCATATCGAACTTGCCGTCGGCGTAGAGACGGCATTGGTTGTATTCGTAGAGACTCTCGTAGGTGTACTTGATGCCTGCGAAATTGGGGATGCGGCCATCAACAGCCTTGAGGAAGTCGACCATGGAGAGGAACGCGCCGTTGAAAGCCGGAATGTGATAGAAGTAGAAGGGAAGGTCGGGAGCGCCGGCGGCAATCTCCTCACAATATTTCACGAGCTCTTCCACGCGGGTCACTTTTGGGAAAGGAGGAGCCATGGCACCTATCGCCCATGCGCCAATCTTCTGTGCGTGGTCTGCCAACAGGCGGCTCGACTTGACGCAGCAACTGCCTACATGCACGATAACCTTGAACCCTTCCGGGGCAACGCTCACCCAACGTTCGGCCAAAGCCATGCGTTCCTCTTCGGTGAGCATGTAGCCTTCGCCTGACGAGCCGTTGATGAACACGCCCTTGAGACCGTTCTTTACAAGCATTTTCGCATAACGCTCGATAGGTTCGAGATTCACCTCTCCATTGGTATGAAACGGGGTGAAGGGAGCATCGATAAGTCCTTTGATTTTTTCCATATGTGTTTGAGTTGTTTGTTGAAATCTTGATAGGTTTATTGCTGGGTGTAAATTTAAAAATATTTTTACTAATTTCAACGACATTGCTAAAAAAAAGACATAAAAAAACTGCTTTATTGATTGTTCGGTTTGACGAATCGACAAAAAAGCAGTGTTTCCAAAAAAAAGCGTGAAAGGTTTGGTCTTATTGGGGAAATTCATTAACTTTGTTGATACCACCAGTATGGAACAAAAATCAATCAAGTAAAACCTTAACATATATAATGATCCGCATGCTCAACAGCTTCAATCTCGGCGGCGACGGCAAGAACACCGCATTCAAAAGGGACATTCTGAAATATTTCGTGGCAAATGGCAACTCCACAATCCTTGAACTTGCCAAGGATTCATCGCTCAGTGTGCCTACGGTGAGCAAGGCAGTGGCGGAGCTTTTGGATTTGGGATATGTGAAAGAATACGGCAAACAGGAGGCGGGCGAGGGTCGTCGCCCAAACCTTTATGGCCTCAATCCCGAGTCGGGATATTTTGTCGGCGTTGAGATTAAGGTGGGATTTGTCAATTTGGGACTTATGAATTTTCGTGGTGACCTTGTGGAACTCGACGACAATGTACCGTGCCGTATTGACAACACTATGGAATCGGTGGACGAACTGTGCCGCCTTGTGTCCGACTTCATAGACAAGACCGACGTGGAACGCGAAAGCATTCTTCACGCCACGTTCTGTATATCGGGTCGTGTAAATTCCGAAAGCGGCTATTCGCACACCCTTTACAACTTCTCCGAGCAACCGCTAACCCTCCTTCTCAGCGAGCGTATAGGTTATCCGGTGAGTATCGAGAATGACACACGTGCATTTGCCTATGGAGAATATATGAAGGGGGCTGTAAAAGGTGAGAAGGACGTGCTGTTTGTAAATGTGAGCTGGGGATTAGGACTTGGCATCATCCTCGGTGGCGAGTTGTATAAAGGCAAGTCGGGATTTGCCGGCGAGTTCGGCCATACCCATATGTTCGACAACGACATTCTTTGTCATTGTGGCAAGAAAGGCTGTCTTGAAACTGAGGCTTCGGGCAGTGCGTTGCAGCGCATGGTGCGCCACCGCATCGAAGAGGGAGAGTCGTCGTTCCTTACCAAACGTGAGGGTGATATTTATTCGCTTGACAACATCATAGATGCCGTGAACGGCGAAGACCCGCTTTGCATCGACGTCATCGAGCATATAGGTCTGAGACTAGGCGAGAGCGTGGCCAACTTGATAAACATCTTCAACCCCGAACTGGTCGTGATAGGAGGAGTGCTTGCCCGTGCTGGCGACTTCTTGCTTCAGGCCGTAGCCGCATCAGTGCGCCGTTATTCGCTGAGCATTGTCAATAAGGACACCCGCCTTTGTCTTTCCAAACTGCATGAGCGCGGCGGAATAATTGGTGCCTGCTTGCTCGCAAGGAAGAGTTTGCTCGGCTAAAAGTTCCGCTTTTATATGCTGTTTGGAAAGTAGGAAGGTGACGATCCTTATTGGTCATCGTTCTCTACATAGCCTTGATACTCCGGCACGAGTGCGGACATAATGGCTTCGTAGCTTTTTTCGTTCATTTGGTCGATGTTCTCGCGGCCTTTGCCTATGGGGTAGATGGGCTTGTGGATGGTAAGTCTCATAGGATGCCAATTGACCCAATGCCAATCCTTCATGCGAGGCATGATGTTGAACGAGCCGTTGATGGTCAGCGGACAGACGGGAAGTTGCAACTCGTCGGCAAGCATGAAGGCTCCGCGTCGGAAGAACCCCATGTGGCCAGTGAACGTGCGGGCACCCTCGGGAAACACCACCACTGACATCCCACCCTTGAGAGTCTCGCGAGCCTCGTCGTAGGTCTTCTTTATTCTTGACGCACCACGTTTGTCTACAATGATTTGATGAGATGACCTGCAAGCCTGGCCAATGATGGGGATTGTGGTCAGGCCGTGTTTCATCATCCACTTGAAGTTGCGGTTGAGAAAACCAAATATAAGGAAGATGTCGAACGCACCTTGGTGGTTTGATACGAAGACATAGCTCTCGCCGGGTTTGAGGTTTTCTCTTCCCTCGACTTTTACAGGCAGGAGAAGCAACTTGACTGTCAGCCATGCCCAATGGTGCCCGGGCCAATATCCCCAAATGTTTCCGTTGCCGATCTTGCAACCCACCATGGTAAATATGCACATGATGATGGTGCAGAGAAGGAATATTGGTAAAACAATGCAGATTTGGTATGTGCGATAAAGGTATTTCATGGATGTTGTTTCTATTTTATTGTTAATTTGAATTGTGCCTTTTATTCAGCTCATCGCAAAGGCTTTATTTATATCTCTTGTCCTCTAATTTTATCCTCTTATTTCCTTATTCCCTTGTTTCCTTGTTCCCTTATTTTCTTGTTCCCTTATCCTTGTGGAGTGTTATCACCGTTATTTCGCATGGCATGTTGAGCCTGAAAGGAACGAATCCGCCCAGCCCGGCGTTGACATAGATGTATCGACCGTCCTTTTGATAGAGTCCACAATCTTCTTTTATGGTAAGCATCGTTGGTCGAAAGCCGAAAATCTGCATTTGTCCGCCGTGGGTGTGTCCGGACAGCGTGAGCTGCACGTTGGAGTGGGGCAGGATGTCCTTCTGCCATGCGGTGGGATCGTGTTGAAGCAATATTACAAATGCTGACTTGGATATGCCTTTGAGCGTCTTCTTGAGATTGGAATGATTGTATTCGGGTAAAGTACTGTAGTCTTCTGCTCCGGCAAGCCAGATGGAGTCGGTGGAAAGTTGTCCGTTGCTCAGTTTCCGTCTTATTGGAACGTTGCTGTTGAGCAATACTTGTCCAAGCTTGTTTTCAATGCTTACAAGATGTTTTGTCATTCTCGCCTTTTCCTCCGGCGTTGCCTTGACATAATTTCCGTAGTCGTGATTGCCCATTATGGAGTACATGTATGGCAACCGTTTGAGTTCCGGCATCATGGTCTCCACTTCCTGTGGTCTCATGTTTTGCATGTCACCGGTGAAGCAAACCAGGTCAATGTCTTTTTGCTTTCTTACGCTGTCAATCTCAGCCTTTAAGATTTTTCGTCTCCATCCGTTGAACGTGCCGGAGTGGATATCGGATATTTGCATCACCCTGAAGCCCTCAAACTCTTCTGGAAGGTCATGGAAGTTTAAGTCTACATGCTTGACGACGATTCGCCCCACTCCATACGCCATTCCGTAGATATATGCCAACACTCCTATTGCTCCTATGGCGAGTCCTATGCGATGGCCATAGTTGTAGCGAGTGTGGAAGATGGCTCGTATGGCTGAGCCAAGGGCCGAACAAACCGCAAACAATGCCTTGGGCAAGATGACAAGCCCAAAGAGGCAGAGATATGTGTTAAGCCATGTGAGGTCGGCAGGGGCGAAGTTGCGGATAGACGAAAGTGCCACGGTATACACCATCATGCAAAGGCACGGAAGCCACCACAGCACCCTTATCACACGGTTGTGGAGATAGCGTGTGCGGTAATAGTGGAGCCAAATGTATATGTCTGGCACCAAGATTAACAAGATGAAAAAGAAGAGAGATCTAAGTATCATGTGGCTTATGATGCTGTTATGGATATTATTGTTTTAACAGCGACGACTGGAGGAATCGTCTTATCACGCTGGCAGGCTGTTGTCGTCTGCGTGCGTAGTCGATGAGTTGATCTTCCCCAATCTTTCCCAGTTCGAAATATCGGGCTTGAGGGTGTGCGAACATCAGTCCCGAAGTAGACGCATGTGGCTGCATCATGCCGCTCTCGGTGAGCCTTATGCCGATGCTTCCCATGTTTATAAGCTTGTCTATCAAGAAGTTCATGCTTGTGTCGGGCATTGACGGGTATCCCACTGCGGGTCTTATGCCTTGGTATTTTTCGGCATGTATCTCGTCCATCGACAATTGCTCGTTGGGAGCGTAGCCCCAATAGTGTCGTCTTACTTGAAGGTGCGTCAATTCGGCTGTGCCTTCAGCAAGCCTGTCGGCAAGCACTTGTGACAACATCTTCCCATAGGCATCGTTGTCGTAACCGCAAGTGAGATCGTGATCCACCGTAGCGGCAAACAGGCCGAGCTTATCTTTGACACCCTGCGAGGCGGGTCTTAGGAAGTCGGCGAGGCAGAGATTGGGCTGTCCTGGCTTTGTCGGCTTTTGCTGTCTTAGCATTGGCAGTAGAACTCCGTCTGCTATGATGTCGTCGCCCTCGCTGTTGGCATCAGCGATCCTGAATACGGCGTGTGTGTGGTAATTGTATTGCCATTTGTCGAGCATTGCGTTGGCATCGGCATGAAGGCGGTCACGCTCTGCGTTGTCCTTGCCGTACATTCCCCACGTGTAGTCGAAATACACCCAGTTGATGTAAGGTCTCACGTCACCAATGTTAAAGTCGATGCGCATGGTTTCCTCGTGTTGAACGTGTTTTGATTTTAATGATTAAAGCAAACTGCCTCGCCACGGTAAGAATCATCCATTTTGCCATTCTCGAAAACTGTATGGCCGTTGCATATCGTCCTAATGACACGCCAGCTGAACTTGTCGCCTATGAGAGGGCTCCAACCACACTTGCTTTGGATAATGTCTTCGGTAAGTGTCCAGGGATCACCTTGTTTTACCAAGGTGATGTCGGCCTTGTAACCCGGACGGATGAAGCCGCGGTTTTTCACTGCGAACAAGCGTGCGGGATTGTGGCACATCAGCCAGACCATTTGCTCAACGGTTATCACACCTTCGTCTACAAGATTAAGCATGGATACTAATGAGAACTGCAACATTGGCATGCCCGATGTCGCTTGGGCACATCCTCCTTGCTTGTCGGTGAGCTTGTGTGGCGCGTGGTCGGTACCTATGCAGGTGATAGTTCCATTGTTTAGTGCACGACGTAATGCTTCACGATCCTTTGAGGTCTTAACAGCCGGGTTGCACTTTATAAGTGCCTTGCGTGTGGCATAGTCGGCATCGGTGAATAGCAGGTGGGCTGTCACCGCTTCGCTTGTTATGTTAGGCAATACCCCTAAACGGAATGCGTTGTCGTTTACGGGTATCAAGTTTAGTTCTTTCGCTGTGGAAATGTGGGCTATGTGAAGTCGTGTGTCATGGGCGTTAGCTAATCTTACAGCAAGCGACGAACTTTCGTAACAGGCTTCTTCTGAGCGTATTACGGGGTGGAGAGTTATGTCTGGGTCGTTGCCGTAAGCAGTTTGGGCTTTTGCCATGTTACCGTTGATGATGTTTGTGTCCTCACAGTGGGTCATCAAGGGAACATTAAGTTTTGCGCATTGTGCGAAGATGTCGTTGAGGGCTTTCTCGTCGTCTACGAGCATGTTGCCTGTTGAGGCTCCCATGAAGAGCTTTATGCCTGGCAGATGTGTGGCGTCGAGCTGCTCGAAGCAATCAGCATTGCTGTTTGTCGCGCCGAAGAAGAAAGCGTAATTGATGTGGCTTTCCTTCTCGCCTCGTGACATCTTGTCTTCCCAGTCTTGTATGGTCGTTGTGGCTGGCTTGGTGTTGGGCATGTCGAAGAACGTCGTGACGCCACCCCATGCCGCAGCCTTTGACTCACTGTCGATATCTGCCTTGTCCGTGAGGCCGGGCTCGCGGAAGTGCACATGCTCGTCGATGACGCCTGGCATAACGAGACACCCCGAAGCGTCTATGTGTTGGTCGTAGATGCCTCGGGGTGTCTCGTCTTCGGCAATCACGCTTTCAATATGGTCGTTGTCTATTATGATGGAGCCTTTGAAAGACTTTCCCTCATTGACAATCGTACCATTTTCGATGATTGTCCTCATATTGAGAAAAGTTATATGCTTGTTTGCGTTATATGCTTGTTTGTTATATGCTATATATCCTTATTGGGCCATTTCGTTTGGAGTCTGACCGTCTTGTGGAGCTTCTTGCGGTATGCTTTGAGAAGCTTGTTGCGGAACTTGCTCTGGCATTTTTGTTCCGTTCATGATGCTTTGGTTCTCTTGTGCAGCCTCATAATACTCCTTAACCTGTGGGTTGTTCTTGAACTTGTCTGTAGCCTTGCTCATGATGTCTTCGACCCAGGCGTCGAGCATTGGCACGTTATAACGGTTCATGCAGACGTTTAAGAAGATGTAAGGACCCAGCACATTGTCCATGTTGTCAGTGACAAACGATGTGACAAGCTTGTCCAGACGTCGGTTTATGTCGGCATCCTTGGCGGCGAGGCGTGCGTTCACGGCATCCATGTTCTTGCCGTTCATTATAGCTTGGTCGTGCTGGTGTACGAGGTCATTGCTCTCGTTCATCAGTCGTGTGAACTGCTGGCGGAACTTTGTCAGCTTGTCGTTGAGCGGTGTGCCAGTGACGGATTCTTGTGAGTTGTCGATCTTCACTTGAATATCTCCTCCCTCAAGCACCACGGGTATGTTGTTGTTGTCGTCAAGGATGATGTTGGCGACTCTCACGGAGTCGGTTGTGCCTCCGAATTGGAATTGTCCGTGCACAACGTCACAAGAGTCCAGCTCTTTCAGTGTCGTGTCCTTCATTACCTTAAGGTACAGTTTCTGACCGTCGAGCATGCTCACACTTGTGGAGCCAATGATGTGGAAACCGTTGGCGCATGAGCTCAAGGCAAGAACACTGATTATGGCGTATATAACTTTATTCATAAGTTTTGTTTTCTTCTTATAGCAAAGATACAACCTATTGTCGACTATATAAATTATTTTTATGCAATTTAATGTAAGAGGCTACTCTTTTATGTTTTTTTTCGATAGTTCGTGGTCAATTCTATGTGCAGTGTACACTTCGAGTATCGCTGCCACAAGCAACAAGACCACCCACTTGTTGTATAAATAAGTGATGTAGGCTTGATGGTTGTCGAACAATGGTTGAAAAAAACTATGGTTCACACCTGCATACACTGTGTCGGCGAGGAGCACGCCGGCCAAAACGAATAGCAGGTCACTGAGGTTTTGCAGCCGTTTTAGCCTTCGCACCACAAGGTCATTACCCTCATAGGCTTGCGACACTTGCATGACCGCGAACATGACGGCACCCAAGAGAAAGACCCAGCATAGCACTGTAGGCGCAATGGTGAGCACGCAGCAAGCCACCCCGATAACCATTAAAACGCCGCCAGTGAGAAATATGGCACTTTGTAATTTATTTAATTGCTTCATTCTGGTGATTATTGTTCAGTATCATCGTTTACGTTCTCTGTGCTGAGCACGAAGATGTCTTCATCGTCAGCTTTCATGAAATAGCGCTCCCGTGCTATCTTTTCAATGTATCTGGGATTACGCTTTAGGTTTTCAAGTTGGGTATTGGCAGAGTCGTTGATGGCGTTGTATTTCTTGATTTCTTCTTTTAGGCCGTTAATCTGGATGTCGTATTTTATGCGTTGCATGAAACTGTTCTCGTCGATAAAGCCTATAAACAAGACACCTATCACTATTGTGATAAGATATTTGTGTCTTGCCAAAGCCGACAATATTGATTGCAGTTTCTTCTTCTCCATGAATTGCTCTTCCAATTTCCTATGCAAAGGTAGTCATTTAGTGCAAACGAAACAAGACAATGTTATATTATTGTGTTTCGTTTGCACTTCTTTTATTGATTTCCCCAAAAGTACACGTTTCTCAGGTGTACTTTCACATTACATGAAAATTGTGATCGAATAGAGATAAAGCACCGCGGCTGGTATTGCCAGAAGACTTGAGTCGAACCTGTCCATCATGCCTCCATGACCCGGCAGTATCTTTCCGCTATCTTTCACGCCTATAGTGCGCTTGAAGAGGCTCTCCACAAGGTCGCCCCATGTGCCGAAAATCACGACGACAGCACCAAGCCCCATCCATTGTGCCACGTTGAGGACATGGGCGTCGCTTCCGTTATTGGCCAAATAGCCAATCACGCCAGCTATTATCACCGCGAAGATGCCACCGCCAATGCTGCCTTCCCATGTCTTTCCAGGGGAGATGCGTGGGAAGAGCTTGTGCTTGCCGAACATTGAGCCGAAGCAATAGGCACCGGAGTCGTTTGCCCAAAGCAGGATGAACACCGATAGCGGAAGCAACATGTCGTAGCCGCTAAAGTTGCCCGAGTCGTCACACTTGAAAGCGAGAACGTTGATGAGCGCCAATGGCATGGCTATGTACATTTGCCCGAGCATGGTATAAGCCATATTGGTCACGGCATTGCGGTTCTTGGCATACAACTCGCTTATAAGCAGATAGATAATGGTGAGAACATAGGGCATCATCACCGCGAAACCCTTCACTACGCCAATGCTCCACATGGCAATGGCTATAAAGAAGTAGACTCCGCCGACGGTTGAGATGAAGCGGTTGACGTTGACATCGGCAACGCGGTCGTTTACCAACCCAGTGTATTCCCATAACGTTAAACCAGTGATGATGGTAAAGAGCAGGAGCATTGCCATGCTGTTGAGAAAGCCGGCTACCATGATGGCCACGAAAAGCACTCCCGTGATTGACCTGACGATAAGATTCTTCTTTTTGTCTGTCATGACCCTTTAATCTTTTTTGTCCTCTATGTTATGGTTCTCTGTGTCCACGCCAAGGATGCTGTTCTTCTTTTGGTCGGCAATAGCCTTGTCGTGCTCAGCCTGGGCTTGTTTCACTTCGTCGGGCATGTCCTCGAGCTTAGGAGCCTCAGCATCTTCCTTGGCTTTTCTCTCAGCCTCGATACGGTCGTTCTCCTTGATAAGTTCCTCCGAGCGACTTGTCCATGGGCGCGTGCCTAAGATGCTTTCTACGTCCTCGCGGTATATGACTTCCTTGTCGAACAACAACTGTGCGAGCGCGGCGTGGCCTTCCTTGTGTTCAGTAAGAATTTCTTTGGCGCGCTTGTATTGGTCGTTTACAATCCTAAGCACCTCGTCGTCGATTATCTTTGCGGTTGTCTCGCTATAAGGACGCTGGAACGAGTATTCATTATTATTATAGTAGCATATGTTTGGCAGCTTGTCGCTCATGCCCGTATATGCCACCATTCCGAAGGCGGCTTTGGTGGAACGCTCGAGGTCGTTCATGGCTCCGGTAGAGATGGCTCCCACGAAGAGCTCCTCGGCGGCACGGCCTCCAAGCAGTGAGCAAATCTGGTCGAGTTCCTCTTCCTTTGTCGTGATGACTCTCTCCTCAGGTATGTACCATGCTGCTCCGAGAGCTTGGCCGCGTGGCACTATCGTTACCTTGACAAGAGGGTTAGCGTATCTGCAGAACCAGCTTATGGTTGCGTGCCCAGCCTCATGAATGGCTATGGAACGCTTCTCGTCGGCAGTCATTACCTTGGTCTTCTTCTCCAATCCGCCTACTATGCGATCCACGGCATCGAGAAAGTCTTGTTTCTCCACGGCTTGCTTGTTGTGCCTTGCCGCTATCAACGCTGCCTCGTTGCATACATTGGCTATGTCTGCGCCGGAGAATCCCGGAGTCTGACGTGCGAGGTAGTCCACGTCCATGTCATTGCCGAGTTTCAATGGCCTTAGGTGTACGAGGAAGATGGCCTTCCTCTCAGCGAGGTCGGGCAGGTCTACGTGTATTTGCCTGTCGAAACGACCGGCACGCAACAACGCCTTGTCGAGCATGTCTGCGCGGTTTGTGGCGGCAAGCACGATGACGCCTGAGTTGGTGCCGAATCCGTCCATCTCGGTGAGAAGTGCGTTAAGAGTGTTTTCGCGCTCGTCGTTGCCGCCCATGGATGGGTTCTTGGATCTTGCGCGACCCACGGCGTCAATCTCATCGATGAAGATGATGCACGGCGACTTTTGCTTTGCCTGGCCAAAGACGTCGCGCACGCGGCTTGCGCCCACGCCGACGAACATCTCAACGAAGTCGGAGCCCGACATTGAGAAGAACGGCACGCCTGCCTCGCCAGCCACGGCTTTTGCAAGCAGGGTCTTACCTGTTCCCGGAGGACCTATGAGCAAGGCTCCCTTTGGTATCTTTCCGCCAAGGTCTGTATATTTCTTTGGGTCCTTGAGGAAGTCCACGATCTCTTGCACTTCCTGCTTGGCACCCTCTTGTCCGGCTACATCCTTGAAGGTTATGCCCATCTCGTTTCCCTTCTCATAGAGTTTTGCCTTGCTCTTGCCGACGTTGAAGATGCCGCCGCCTCCGCCCATGCCGCCGCCTCCGCTCATGCCTCGACTGAACATCCAGAAGAGGAAGAAGAAGAAAATCAGCGGGCCGAGGTTTATGAGCAGGCTCCATATGTCGGTGCCACGCTCATTGTTGTAGCTATATCCGGCGAGTTTATGCTTTTGTTGCTCGTTGTCGAGAAACTTCTCCAACTCGTCTACGGAGCCGAACTGCACGCTGAGATATGGGTTGGTGCCCACTTGCTGTGCGGTCATGTTGAAGACTGTACGTATATGTTGTGGCTTGACAAACATCTTCAGCGTGTTGTCGCTCTTGTTTATCACCACACGTTGGGCATAGCCTTTGTCGACGTAAGCCTTGAAGTCGCTGTAAGTGGCCTCTTGGCTTGATCCGCTTTTCACAATGGATCCTCCGCCTCCAGAGAAGAGCATGATGGCGAGAACGACTGCCACAATGATGTAAAGCCAGTTCATGTTGAACCGTGGCATCTTGGGCTGCTGGTCGTTTTGGTTCATTTGCCTGTTGTTCATGGTTTTGTTCTTTAAGTTTTATTACAGCTCCTCACTGGCATCATCCTTGACGATGGAGATGTTGGCATCTTCCCAAAGATGTTCGAGGTCATAGAACTCCCTTGGCTCAGGCAGGAATATGTGCACGATTATGTCCACGAAATCAATCGCGACCCATTGGTCGTTTCCCAGTCCGTTTACGCCCACAGGCTTCTCGCCCGTCTTCTCGCGGCATTTGTCGCCTATCGATTGGGCTATGGCTTCCACTTGTGCTGGCGAACCTCCTTGGCAAATCACGAAATAGTTGGCGATGGCTCCATCTATATGCCTAAGGTCGACCACGCGGATGTCTTCGCCCTTCTTGTCTTGTATGGCGTCGACGATAATCTTTAGCAACTCTTCTGTCGTTGTTTCTTTCATTAATTTAATATCAGTATGTTAACAGCATATCTATGACAAAGTTAGTGCTAATCGCACGAAATACAAAATTTATTAATCTTATTTTTGAATTAAGTGACATTGGCATGACATAATGGCGGATAATAGTCGCCGAAATATTTTTTTTGAAAAAATGTCGCGAAAAATTTGGATGGTAACGGAAAAGTGTGTACCTTTGCACTCGCAATTCAGAAATGACATTGCTAACAAATTGGGGCATGGTGTAATGGTAACACTACAGATTCTGGTCCTGTCATTCATGGTTCGAGTCCGTGTGCCCCAACTCAAAAGAGTCAAGCAAGTTTCTTGCTTGACTCTTTTTGTTTTAATATGTTCAGTTTAGTCCTTATGCTTAATAGTTTATCTATGCGCTTGTCATTGTTGTTTGTGGTGTTTCTTTTCTTGCCGCTCTTTGTTTTCCCACAAAAGCGGCTGCAAGGGTTTTCCGTGTCAATGATACCCGACGACGTCTTTGTCAGGATGCAAGGCAAGAGTTATCATGAGGCTTGCCCTGTGCGCAGGCAGGACTTGCGCTATTTGCGTTTGTTGCATGTCGACTTGGATGGCCATGTCAAGCATGGAGAGATGGTTTGCAACAAGGCGATAGCCAATGATGTGTTGGAGATTTTCGAAGAGCTTTACGAGCATCGCTATCCCATAGCCAGTGTTCGTCTGATAGACGATTTCGAGGCTAATGACGAAAAGTCGATGCGCGCCAACAATTCAAGTAGTTTTTGTTATCGTGCCGTGCGTGGCAGCAAGAAGTTGTCGGCACATGCCAGGGGTATGGCTGTTGACCTCAACACGCTTTACAATCCATGTGTAAGGCGTTCGCGTTCAGGTAAGGTCTTGGTGCAGCCTTCTGTGGCGGGTAAATATGTAGACCGTAGCGGCTCTTTCCCTTATAAGATTGAAAAGGGTGACCTTGCGTGGAAGTTGTTTACAAGTCATGGATTCAAGTGGGGTGGGGCTTGGAAAACGGTCAAGGACTACCAGCACTTTGAGAAATAAAAATCTGACGAGCCTTATTTGGGCGGGTTTTGCGCATGGCAAACATGTATGCGTCATTGCCCTGTAAGGAAATGGATTTACTTCATGTCCTTGTAGTTGTCTCTTTCCAGAAGTTGTTTTATTGTTATATTGCCGTGCTTCTTCATGTAACGGCTAACCATTTGCACATAGTCGGTACGAAACACCTCTATGCCTGTCGCCTTGTTGGAAACCCACATCAGTTTTCCCATGTGGAGATCCCTTTCCAGTTGGCTTTTCGTGTCAAAGTTCTCCATCGGGTATAGGCTGAGAAGGTAGAACAACGCGCAGTCGGGCACTATGTACGACCTGTTCATCGACTCCAGTTGCTCGTTGCTGTATCCGAACTTCTTGTATAGAGGATATTTTGCGCCCATGTATTTGTCGAGCGATATGCCTATCATGCGGTCGCCTACCACTATGCTTTGGTCGAGCGCGCCTATCTGAGTGTAGATATGTGGTAAAGGCATGTCTGGAAGCCATTGCTTCAGGTTGGAAAACGTTTTTTGCAACCCTTGGTTGATGTCTTCCATGCTGGCGTATTCCAATTGCACGTCGCTAACCAACGATTGCAGTGTTGAGTCTTGGTAGAAACGCAGGAACCGCTCGTTTATGTCATGGTCGTTGACATCGCCAATGCGTAGGATTTTCTCTATGAGCGTGCGTGTTTCTATTGGGTACTCTGTGTTCATTTGCTGCAATGCCGAGAAGTCGCCCGTGACAACGTAGCGACTTTCCAAACGATCATAACGCTCCGCCTTCAAGTTTGAAGGGTCGTCGTTGTCGTTTGACTTGAGCTTGAACCCGCAAGAAGAGCACAAGACACACAATATTAATATATAGTATATTTTCTTTAGCAACGCTTTCTGGTAATGTCTGATTAACTATTTTGCAACACCTTTGGCCAATGGCCTATTATCCATTGCAAAAGTAACTAAAAATATGGAATCAGCCAAATGCTATGATAAAAAAATGCTAAAATTTATATAAAGTCACTTACTTTTATGCACATTTTATTAAGAATGTGTAAAAAAGCAGTATTTGTGTGTAATAATCATCCCGTGATAAACGCAATGACGAAACTGTCGTTGACCTCGTAATTGACAGCTGCTGTATCTCCCTGCCTTAGGTTTTTCAAGAGGGCAACGCCCGTCTGTTGTGGTGTGAACGGCAGAAGCCGCATCTCAAGCAACCCCAAGTGTTGTTCATGATAATACTTATATGCCGCTTCCTTTGCACACCATGTTATTATCCTTCCATTGAGCGTGTCTTGTTGTTCCTCTTCGCACATGAAACGGGAAACTATCCTGTTCACCCTGTCGGAGACATATTCAATATCCACTCCGTTTCTGTGATGGTCAGACATGATCATTGCCGCCCAACCTCTTGTGTGGCTGATGCTGATGTTGAATCCTTCCACCAATGGCGCGCCGTCCTCGTCGTGGTCTATGACAATATCGTCCTGGTTTGTTAGCTCGCTCAGCAAGAGATATTCTGTCAGTTTTTCTCTCAACCTTTGCGCTTGGTATTGGCTCAGGTCAACTTGTCTTGGCCGTGGAAGGCCGTCTAATGGCTCGTCCATTTTCCATATCGCGAGCCACGAGCCGTCGTCAAGCTTCTGTTTTCTTGTCAGTGGCATTGCTTGCAGTCTTGTTGTTTACCACGACTTTCACCTTGCTTATGCGCCTTTCCTCCACAGCCATCACCTCGAACGTGTAGTTCTTGAACGTGGTCTTCTCGTGTAGGTTTAGGAAGTCGCCTTTCAGTTCGAGCAGGAGTCCGGCGAGAGAGTCGGCATCGCCCACAACGCTCTCAAACTCTTCGTCGTCAATGCCGAGAATCTTGCAGAAGTCACTCAAGAGGGTCTTGCCCTCGAATATGTATGTGTTGCTGTTCAGCCTTGTATAGCTTTTCTCCTCTTCGTCGTACTCGTCGTTTATCTCTCCCACGATTTCCTCAAGAATGTCTTCAAGCGTTACGAGACCACTCGTGCCGCCGAATTCATCCACAACTATGGCAATGTGAACCTTGTTGTCCTGGAACTCATGCAGCAAGTCGTCAATCTTTTTCGTTTCGGGCACGAAATAGGTAGGTCTTATCAAACTTTGCCAACGAAAGTTGTCGGGCTTGCCAATGTGAGGCAGCAAGTCCTTGATATACAGCACGCCTCGTATATTGTCCTCGTTGTCCTGATATATTGGTATGCGACTGTAGTTGTTGTCAACGATAAACTTGAGCACGTCTCGAAAAGACGACCTGATGTCTATGTCGCCAATGTCTTGTCGGGGTGTCATTATCTCTTTAGCAGTCTCGTCGCCAAAGCGGATAATGCCCTTGAGCATACTCTGTTCTTCCTTTATGTCTTCCTTGTTGGTCAATTCGAGAGCCTGTTCCAAGTCGTCAACGCTTAGTTGCCTTTTCTCTTTTGGCATGGCTTTCTCTGCAATCATCCCACTCTTCAAGAGTACAGTCTCCAATGGCCAGAAAAGTTTTCTGAAAAACAGGAGTCCGCCCACTGCCTTGCGGCAGAATTTCAATGGTATTGAACGACTGTAAACCTTTGGCATGATCTCTCCGAAAAGAAGCAGCAGGAAGGTTAGGAATACGGTAATGACCAAGAAATCGAGCCATTTCACTTTGAAAACCACAAGGGAGCCAAAGATGAAGTTGCAGAGCATGATGATGGTGACGTTGACCAAGTTGTTGGTTATCAAGATGGTCGCGAGCGTTCGCTCAGAGTCTTCACGCAATTGGCAGATTGCCTTGTCGCTCGGGTTCTTGTCGGGGTTTAGCTCGTTGATGTCAGACGGTGAAAGACTGAAAATGGCAATCTCGGAGCCGCTGGCGAAGCCCGACAGTAAAAGCAACGCGATAGTTAGAGCTATGGCTATTGCCACTTCTGTCGTGATTTCATTGAACTTCACCAGTTCATTGAGATGACTTAGTAAATTCGGATCCAATGTTTTATTAAGCTTTGTTTGGTCTTGGAGTAAGGAGCTCCATGTTGTCTACCATTATCTCGGTTACGTTGTGTCGCTTGCCGAGCTTGTCGTCAAAGGTGTTGTAGCGGAGCCTTCCTTCTACGTAGAGCTTGTCGCCCTTGTGGACATACTGTTCCACAATCTTGGCAAGCTGGCGGTAGAAGACGAGGTTGTGCCAGTCGGTATGGTCGGGTATCTTTGTGCCGTCCTTGGTGGTATAGCCGCGTTCTGTCGTGGCAAGCGTAACCTTTGCCACGGCTTGGTCGGCATCATAATAATGCACGTCGGGCTCTTTGCCCACGTTCCCGATAAGCATAACCTTATTCATGTCTTGAGTCTTTATTTGCTATTTCCACATGCCCAGGTATTTGAAGCTGAACTTCTTGCCCTTTGCCGATGGGAACTGGCTGCGGTTGTCCACGCGTGTGCGCAAGTAGTCCACTATCCTGTTGTAGCAATCAGCTCCCGACACCGCCTTGCAGCGTGCCACGTAATGCGTGTCGCGGTATTCGTGCTTACCGGTCGATGGTGTCAGCACCACGCGCTTGAAATCAATCTCGCCCTCATACCAGCCTTCCTTGTGGTAGTTGAGCCTTGCCATGGGGGTATCGTTGTTGGCGGGACTGCTCTCCTGCGCCTGCTTCGTGGCTTTTTTCTCCTTGAAGTCGCGCATTGTGGCGGCAGTGGTCTTGATCATGATGAAGTAGGCATGTGCACGCACCTTATAGCGTTTTGGGAACATGACGTTGCTCGCGACAAACTCACGAATGTCATTTTCCATATTACGTGTTACGGTTACTTCGCCTAAGGAGCGCAAAAAAGCAATAGCCTCTTCTACATTATATACAAGAGTCTCGTTATCAAAATATCTGATATATAAATTCATTGAAAATAGACTTTGATTTTCTTTTGAGGGGCTTCGAAAAACAAAAAAAAAGAGCGGCAAACGGGACTCGGACCCGCGACCTCGACCTTGGCAAGGTCGCGCTCTACCAACTGAG